>NZ_JBFBGS010000046.1:0-79169 GCF_040684795.1 Kitasatospora sp. NPDC089797 | reverse complement strand
CTGAGATCGTGCCCTGTTCCTGTTTGGGAGTTGGAAGGTCGGCAGAGCAGCCTCCGGGGGTGCAGACCTGGACGTTGTCGGATTACCCCGCGAGGCTGCCCCGACCGGTGGGGGTGACCGGGACTCCGTGTCGGGCCGACCGGCGAACGACCGGCCGGGCCCGAACGAAACCGCCGGGGCGGTGGAACGCGCCGGCCAGGAGAACTCTGCACGACGAACACATGACTGTTCGAGCACTCCCGGGGGTTGTGAGACACTTCCGTCCGTCTCAACGCCATGACCTGGCCTTTGGGACGTCAGGCCGCTGAGGTTGGAGAAGGGGAGACGCCGAACGGTCGGACCGGGCGCGTGCTTCCCACCCCGTCCACCGTTGTCCCGTCCCGCGACTCATGGAGGGCCGCATTGGCTGCCGCCTGGAAGGACCTGCCCGACGAGCTGTCCGAGCCCGCCCGACTGCTGGCCGAGGAGCTCCGGACGATCAAGGACACCGCCGGGCTCTCGCTGTCCGAGCTGGCCGGCCGGACCCACTACAGCCGGGCCTCCTGGGAGCGCTGGCTGAACGGCAAGCGCGTCGTCACCGAACAGGCGCTGGAGGCGCTGATCGGGGCGGTGGACTGCGACGCGACCGCGCTGCGCGAGCTGTGGCGGCGGGCGGTGGAACCGATGACCGGCGAACCGGCGGACGGCGTGCCGGTCGACGGGGAGCCGGCGGACGGGGAGCCGGTCGAGCACGGCGCCGGACCCCGCTCCCGCCCCGACGGCGACGGCGGTGACGGTGACGGTGATGGCGGTGACGGTGATGGCGACGACGGCGGCGCTGCCGGACCCGCTCCCGCGTGGTGGCGGCGCCCGGTGGCACTGATCCCCGGCGCGGCGGTGCTGGCGCTGGTGCTGGTGCTGATCGGCCTGCGGGTCAGCCGGCACGACGACCAGGCCTCGGCGGCCGACGGACCGACCCCGAGCGTCCCGGCCACCGCCAAGCCCGCCCCGTCCGACCCCGCCTGCCGGGCCCTCGGCTGCGCCCACAAGGACCCCAAGACCACCGGCTGCGGCAAGGACGCCCGGACCCTGCAGACCCAGGTGATCGGCAAGGTGGTCGTCTACCTGCGGTACAGCCGGACCTGCCAGGCCGCCTGGGCGGCGATCACCGAGGGCGAGCCCAAGGACTCCGCGGTGATCACCGACAGCACCGGGGAGAGCGAGACCGCGCTGATCCACTGGGGGTACGACAACTACTCGTCGATGCTGAACGCCGCCGACCCGTCGGTCGGCTTCCAGGTCTGCGGCTACCAGCCGGCCGGGCACGGCTGCACCGCGACCGTCGTCGACCTGGCCACGGTGGTGGACGCCACCCCGATCCCGATCGGCCCGGCCTCACCGCCCCCGGGCGCCGGGGCCGCGGCGGCGACACCGGGCGATCCGACCGTCACCCCCACGGACCCGGCCACCGACCAGGCCACGGCCACGGCCACCGACCAGGCCTCGCCCAGCCCGTCCCCGTCCCCGCCCCCGTCCTAGGTCCGGTCTAGTCGAGGTAGCCGCGCAGTTGTTCCGCGTAGGCGTGGTCACGGAGCTTGACCAGGGTCTTGGACTCGATCTGGCGGATCCGCTCCCTGGTCACGCCGAACACCGCGCCGATCTCCTCCAGGGTGCGCGGGCGGCCGTCGTCCAGCCCGTAGCGGAGCTGGACGACCTGGCGCTCCCGCTCGCCGAGGGTCGCCAGCACCGCGTCCAGGTGCTGGCGCAGCAGCAGGAAGGTCGCGGACTCGGCGGGCGAGGCGGCGTCGGCGTCCTCGATCAGATCGCCCAGCGCGACGTCGTCCTCCTCGCCGACCGGGGTGTGCAGCGAGATCGGTTCCTGGGCCAGCCGGAGCAGCTCGCGCACCCGTGCCTCGGTGAGCTCCAGGGCGGTGGCGATGTCGGCCGGGGTCGGCTCCAGGCCGCGTTCCTGGAGCAGCGCGCGCTGCACCCGGACCACCCGGTTGATCAGTTCCACCACGTGCACCGGCACCCGGATGGTCCGGGCCTGGTCGGCCAGGGCCCGGCTCATCGCCTGCCGGATCCACCAGGTCGCGTAGGTCGAGAACTTGTAGCCGCGGGCGTAGTCGAACTTCTCCACCGCCCGGATCAGGCCGAGATTGCCCTCCTGGACCAGGTCCAGGAGGGTCAGCCCGCGCCCGACGTAGCGCTTGGCGACGGACACCACCAGGCGCAGGTTGGCCTCGACCAGGCGGCGCTTGGCGATCCGGCCGAGGACCACCAGGGTGTCCAGCTCACGGGCCAGCGGGTCGGGCGGCGGCGGGGCGCCGTTCAGCCGCTCCTCGGCGAACAGGCCGGCCTCGATCCGGCGGGCCAGCTCGACCTCCTCGGCGGCGGAGAGGAGTCGGATCCGGCCGATTTCGCGCAGGTACTGGCGCAGCAGGTCGGCGGCCGGGCTGCCGCCCTCGGCGCGCTCGGGGGGCTCGTCGTCCTCCGGCTCCGCCCGGGCCTCCGGGTCGGGGCTGTCGCGGCTGTCAGGGCTGTCAGGGCTGTCAGGGTGACCGTCCGGCAGCTCCTGGTCGGGGACGCGCGCCCGGTCCGGGGGCGCGGTGCCGGCCCGGCTGTGGTCCGTCTCCTGCTCACCCGTCGCGGGTTCGGCGGGCGCGGCTCGTCCGGTGGCGGTGGTCGTTGCGGCAGGGCCGTGGTCCACGGGCATCCCCTCGGGGCGGGCGCGACTCTGGCGGACCCGCGCTGAACGGAGGTGGGACGTCCTCCAGTGTGGGGTACGCCACGCTCCGTGGCCGAGACTCCTGCGCCGACTTTCTGCACCGGACTTCCGGGATGTCCGGGGTCGACCGCGCCTACAGTGCCGCCGCGCCCAGGCTACGGAGCTGCTGGTCGTACTGCTGGAGCTGGTACAGCTCCGTCTGGACCGCGCGTTGCTGCTCCAGGTCCGGTCGCGGGCCGAGTCGCTGGAGGTAGGCACGTACTTCTGAGATCCGCCGCTCGACGGCCAGACGGCGAAGCTGAACCAGGAACGACCCCGCGTAGATCGCGTCCGCCTTGCGGAGCGAGCGCACCGGCTCGACGGTCAGTTCCGTCACCAGCGAGCGCACCTGGTCGTCCGGGGCCGCCTCGCGCACCACGCTGATGAAGTCGGGCAGGGTCGCCCCGTACGCGGCGCCGCCGGCCTTGCCGATCGCCTGCCGGACGGCCGTGTACGGCGGGGTCGGGAACTCGTCCTCGCCGTAGTGGTCGAAGGCCGGGCTGACCAGGTCAGGGTGCTGGAGCGCCAGCTTGAGCAGCTCGCGCTCGACGAACTGGGCCGGGTCGCGCGGGTTGAGCCGGAACGCGGGCTGCGCGGGGCGCGGCTGCTGGACGGGCTGCTCGGTGCGCCGCTGCTGGCCGTTGGCGCGCGGGTTCTGCTGCTTCTCCCGCTCCCAGCGGGCCAGCTGGGAGATCCGGCGGACCACGAACTGCTCGTCGCCCGGGTTCACCCCGACCATGCCGGCCAGCCGGATCGCGTAGCCGTGCCGGATCGACGGGTCCTTGATCTTCGCCACGATCAGGGCCGCCTCCTCCATCGCGGCGGCCTGCCCCTCGGGCGTCTCGACCCGGTGCTTGGCCACCGCCGTGTGCAGCGCGAACTCGAACAGCGGGACCGGATTGTCGATCAGCTGCCGGACCGCCTCATCGCCCTGGGCCAGGCGCAGCTCGCACGGGTCCATGCCGCCGGGGCTGACCGCGATGGAGGTCTTGGCGGCGAACTTCTGGTCGTCCTCGAAGGCCCGCAGGGCGGCCTTCTGGCCGGCCGCGTCGCCGTCGAAGGTGAAGACCGTCTCGCCCCGGTACTGCGAGGTGTCCATCAGCAGCCGACGGATGATCTTGATGTGGTCCTCGGCGAAGGCGGTGCCGCAGGTGGCCACCGCCGAGGTGACCCCGGCCAGGTGGCAGGCCATCACGTCGGTGTAGCCCTCGACCACCACCGCCCGGCCCGACTTGGCGATCTCCTTCTTCGCCAGGTCGATCCCGTAGAGCACGTGGGACTTCTTGTAGATCGGCGTCTCGGGGGTGTTCAGGTACTTCGGGCCGTTGTCGTCCTCGCGCAGCCGACGGGCGCCGAAGCCGACCACCTCGCCCGCGATGTCCCGGATCGGCCAGACCAGCCGACCGCGGAAGCGGTCGATCAGGCCGCCGCGCTGCCCCTGCGAGGCCAGGCCGCCCTGGAGGATCTCCTTGTCGGTGAAGCCCTTGCCGCGCAGGAAGCGGACCAGGTGCTCCCAGCCCGCGGGGGCGTAGCCCACGCCGAAGGTCTGCGCGGCCTCCTCGTCGAACCCGCGCTCGGCCAGGAAGCGGCGGCCGATCTCCGCCTCCGGCGAGGCCAGCTGCTCCCGGTACCAGGCGGCGGCCACCTTGTGCGCCTCGACCAGCCGGGTGCGCTCGCCCTGCTGGTGGCGGGGGCTGTAGCCGCCCTCCTCGTAGCGCAGGGTGATGCCGGCCTGGGCCGCCATCCGCTCGACGGCCTCGGCGAAGGTGAAGTGCTCGATCTTCATCAGGAAGGCGATGGTGTCGCCGTTCTCCTGGCAGCCGAAGCAGTGGAAGACGCCCTTGGCGGGGTTGACGTAGAAGGAGGCGGACTTCTCGTCGTGGAAGGGGCAGACGCCCTTGTACTCGCCACCGCCACCATTGGTCAGCTGTACGTAGTCGCCGACCACCGCATCGATCGGCAGTGCGCTGCGCACCGCCTGTACGTCTTCGTCCCTGATCCGCCCGGCCACCCCGGAAGTCTACTGGGGCGGCCGGGGTTTCCGACCGGGGTTCCCGGCCGGGATCCGGCGGCTCCGGCCCCGCCGGGGGCGGGGGCTCCGGCCGGGGGCGGGGGCTCCGGCCGGCCGCCGCGCCCCGGTCACGCCCGGGCGGTGCCGACGAGTCTGCCGTGCAGGGCCAGGGCCGAGGCGTCCGTGAGGGTGGCGATCTGGTCGATCACGGTGCGCAGGGCCGCGCGGTCGTCCTCGGCCTCGTGGTACATCGCGGTGAAGACCGGGTCCAGGCCCTCGGGGGCGCGCCGGGTGAGCACGTCCGCCAGCTCGGCGATCACGATCCGCTGGCGGGCCCGCAGCTGGGCCTGCTCGTCGCGCATCATCACGAAGCGGACGGCGACGGCCTTGAGCACCGCGACCTCCAGCCGGACGTCCCTCGGCACCACCAGCTCGGCGGTGTGGCGGGTGAGCGGGCCGGGGCCGTAGCGGGCCCGGGTGGCCTGCTCGGCGGCCAGGCAGAAGCGGCCGATCAACTGGCTGGTGAGGTCCTTGAGGCCGGCCCGGGCGCGCGCCGTGCCGTCGTAGCCCCGGGGCCACCAGTCCTGGGCGAGCAGCCGGTCCAGCGCGGCGGCGAGCTCCTCCGGCTCGGCGTCCCGGGCGTAGCGCTCGGCGACCTTGAAGAGGTCGTTGCGCTCGCCGGGGGCGCGCAGGACGGCCGGGTCGATGTGGCCGGCCTGGAGGCCGTCCTCGACGTCGTGGGTGGAGTAGGCCACGTCGTCGGACCAGTCCATGACGGTGGCCTCGAAGCACTTGCGCCCGGGCGGGGAGCCCGCCCGCAGCCAGCGGAAGACCGGCAGGTCGTCGGCGTAGACGCCGTACTTGGGCGAGGCCGGGTCGGTGGGGTGGGCGCCCTTGGTCCACGGGTACTTGGTGGCGGCGTCCAGGGCGGCCCGGGTGAGGTTGAGGCCGACGCTGCGGCCGGGCCAGGGGGCGAGCCGGGCGGCCGGCTGGTCCTCCGGCGGGGCGAAGCGCTTGGGTTCGAGCCGGGTGAGGATGCGCAGCGACTGGGCGTTGCCCTCGAAGCCGCCGCAGGCCTCGGCGGCCTGGTCCAGGGCCTCCTCGCCGGTGTGGCCGAAGGGCGGGTGGCCGATGTCGTGGGCCAGGCAGGCGGTCTCCACCAGGTCGGGGTCGCAGCCCAGGGCCGCGCCCAATTCCCGCCCGACCTGGGCGCATTCGAGCGAGTGGGTGAGCCGGGTGCGGGGGAAGTCGCTGCGCATCGGGGCGACCACCTGGGTGGTGCCGGCCAGTCGGCGCAGCGCGGCGGAGTGCAGCACCCGGGCGCGGTCGCGCTGGAAGGCGGTGCGGCCGGGACGCTTGTCCGGTTCGGGGACCCAGCGGGCCTCGGCGGCGTGGTCGTACGGGATCGGGGCGGCGAGGCGGTGCTTGGTGTCATCCATATGACCCTCACGGTACGCCGCGCCCCCGACACGCGGAGGGTGCCGCGCGCGAAGGAGCGTGGACCGGGGCGTGAATGGTGGGAGGCGCGCCGGTGTCCGCCCGCCGCGATTCGGCCGGACCCGAACGGCCCGGGCGCCGGACGGCGTACGGAGCGGGGCGAACGGTGCGCGGCGCTCGGACGGGCGCGGGGTGCACGGGGCTCGGACGGGCGCAGGGTGCGGAGGGACGCGGGGCCCGGAGGGGTCAGCCCCGGACGGCCTTCAGCACGGCGGCGGCCACGCCCTCCTCCCCCCGGGCGTTGGGGTGCACCGGGGTGAGCCCGTGCGCCGGGAACGGCGGCTCGATCCAGCGGGTGTCCTCCCCCGCGCACATGTCGTGCCCGGCCGAGGGACCGGCGGTGTCCACGAACACCGCCCCGGCGGCCTCCGCGCGCTGCTTGAGCATCGCGTTGAGCTGCTGCTCCTTCTCGGTCAGGAAGGCGAGGTCGGCGGCCGCGACCGTGGTGCCCAGCACCGGCACGCAGGCGGCCGGGTCGGCCGGGAGCAGGGCCGGGTAGCCGATCACGTACACCCGGGCCTGCGGGGAGCGGCGCCTGACCTCCTGGAGCACCTCGGCGACCTTCCCGCCGGCCGCGTCCACCCGGGCCCGCACCTCGTCGGTGCCGCCGGAGGCGTAGTGCTCCCGGCAGGGCGCGGCCGCGCGGTCCCCGCCGACCAGGTCCTTCACCGCGTCCACCAGGGTGTCCTTGGCGCACTCGGTGACCACCTGCATGAATCCGGCGTCGTTGCCGCCGATGCCCAGGGTGACCAGCCGGGTGGCCGGGGTCAGCGCCTCCAGCTGGGCCGGGTTGGGGCCGCCGTCGGTCTGCTGCGGGGCCTTCAGGTCCCCGGTGCGGGCGCCGCTGCAGCTGACGTCCCGGAACTGCCCGGGCGCCAGCACCAGCGCCTTCGCCAGCAGGGAGGGGTAGTTGACCCCCGAGCGGCCGCACCCGCCCGGCTCGCCGACCTGCGGGGCGATCCTCGGCCCGGCGGTGTAGGAGTCGCCGAGCGCCACGTACGGGCCGGTGGGCGGCGGGGTGGGGGTCGGCGTCGGGCTCGCCCCGGCCGGGGCACGGCCGGGCAGCGCGCCCGCGAAGCCCCGGTCCGGACCGTCCGCGCCGTCCCCGCCGCTGCACCCGGTCAGCGCGGCCAGCCCGGCCAGCAGCAGGGCGGTGAACCCGGCCGACGCGGCGGCCGTCGGGCGGGTGGTCCGGCGTGTGGTCCTGGGCATGGTGTCCCCCCGGGGTGCGAGTCGCGGGCAGCGCGGTGCGGCGGCCCGTCCCCCGGGCACCGCAGGGCTCAACGTACGGGCGGCGCCGATGGCTCCCGCACCCGGCCCCGCCCCGCGCCGAGGGCCGCTCCCGCCGCCCCCGCTACTCCGCGCCGCGTTCGTGCTCGGCCAGGAACTGCTCGAAGCGCCGCCCCAGCTCGTCCGCCGAGGGCAGGTCGACCGGCTCGGCCAGCAGGCTCTCCCGCCCCTCGGCGCCCGCCACCGCGTCGTACTGGCCCTCCATGCCGCGGATCGCCGAGCGCAACTCGCCGTCCCCCTGGGACAGCTGCTCCTCGATGTCGGCGTAGACCTCGCCGACCCGCTCGCGCAGCCGGGTGCCGGGCAGCACCAGGCCGGTGGCGGACTGCACCGCCTCCAGGACCAGCACCGCGGCCGCCGGGTAGGCCGAACGGGCCACGTAGTGCGGGACGTGCACGGCGAAGCCCAGCACGTCGTGCCCGGCCTCGGCCAGGCGGTACTCCAGCAGCGCCTGGGCGCTGCCCGGGACCTGCGCCTGCTCGAACCACTGCGGGTACCCCGGCGCGAGGTCGAGCCGGTTGCCGTGCGGCGTCAGACCGACCGGGCGGGTGTGCGGCACGCCCATCGGGATGCCGTGGAAGTCCACGCTGAGCCGGACCTCGAAGCGCTCGACCAGCTCGCGGACGGCCCGCGCGAAACGCTCCCACTCGACGTCCGGCTCGGGGCCGCTGAGCAGCAGGAACGGGGCGCCGGCGGCGTCGCGCAGGAGTTGGAGCAGGATCTCCGGCGGGTCGTAGGACGACCAGTGGTCGTGGTCGAAGACCATCGCGGGGCGGCGGGCCCGGTAGTCCACCAGGCGGTCGTGGTCGAACCGGGCCACCACCTGGGGCGAGCCCGTCTCCAGCAGGTGCGCCACCACCTGGCCGCCGGCCTCGCCGGCGTCCATGAATCCCTCGAAGTGCTGGAGCAGCACCAGGCCGGCGCCGGTGTCGCGCAGTTCCGCGGCGGCCGCGGCCACGGCGGCCACGCCCCGCTCATCCAGCTCGTACAGCGCCTGGAAGTCTCGCACCGCGCACCCAACCCCGTTCCCTGCTCGTCCCGATCCGACCGGCTTCTCGTCCTCTCCAGCGTGCCGGGCCGCGCCGTAATTCCCGTTCCGGCCGACCGCCCGACCGCCCGCCGCCGGGCGACCCGCCCGGGAAGGCGCTCGGAGGCCGTCGTCGACCGCTCCGGACCATGATCGCACCCGGGGGGAAACGCCCTGGTCACGGGTGTTCAACAGCCTGATCCGGGGCGCGCGGTGGCGGTCCTGGCGGCCATTCGCGTGCCGCGAAGTGACGCACCGCGTTCTGGCGGGTATCGTCCTCTCGCTGCCTCGCATCGTCGCGTCGTCGTCACGTCGTCCGTAACGCCGTCGATCACGACCCGGACCGCTGCTCGGGCAGACACCCACGACGCATCTTGCCTTCACCTGGCCGCCTGCTTCCCTTCGCGCACTCGTTTCCTTCTCGGCCATTTCGCGGACGCACACTGTCCCCTCGCTCTTCCCGCCGGACCGGTCCGAGGACCCGTGGCCGTTCCGGCACACCGCGCCGCCCGTTCCGGGCCGCCGCCCCCGCCCCGCCCGACCGGAATCCTCCGGCGCGCACGGGTACCCGGAGGCGGAACCGGGACGGGGCGAACCAGTCCCCGCAGCCCGTGCCGCACCCCGGCGCGGACTGCGCCCTACGACCGATGAAGGACACAAGGTTCCGTGCCAGCACCTGTCATCCTCACCGGCCGCACCGTGCGGCTGGAGCCCCTCGCCGCACACCATGCCGAGGCCATCGCCGCGGCCGGCGCCGAGGACCGTACGACCTACGCCTTCACCCCCGTCCCGCACGGCCTGGAAGCGGCCCGCGACTACGTCGCCCGGGCGCTCGCCGACCAGGCCGCGGGCCGGTCGCTGCCGTTCGCGACGGTCAACGCCGCGGACGGCCGGGTGGTCGGCTCCACCCGCTTCCTGGAACTCGACTACTGGCGGGGCCCGCTGGTGTGGCCGCCCGCGCCCGGCGTGCCGTTCGGCGATCCGGCGACGGCCGTCCCGGACGCCGCCGAGATCGGCAACACCTGGCTGTCCCCGCGCGCCCAGGGCACCGGCATCAACACCGAGGCCAAGCTGCTGATGCTGCGGTACGCCTTCGAGACCTGGGGCGTGCAGCGGATCTCGCTGCGCGCGGACGCCCGCAACCTGCGCTCCCGGGCCGCGATCGAGCGGCTCGGCGCGACCTCCGAGGGCGTCCGCCGGGCGCACTCGCGCGGGCTGGACGGCGTGGTGCGCTCGACGGCGTTCTACTCGATCCTGGACGACGAGTGGCCGGCCGTCCGGGACATCATCGAGCTGCGGATCGCCGCCGCCACCTCGCCGAGCGCCCCGGATCCGGCGATCAACCAGGAGTGCCTTAGACCGGGCGGCGGCAGCGGGCAGCTGATGATCACCGCCTGAGGTAGCCGGTCGCGGCCAGGCCGAGGACGGTCTCCAGCCGCTCCGGGGCGGGCCCGGGGCGGTCGGGGTGGGTCTCCACGAGCACGGACACCGGCCGCCAGCCGCCCCGCACCGGGGCGACCCCGACGCTCCAGGCCTCGTGGCCGGTCCGGCTGCGGTGCAGGTGCAGCACGCCCTCGGCGGTGTGGGACACCCACTCGTCCTCCCGCTCGACGGGCCTCAGCCCGGAGCGGATCACCTGCCACTGCCCGTCGGTCCAGAGCACGTCCGGCACCGGGCAGGCCCGGGGCCGCAGCATGGGCAGGAGCGGCTCCCGCCGTGCGGCGGCGGACCGGACGCTCCCCGGCTCGGGGAAGGCCCAGGCGGGCAGCGGTTCGCGGGCGGCCAGCCAGGCCGCCGGGATGCCGTCGGTGCCGGTGCGGGCGGCGACCACGCCGCCGGTGATCGCGGCGACGGTGTCCATGTCGCCGCCGGCCGCGATCGCCGCCCGGACGGCGGCCGGATAGTCGGTCAGGTGCCGGGCGGCGCACCAGAGGGCGTACGGGACGGTGTCCAGGGCGGAGGTCCGGCTGCCGTTGCCGAGCAGTCGGGCGACGTCCGGGCCGTCCGACCGGTCCGCCAGCCCGGCCGCCTCGATGAGCGCGTCCCGCACCGCCCCGGGCGGGGTCAGCTCGACCACCGCCGTCAGGAAGGCCCTCGGCGGCGTCGGCGCGGTCCGGGCCCGGACGGCGTGGGCGGCGGCCACCGCGACGGCGATCGCGCCGTCGACGGCCTGCGGGTGGGTGTGGGTGATCACGGCGGTGTCGGCCGCGGGCCCGACCGCCTGCGCCGGATCGGCGCAGTGCGCCGCCCCCAGCGGGGCCACCCGCATCGCGGCGCCGTTGCCGTACGAGCCCCGGCCGTCGAAGAGTTCGGCGGCCAGCCGCTTCGCGTCGCCGCCCTCGCGGACCAGTCGGAGCATCCGGTTGGCGGCCGGCCCGTACCCCCGGTCGAAGTCGTGGCGGGCGGCGAAGGCGTGGGTGAGGTCGAAGGTGTCGATCGCGCCGCGTTCGCGCTGGGCGGCGTACACCGAGCAGGCCATCTCGGTGTCGTCGGTCCACGGCCAGGGGCCGGGCGGTGCGGTGCGGGAGGCGTGGTGGGCCCGGGCGGTCTCCGGGACGAAGTACTGGGCGCCGAGGGCGTCACCGACGGAAAGGCCGTTGAGCGCGTCGAACGCGGGGCCGTTGGGTTCGGTCATCATGTGGGGTCAAGCTCAGCCGCTGGAGCTCGACTTCGTCAACACCGTTCCGCGAACGGCCTCCGACGAGGGACGTTTCGCATACCTCCGATCCGGGCGGGCAGCACCGGGGTATGACCCGCGCGCACCCGCTCGACCCCGTCGCCCTGCTCGGCGCCGACCAGCAGCACATCGCCACCCGGGCGCAGCTGCGGCGGCTCGGCGTGCCCTCCGGCACGATCGCCCACCGGCTGCGGCCGGGCGGGCCCTGGCAGCAGGTGCTGCCGCGGGTGATCTGCCTGCAGAGCGGGCGGCTGACGGTCCATCAGAAACTGCGCGCCGCACTGGCGTACGCGAGCCCGAAGGGTCGGCAGCCGCTGCCCGGTGAGGTGCTGCTGACCGGGTTCGCGGTGCTGGCGGACGCCGGGCTGCCGAGCGCCGGGCACCCGGCCGACCTGGCCGAGGTCGACGTCCTGATCCCCGCCCGACGGCGGGTCGGGGAGCGGGAGTTCGTCCGGATCCACCGGGCGTCCGGGGTGATGCCGGGCGGCTTCGAGCGGGACGACGGGCTGTGGAGCGCCACGGTCGCGCGGGCCCTGGCGGACGTGGCGCCGCGGGAGACCGGGCAGCGCCGGTTCCGGGCGCTGTGCGCCGAGGCCGTGCAGCGGCGGCACTGCGAACTCGGCGAACTGCTGGACCAGTTGCTGGCCAGACCGGGGGCGCTGGCGCTGCCCCAGGTGGCCGGGGTGGTGGAGGACCTGACCGTCGGGGTGCGCTCCGTGGTGGAGGGCGAGGCGCGCGAGGTGCTCGCCCACGCGGGTCTGCCGGCGCCGCTGTGGAACCCGGTGCTCTTCCTGGACGGCCGGTTCCTCGCCGTGCCGGACGCCTACTGGCCGCACGCCTGCGTGGCCCTGGAGATCGACTCCCGCGCCTACCACCTGCGCCCCGCCGACCACGAACGCGGTCTGACCCGCGCCAACCGGCTCACCTCGGCCGGCCTGCCGGTGGTCCGCACCACCCCGGTCCAACTGCGCCGCGACCCGGCGCCGGTGCTGCACGAGCTCACCGCCCTGGTCACCACCGGCCCGCACGGCCCGCACGAGCGGATCAGCTGGCGCCGGGCCCGGTGAACCCGCCCACCGGTCAACCTCGTCGAGGCCCGTCCGGACGCACGACGGCCCCCGGTCCGCTGGGGAGGCCGGGGGCCGGAGGGGCCGCGGGGGTCAGCAGCGCGGGTCGATCTCCTGGAAGGTCGCGTAGTGGTCCGCGGACCAGTACTGCTCGCCGGCGCCGCCGGTGACCACCCGACGGGTGCCGCGGTCGTTGGAGCCCGGGGTGACCACGGTGAACTCGTGGTAGTAGCCGTTGCCCTTCTTCGGCAGTCGGCTCTCGCGGTTCTCGAAGACGATGCCGTCCCGGTTGTACGGGTACGGGCCGCCCTTGGCGATCAGCCCGAGGGTGTCCTGGGCCTGACTGGGCAGCTTGGTGCGGCAGACGTCGGCCAGGGCCGGGTCGGCGGGCACCCAGGTGCCGCTCGGGGCGGGGGTGCCACCGGCCGGCGGGGACGGCTTCGGGGCGGAGGGCTTGGCGGCCGCGGTGCCCGCGGTGGTCGTGGTGGCGCTCGCGGCGGCCTTGGGGTGGCTGCTGCCGCCCTTGCCGGCGAGCAGGTAGCCGACTCCGGCGAGCACGGCCAGGATCAGGACGGCCACGACGACGAGCGGGCTCTTGCTTCTGGTCATGCCGTCCAGCTTGGCAGGCGGCGGGGCCCGCGCCGCCGTGTCACACACATGACGGACGCCACACGCACATACGGCCGGGCGGGAACGGACGCCGTTGTCCGTTCCCGCCCGGCCGTGTCACGTACGCCGGTTCTCCTGCGCCGAGCTCCGGTGTACGCCCTCCCGACGGGAGGGTCAGCGGTCAGTCGTACCCGCGTGTGAGCAGGGGATGCCTACCCTCTCAGCGCGAGTCGCTGCCCGCCGTCTCGATGGCGGCGCGGCCTGCCTCCAGGCGCGCCACCGGGATCCGGAAGGGGGAGCAGGAGACGTAGTCCAGCCCCACCTCGTGGAAGAAGTGGACCGAGTCCGGGTCGCCGCCGTGCTCGCCGCAGACGCCGAGCTTGAGGTCGGGGCGGGTGGCCCGGCCGGCCTCGACGGCGTGCTTGACGAGCGAGCCGACGCCGTCGCGGTCGATGGTCTCGAACGGGGAGACCCCGAAGATGCCCTTCTCCAGGTAGGCGGTGAAGAACGAGGCCTCCACGTCGTCCCGGGAGAAGCCCCAGACCGTCTGGGTCAGGTCGTTGGTGCCGAAGGAGAAGAACTCGGCGGCCTCGGCGATCTGACCGGCGGTCACGGCGGCGCGCGGCAGCTCGATCATGGTGCCGAGCTTGATGTCCAGCGTGACGCCGGTGGACTGGGCGACCTCGGCGAGCACCCGCTCGCACTCGTCGCGGACCAGCTCCAGCTCCTGGACGGTGCCGACCAGCGGGATCATCACCTCGGGGCGGGGGTCCCCGCCGGCCAGCCGGCGCTCGGCGGCGGCCTCGGCGATGGCCCGGACCTGCATGCCGAACAGGCCGGGGATGACCAGGCCGAGGCGCACGCCGCGCAGGCCGAGCATCGGGTTCTGCTCGTGCAGCTTGTGCACCGCCTGGAGCAGGCGCAGGTCGTTCTCGTTCGGGTCCTTGCGGGCCTCGGCGAGGGCGACGCGCACCGACAGCTCGGTGATGTCGGGCAGGAACTCGTGCAGCGGCGGGTCGAGCAGGCGGACGGTGACGGGCAGGCCGTCCATCGCCTGGAAGAGCTCCAGGAAGTCGGCCTTCTGCAGCGGCAGCAGGGTGGTGAGCGCCAGCTCCCGGTCCTTGTCGTTGTCCGCCAGGATCAGGTGCTCGACCTCCTTGCGGCGCTCCTCGCCGAGGAACATGTGCTCGGTGCGGCACAGGCCGATGCCCTGGGCGCCGTAGCGGCGGGCGCGCGAGCCGTCCTCGGCGTTGTCGGCGTTGGCCCGCACGGCCAGCCGGCGGCGGCCGTCGGCGTGCGACATCAGCCGGTGGACGGCCTGGACCAGTCCGCCCTGGACGTCGGCGCCGGCGTGCAGGGTGCCCTCGAAGTACTCGACCACGGGGGACGGCAGGACGGGCACCTCACCGAGGTAGACCTTGCCGGTGGCGCCGTCGATCGAGACCACGTCGCCCTCGTGGAGCACCAGGCCGTCGGCGGTGGTGAACCGGCGGGCCTTGGTGTCGACCTCCAGCTCCTCGGCGCCGCAGACGCAGGTCTTGCCCATGCCGCGGGCGACCACGGCGGCGTGCGAGGTCTTGCCGCCGCGCGAGGTGAGGATGCCCTCGGCGGCGATCATGCCGTCCAGGTCGTCCGGGTTGGTCTCGCGGCGGACCAGGATGACCTTCTCCCCGGAGCGGGACCACTTGACCGCGGTGTACGAGTCGAAGACGACCTTGCCGATCGCGGCGCCCGGCGAGGCGGCCAGGCCCCAGGCGATCTGCTGGGACTCGGCGGTCGGGGCGAAGCGCGGGAACATCAGCTGGGCCAACTGGCCGCCGGTGACCCGCATCAGGGCCTCGTCCAGGTCGATCAGGCCCTGGTCGACCAGCTGGACGGCGATCCGGAAGGCGGCCGCGGCGGTGCGCTTGCCGACCCGGGTCTGGAGCATCCAGAGCTTGCCGCGCTCGATGGTGAACTCGATGTCGCAGAGGTCGCGGTAGTGGGTCTCGAGCTTGTGCATGATCGCCATCAGCTCGTCGTACGACTTCTTGTCGAGCTTCTCCAGCTCGGACAGCTGCAGGGTGTTGCGGATGCCCGCCACCACGTCCTCGCCCTGGGCGTTGGACAGGTAGTCGCCGTAGACGCCCTGGGTGCCGGTGGAGGGGTCGCGGGTGAAGGCGACGCCGGTGCCGGAGTCCTCGCCGAGGTTGCCGAAGACCATGGTGCAGACGTTGACCGCGGTGCCCAGGTCGTTCGGGATGCGCTCCTGGCGGCGGTACAGCCGGGCGCGGTCGCCGTTCCAGGAGTGGAAGACGGCGTGCACGGCGAGGTCCATCTGCTCGCGCGGGTCCTGCGGGAAGGCCCGGCCGGTCTCGCGCTCGACGATGCCCTTGAACACCTCGACCAGGCCCCGGAGGTCGGCGGCGTCGAGGTCCAGGTCGTTGGCGGTGCCCTTGGCGTGCTTGGCCTCGTCCAGGGCCTCCTCGAACAGCTCGCCCTCGACGCCCAGCACGGTCTTGCCGAACATCTGGACCAGGCGGCGGTAGGAGTCCCAGGCGAAGCGCTCGTTGCCGGACTGGGCGGCGAGGCCGGCCACCGAGGCGTCGGAGAGGCCGATGTTCAGGACGGTGTCCATCATGCCTGGCATGGAGAACTTCGCCCCGGAGCGCACGGAGACCAGCAGCGGGTCGTCGGCCTGGCCGAGCTTCTTGCCCATCTCCTGCTCGAGGGCGTCCAGGTGGGCGCTGATCTCCTCGTGCAGCGAGGCGGGCTCGCTACCGGTCTGCAGGAAGACCTTGCAGGCCTCGGTGGTGATGGTGAACCCCGGAGGGACGGGGAGGCCCAGGTTGGTCATCTCGGCCAGGTTCGCGCCCTTGCCGCCGAGAAGGTCCTTGAGGTCCTTGTTTCCTTCGGTGAAGGAGTAAACAAACTTCTGCTGGGACGGCACGGGTCGGTCTCCTCGTACGCGGTTGCCCTGACGCCGGAGAACATACCCATTTCGAAGGCACTTCTCTGCCCTGAATAGGCCACACGAGGCCGGTACCCGGCGGTAACCCGCTAGATCGAATGCGCATAAAGGCGTTCACCTCTGTTGGTGAAATCGTCCCCCTGACGCTAGCCAGCCTTCAAGTCTTGAAGGCGGGGAAACGGGAAGATCGCTCGATTCGGACGCTGGGTAGCGGCCGCGGGTCGGTCGCGTTGCCCCGGCTTGATTTCCTGCACCCGGATCGGCCGATCGACGTCGAACCGGCTTCGGGAAGCGATTCATGCTCGACCTGTCCATTTCGTCCACTGACCGGGTGTCGGCCACCGCCACGTGTGGCAAGCGTCACCAGCGCGTCCCACGCCTTGACCGTAGAACGCCTGCGCCAATCGTCGCACTGCGTCCAGGAACGTGCTCGTTCCGTGATGTTCCGGCGCCGAAAAGGAGCCCTCTTGTCCAGGATGGACAAGAGGGCCGGGACCGGGTGGCCAGTGGTCCGATCGGGTCGTTTTCGACAGAGTGGCTAGATCATCCGCCGGATGTGTCAGATTCGGCGTCATCGCCCGGACGGGCGCAGTCGTACGGATCGTCCAACCAGCCCTCGGGCAGGACCACCCGGCCGTTGCCGCTGGTGCGCCCGCGCGGGCCGTCCGCACCGATCGGCCAGGTCTGGGTCTGCTCCACCAGGGCGAGGGTTCCGGCCAGTTCGGCCAGCGAGGAGGAGTTCGCGAGCTTCACCCGCAGCTCGGAGCCGACCGAGAAGCCCTTGGTGTACCAGGCGACGTGCTTGCGGAAGTCGATCACCCCGCGGGCCTCGTCCCCCAGCCACTCGCCGAGTAGCTGGGCGTGCCGCACCATCGCCCGGGCCACGTAGCCGAAGTCGGGGCGCGCGTAGTCGACGTCGCCCTCGAAGATCGAGACCAGGTCCTTGAACAGCCACGGCCGGCCCAGGCAGCCCCGGCCCACCACCACGCCGTCGCAGCCGGTGCCGCGCATCATCCGCAGCGCGTCGTCGGCCGACCAGATGTCCCCGTTGCCCAGCACCGGGACGTGCGCCGGCACCGCCTCGCGCAGCCGGGCGATCGCCGACCAGTCGGCCGTCCCGCCGTAGTGCTGGGCGGCGGTGCGCCCGTGCAGGGCGATCGCGGCCACGCCCTCCTCGGCGCCGATCCGGCCGGCGTCCAGGTAGGTGAGGTGGTCGTCGTCGATGCCCTTGCGCATCTTCATGGTCACCGGGAGGTCGCCGGCGTTGGCGACGGCCTCGCGGAGGATCTCGCGCAGCAGGTTGCGCTTGTACGGCAGCGCCGAGCCGCCGCCCTTGCGGGTCACCTTGGGGACGGGGCAGCCGAAGTTGAGGTCGATGTGGTCGGCCAGGCCCTCGTCCGAGATCATCCGGGCGGCCTTGCCGACGGTCACCGGGTCCACCCCGTACAGCTGGATCGAGCGCGGCTTCTCGCTCGGGTCGAACTTGATCAGCTGCATGGTCTTGGCGTTGCGCTCGACCAGCGCCCGGGTGGTGATCATCTCCGAGACGTACAGGCCCTTGCCGCCGCTCTGCTCCCGGCACAGGGTGCGGAACGGGGCGTTGGTGATGCCGGCCATCGGCGCCAGCACGACGGGCGGCCACACCCGGATCGGGCCGATGTCCAGCGGCGCGAACTCGGCCGGCGTCGCGGTCGCGGGTGCGGCCGCAGGCGCGGTCGCGGGCGCGCCCTCGGGCGCGCGGTCGCGCGGGTTCTCGGACGCGGATGCGGTCGCGGGCGCGGTGGGGGCGGGCGTGGCTGTCATGCGCGGCTGACCTCGGGTAGGGGGACGGGACTCTCCATTGTCCCCCACCCGGGTGAGCGGCCGCCGCCCCGGCCGCGGGGCGGGCCCCGGGGCCCGCCCCGCTAGGGGTACGGGTTGATCGCGACCGAGCCCGAGCCGACCGCGGCGTGGACGGTGTCCGGGCTGGTGGTGTCGCTCAGCGCCGGGTCGATCTGCCCGCTGCCGCTGCCGATGTCGGTGGAGAAGGCGTAGTGGCTGCCCCTCGGCAGGCCGACCGTCAGCGAGCCGGAGACCGCCCCGACGTCCACCGCGTGCGGGGGCTTGCTGAAGAACAGCTCCACCGAGCCCGAGGCGGTCCGCGCGCTCACCCGCCGGGCGCTCAGGCCGGTGCCCTGCACCAGCCCGGAGGTGGTCTGCGCCGACACCTCGCCGGAGGTGTCGGCCAGCGTCAGCTGCCCGGAGGTGAGCTGCATCCGCACCGCGCCGCTCAGCCCCTCCACGGCGACCGAGCCCGAGGTCACCGCCCCGGTCACCTCCGTCCCGGCGGGCACCTCCAGCTCGATCTCGGCACCGCAGCCGAAGTCGGCCGCCGGCAGGACCATCCGGCAGTGCATCCCCACGGTGAGCAGGTCGTCGGTGAAGGTGGTCGACACCACCGGCTTGCGCACCATCCAGTCCAGCCGCTCGCGCACCACCACCTGCCCCTCCTGCCCCGCGCGCACCCGCACCGAGGCGCTGCCGGTCTCCAGCCGGAGCCGGTGGATCGTCACGTCGTACGGCCTGGTGGTGCTGGTCTGCTGCCGCACCACCAGCGACCAGGTCTGCACCCCCGCGACGAACACCAGCAGGACGGCCGCGAGCGTCCCGGTGATCCGCCAGGCCTTCGCCCCGTCCACGGCTACCCGACCTCCAGGAAGCGCAGCACCGCCATCACCCGGCGGTGGCTGTCGTCGGCCGGCGGGAGGTCCAGCTTGGTGAAGATCGAGTTGATGTGCTTGGCCACCGCGCTGTCGCTGACCACCAGCGCGGCGGCGATGGCCGCGTTGGAACGACCCTCCGCCATCAGCGAGAGCACGTCGCGCTCGCGCGGGGTCAGCTTCTCCAACGGGTCCCGGTGCCGGCGCACCAGCAGCTGGGCCACCACCTCCGGGTCCAGCGCGGTGCCGCCCTCGGCGACCCGCTGCAGCGCGTCCACGAAGTCGTCCACGTTGGCCACCCGCTGCTTGAGCAGGTAGCCGACCCCGCTGGTGTTGGTCGCCAGCAGGTCCGCGGCGTAGCGCTCCTCCACGAACTGGGAGAGCAGCAGCACGGCGACCTCCGGCCACTGCCGGCGGATCACCATCGCGGCCTTGACGCCCTCGTCGGTGAAGCCCGGGGGCATCCGGACGTCCGCCACCACCACCCCGGGGCGGTGCTCCTCCACCGCGGCCAGCAGCTCCACGGCGTCCCCGACCGCGGCCACCACCTCGTAGCCCACCGCCTCCAGGACCTTGACCAGGCCGACCCTCAACAGGACCGAGTCCTCGGCGATCACAGCACGCACGGCAACTCCACGGTGATGGTGGTGGGACCCCCGAGGGGGCTGAGAACGGACAGCGTGCCGTCGACCGAGGCGGCGCGCTGGCGCAGACCGGTCAGCCCGGTGCCGCGGGCGGGGTCCGCGCCGCCCACGCCGTCGTCGCTGACGACCAGGCGCAGCCGGCCGGCGGCCGTCCGCACCGAGACGTCGACCTGCGCGGCCCGGGCGTGCTTGGCCACGTTGGTGAGGGCCTCGGAGACGGTGAAGTAGGCGACCGCCTCCACGGTGGGGGCGATCCGCTCGGACAGCTCGACGTCCAGCCGCACCGGCAGCGGGGCGCGGGCGGCGATGCCGGACAGCGCCGCGTCCAGGCCGCGGTCCTCCAGGACCACCGGGTGCAGGCCGCGGACCAGGTTGCGCAGCTCGTCGATGGCCGCCTGGGCCTCCTCGTGCGCGGTGACGATCACCTGCATGGCGTCCGGCGGGCAGTCCTTGAGGGTGCGCCGGGCCAGGCCCAGGTTCATCGCGAGCGAGGTCAGCCGCTGCTGGGCGCCGTCGTGCAGGTCGCGCTCGATCCGGCGGCGCTCGGCGTCCACCGCGTCGACCAGGCCGGCCCGGCTCTCCGCGATCTCCTCGACCCGCTGCTCCAGCTGCTCCGCCCGGTCCGGCCCGAGCAGCAGGCGCACCGCCCGCAGCTCCAGCCAGGCCATCAGCGCCGCCAGCCAGGGGGTCACCACCACCAGCAGCAGCCCGCAGGCCGAGAGGGTGAGCAGCGCGGGCCAGTTCCGGCGCAGCTCGACGGTCGGCGGCATCAGCCAGATCCAGCCGTACACCGTGGTGAGCACCAGGGCCGCGCCCCAGGCGTACAGCACCGCGGCCGCGCCGAGCGCGAGCAGCGGGCCGGCCGCCAGGTGGTACACCGCCTGCCGCCAGGTCAGCACCAGGCGCAGCCGGCCCAGCAGCCAGGACCGGGCCTCACCGGGACGCGGCGGCGGCACCGTCACGCCGTAGAGCGCGCGCAGCCGGCCGCGCTGGACGGCGGACAGCGGGCGGGCGCAGACCAGGACGGCCGCGAGGACCGGGAAGAGCAGGCTGGGCTCGGTCACGGCCAGCCAGACCGGCACGGCCATCGGGAGGCCGGCGGCCGTGAAACGGGTGTCGCGCCAGGCCCCGGCCGACCACGGTGGCCGCCGGAGGCTCCTGACGAGCGCTCGGCGCAGCGTGGTGGAGGGCATGCCGGACAGCGTAGGGCCCGGTGATCGACGTCCACCATGAAGGGGGGTGCCCGTCAGGGGGTGTAGCCAGCTCCACCCCCCGGGCGGTGGGGTGTAGCTAACTACACCTCGGATTCGGTGTGCGGCACCACCGACAAACGCCCCCTCGCGGCAGCAGGCTTGGGGACATGACGAGCACCGCATCGCACTCCGCCACCCCGCCGCACGGGCGGCCCGTCCCCGGGGGCCACGGGGGTGTCCCCGGGGGCGCGCTCCACCCGGCGCCGGGGCCGGAGGGGACGCTGCCCGCCGGGGCCGGGCCCTGGTCGGTCCGCAGCGTCGGGTCCGGCCGCGGCCGGGCCGCGCTGGAGCTGTACCAGCACGGCGAGTTGGCCGACGTCCTGGTCTCCGCCCGGCTCACGCCCCAGCTGGTGCGCGGCGCGCGGCGCAGCCCGTCCACGGGCCGGGGCGCGCACGTGCTCGCCTGGGGCCGGCTGCCGGCCGACGGTACGGCGCCCTCGGTGGTGTTCACCGGCGGCCGACGGCTGTTCCGCACCGCCCGGGCCGCCGCGGCGGTCGAGCTGGTCGCCGAAGTGGTCACGGTCGCCGGGCAGTTCTGGCTGGCCTGCGCCGAGGGGCCGTTCGACACGGTGCTGGTCGTGCCGCGGCCGGGCGGGCCGGTGGAGCGGCTGGCGCTGCAGCGGGTGCGGGAGGGGGGCGACGCATGAGCATCGCCGTCGCCATCGCTCCCGGCCAGGCGCTGCCGGCGCGGTTCCGGCGGCTGCCCCGGCTGGCGGCCCTCGGGCTGCTGCCCTGGCTGATGCTGCTGGCCGTCGGCCACGAGACCGCGTGGGTGGTGCTGGACCTCGCGGAGTTCGCCGCCCTGCTGTCGCTGGACGCCCTGCTGCTCCGGCGCAGCGCCGCCGCCCCCTGGGCGGGCGGGGCGGTGGCGCTGCTGCTCGCCGGGGACGCGCTGGCCGACATCGCCTGTGCCGGGCCGGGGCACGCGGCGCTCGCCGCACTGGCGATGGCGTGCTGTGTCGAACTGCCGTTGGCGGCGGTGTGCCTGCTGCTCGGGCGGGCGGCGATACGCGGCTGGCGGTGAAGGGCCGGCGGCCGGCAGGGGACCGGTGTTCAGGCCCGGGTGGTTCAGGCCCGGGTGGGCAGGGCCCCGATGGTCGGGGTGCGGCTGGGCAGCCGGTCCATCAGGACGCGGCTCTCCTCGTCCAGCGGGGTGTAGCTGATCATCCGCGTACCGAGCCGGGGGCCGAGCCAGAAGTTGGTGTACTCGCAGCGCAACAGGCCCACGTCCGGCACCTGGAAGCGCTTGATCCCGTTGCCCGGCCGCATCACGTCGTGCCGCTGCCACGTCTCGGCGAAGTCCGGCGAGGCCTTGAGCAGCCGGGCCAGCAGCGCCTTCCAGGCCGGCTCGGCGGAGTGCTCGGCCATCGCGGCCCGGAACCGGGCCACCATGCCGAGGCGCTCCGTCCGGTAGTCGATCAGCACCTCGCGGAACCGCGAGGGGGTGAACGCCAGCCACATCAGGTTCCGCTCCTCCGGCGGCAGTTGCCCGAGGTCGCCGACGATGGCGGTGTACGGCGCGTTGTGCGCCAGGATGTCGTAGCGGGAGTTGACCACCGCGGCCGGGTACGGCGCCAGCTGCTCCAGCACCAGCCGCACGCTCGCGGTCACCGAGGGGCACTCCAGGACCGGCGCCGGGTCGTCCGCGCCGGCCAGGGTGAACAGGTGCGCCCGCTCGCTCGGGTCCATCAGCAGCGCCCGGGCCACCGCGTCCAGCACCTGGGCGGACACCTGGATGTCCCGCCCCTGCTCCAACCACGTGTACCAGGTCACCCCGACGGCGGCCAGCTGCGCCACCTCCTCCCGGCGCAGCCCCGGGGTCCGGCGGCGGCCGGTCATCGGCAGGCCCACCTGCTCGGGCGCGAGGCGCTCGCGGCGGCTGCGCAGGAACGCCGCCAGGTCGTGCCGGCGGGCCTCGTCCGGGGTGTCGCGGTGCTGCCCGACGGAACCGGGACGGGCTTGCGCGACGGGGGTCATCAGGCTCATGCTCCCCAGCATGCGGCACTTCGCAGCCTGTTGCCAGGTACTTCTTATACCTGGATAACCACACTCTGGTACCAGGGTACGAAGCGGCGGATCGTATGACCCGTGACTCAACAACTCGCCGTCGCCCCGGCCCCCGCCCGGACCGCCCCCGCAGCCGCTCCACGCACCCCCTCGCCCTCCCCCTCCCTCGGGACCGCCGGGCTGGTCACCGTCCTGCTCGGGGCCTTCCTGACGATGCTCGACTTCTTCATCGTCAACGTCGCCCTGCCCACCATCGACCAGGACCTGGCCGCCGGACCCGCCGTCCTGGAGCTGGTCGCCGCCGGCTACGGCATCGCCTTCGCCGTCCTGCTCGTCCTCGGCGGGCGGCTCGGCGACATCTTCGGCCGCCGCCGGCTCTTCGTCGCCGGGGCCGGCGCCTTCGCCCTCACCTCGCTGGCCTGCGGGCTCGCCCCCGACGCGTGGTCCCTGGTCGCCGCGCGGGCCGCCCAGGGGGCCTCGGCCGCGCTGCTGATCCCCCAGGTGCTCGGCACCATCACCGCCGCCACCGACGGCCCCCGGCGGGGCCGGGCGCTCAGCGTCTACGGCGCCGTCGGCGGCATCTCGGTGGTCATCGGGCAGGTGCTCGGCGGGATGCTGGTCGCCGCCGACCTGTTCGGCACCGGCTGGCGCTCGGTCTTCCTGCTGAACGTGCCGTTCGCGCTGGTCACCATGGTCCTCGCGGTCCGCTACGTGCCGGAGAGCCGGGCCAGCCGGGCCGCCGCGGTGGACGTGCCCGGCACCGTGCTGCTCACCGCCACGCTGCTCTCCCTGCTCGTCCCGCTGATGGAGGGCCGCGCGGCCGGCTGGCCGCTCTGGTCCTGGGTGCTGCTCGCGCTGTTCCCGCTGTTCGCCGTCGCCTTCGTGCTGGTCGAGCGCCGTGCCGAGCAGCGCGGCGACACCCCGCTGGTGCCGCCCACCCTGCTGCGGATCCCCGAGATGCGGCGCGGCCTCGGCATCGCCCTCCCCTACTTCGCCGGTTTCGGCGGCTTCATGTTCGTCATCGCCATCGCCCTCCAGCAGGGCCTGAAGCTCGGCGTGGTCGCGGCCGGCTGGGCGCTCGTCCCGATGGCCGTCGGCTACTTCACCGCCTCGCTCTCCGGCCCGCGGCTGATCGGTCGCTGGGGCAGCCGGGTGCTCAGCGCCGGCGCCGTCGTCCAGGCCGTCGGCCTCGCCACCATCGCGCTGACCGTCCTCGCCGACGCCGACCACTTCTCCCCGCTGCGGATGGCCCCCGGCGTCGCCCTGGCCGGCATCGGGCAGGGTCTGATCGGCACCCCGCTGTTCCGGGTCGTGCTCTCCAAGGTCCCCGTCGCCCGCGCGGGCGTCGGCAGCGGCGTCCTCGCCACCGCCCAGCAGTCCAGCCTCGCCCTTGGCGTCGCCACCCTCGGCACCCTCTACCTCTCCCTCTCCCCCAGCCTCGGGATGGGCCGCGCGCTCGCCCTGTGCCTCGGCATCCAGCTGTTGGGCTCCTTCACGGTGCTGTACCTGACCACCCGACTGCCGCGCTCCATCGGCTGAGTCCGACCGGCCCACGGGCCCACGGGCGACGGCGAACGGCCCCGCGACCGGTTCCTCCGGTCGCGGGGCCGTTCCGGCATTCCGGTGTTCCGGCGCTTCTGTCGTGCTTCTGCGTTCCCCCGTTCCGGCGCTCCCGCGCCCCGGCCCCCGGCGGCGGCCGCGTCGGTCCCGGCCCCGGCGCCGGCCGCGTCAGTCCCGGAGCCCGTCGAGCCAGCGGCCGACCAGCTCCCGTACCGCCGCGGCGCTCTCCACCTGCGGGTTGTGGCCCACCCCGTCGAGCACCGCCGCGGCCATCCGCGGGTAGTGGTCGAGCAGGGCGAGCTGATCGCGCCAGCCCACCAGGGCGTCCTGCCGGGCGGTGACCAGCAGATGGCGCCCGCGGTGCTCCGGTGCCCGCCGCTCCGGCCAGTCCGGCAGCAGGAAGGCGGTCTCCAACTCGGCCGCGGCCGCCTCGTCGTGGGCCCGCAGGCCGGGCAGCACGTACTGCGCGAAGAGCTCCCAGACCGGCTCGGTGAGACGGGCCATGACGTAGCCGAAGAGCTCGCGGTCGGCCGCCGGGAGCCGGGCCAGCAGGTCCTCGTCCCGCTCCAGCACCGTCTCCGCGGGCAGGGTCCGGTCCCCGGCCCAGTGCACCACCGGCACCAGCAGGGCCGAGCCGAGCACCTGCTCCCCGTACCGCGCGGTCACCGCCCGGGCCAGTTGGCCGCCGAAGGACTGTCCGACCACGGCGAACGGGCGGTCGCCCAACTCGGCGTCGATCCAGTCGAAGACGGCCTCGGCCAGGGCGGCCGCCGAGGTCGGGCCCGGCAGCCGGGGGCTGGCGCCGTGGCCGGGGAGGTCGAGGTAGAGGCGGCGCCAGCCCGGGCGGTCGGCGAAGGCCGGTTCGAGCGGGAGCAGCACGCGGTGGTCGACGGTGTAGCCGTGGATCAGCACCAGCGGGGTGCCGTCGCCGAAGGCGGTGTGGTGGAGGACGGTGTCGGTCATGGGAACAAGGGTCGACACTGACACCGGTGTCAAGGTCAAGGGCGTTCCCGAAGCGGTCCGGTCGTGCCGACCCGCAGGGCCGACCGGCCGACGGTCAGGCGAGGGCCTTGACCACGTCCAGGTACTCCCGGATCGCGTCCCGGTTGCGGGTCAGGCACTGGATCCGGCGGGTCATCCGCTCCGTCTCGGTCTCCAGGGTCTCCAGCATCTCCGGGGTGGCGTCGGTGAAGTGGATGGTCCGCGGGGCGTCCAGGCAGGGCAGGATCTGCTTGATGATCCGGGTCGGCAGCCCGGCGTCCAGCAGCCCGCGGATCTGCAGGACCCGGTCGACCAGGCGCTCGTCGTAGTCGCGGTAGCCGTTCGCCTCGCGGACCGGGAGGATCAGCCCCTGCGTCTCGTAGTAGCGCAGCAGGCGCGGCGCGGTGTCCGTCCGCCGGGCCAGTTCGCCGATCCGCATGTGACCACCCTCACATCCCGGCCGGGCCGCCCCGACTGGACCTTGACATGGATGTCAACGATAGACCATCGGCCCATGCCGACGAACGAACTCCGTTCCCCCGCCCCCTCCTTGACTCCTCCGACCGATGCCCGCACCGCCGTCGCCGACAGTGCCGCCGATGCCTGCGCCGACGCCGATGCCCGCACCGCCGGCCCGGCCCGGCTGCCCTGGCCCGCCCTGCTGGCCCTGAGCACCGCCGGGTTCATCACCCTGATGACCGAGGCACTGCCCGCCGGCGTCCTGCCCGCGATGAGCGCCGACCTCGGCGTCAGCCAGTCCGGCGCCGGACAGTCCGTCACCCTCTACGCGGTCGGCTCCATCGTCGCCGCCATCCCGCTGACCGCCGCCACCGCCGGCTGGCCGCGCAAGCGACTGCTGCTGCTGGCCGTCGGCGGCTTCACCCTGGCCAACGCGGTGACCGCGGTCTCCGCCGACTACGCGCTCACCATGGCCGCGCGCTTCGCGGCCGGCCTGGTCGCCGGACTGCTCTGGGCGCTGCTCGCCGGGTACGCCCGCGGCATCGTGGCGCCCGAACAGCGCGGCCGGGCGATGGCCGTCGCGATGAGCGGCGCCACCGTCGCCCTCTCCATCGGGGTACCGGCCGGCACCCTGCTCGCCGGGGCCGCCGGCTGGCGGGTCGCCTTCGGCCTGATGAGCGTGCTCGCCCTGGCCCTGGTCGGCTGGATCGCCACCGCCGTTCCCGCCGCCCCCGGCCAGGCCCCGGGCGACCGGCTGCCGCTCCGACGGGTGCTGCGGATCCCCGGCGTGGCCGCCGTGCTGGCCGTCACCGCGGCCTTCGTGCTCGCCCACAACATCCTCTACACCTACGTCGCGGCGCTGATCGAACCACTGGGCCTCGGCGGACGGACCGACACCGTGCTGCTCGTCCTCGGCCTGACCTCACTGGTCAGCATCGCCGTCACCGGCACCCTGATCGACCGGCACCTGCGGACCCTGACCCTCACCGCCTGCCTCCTCGTCGCCGCCGCGGCCCTGACCGTCGCCGCCGCCCTGCTCGGCTCGGCAGCCTGGCCGGTCTACGCGGCGGCCGCGGTCTGGGGCCTCGGCTTCGGCGGCGTCGCCACCCTGCTCCAGACCGCCGTCGCCGACGCCGCCGACACCGCCGCCGACCTGGCCCAGTCACTGCTGGTCACCTGCTGGAACCTCGGCATCGCCGCCGCCGCGTCCGCCGGCGGCCTCCTCCTCGACCACGCCGGGGCGACCTCGCTGCCCTGGTCCGCGCTGGCCCTGCTCGCGCTCGCCCTGGCCGTCACGGCGGCGGCCCGACGGCACGGGTTCCCGACGCGGCGGTGACGCTCGTCGGAGCGCGGCCGACGCAGGACGCCCGCCCTCGCCGTACCGTTCGTCGACGCCGTCAGCTCGTCGACACCGCACCGCGATCGGGCGCCGAGCCCCGGGCGCGGAGCTCAGTCGAGCGAGCCGACGAAGGCGTCCAGGCGGGCGACGGTGGCCCGGAGGAGGTCGACCGAGCCGATCGGGTCCTCGGGCAGTTCCAGACCGTGGTCGGCGCCGGGCAGCTCCAGGACCTGGAGACCGGTCGAGTCGGCGCGGCGCCGGTCCCACAGCCGGTCGGCGCCTCCGCCGACCAGGAGGGTCGGGGCCCCGGTGCGCCGGAGGGCGTCGACCACGTGGTCGACGGTCAGCACCGGGGTCAGCCAGGCGGCCGCGAGACCCCGGTCGGCGGCGACGCCGGCCGCGAAGGAGGCCAGCGACTTGCCGACCAGCAACCGGCAGGCGCCGCCCTCGGCGTCGACCGCCCCGGCGGTCTGCCGCTCCACCCAGGCGATCCGCTGCGCCATGGTGAACCCGGCGAAATCGGCGGGCAGGTGCCACCACAGCTCCTGGACCGTCCAGCCGTGCCGACGCAGGACGGAGCCGGCGAAGTGCAGCAGCGGCCGGGCGGGCGTGTAGCCGGTGCCGGGGACGACCAGCGCGACCCGGTCCGGGTCGCCGTCGAAGCGGGTGGGCAGGCTCAGGGCCGCGGGAGCGGGCGCGGGCGCGGTCACGGGGGTGGCTCCTCGATCGTCATTCGGCATGCCGCACAAGCTACTTCAGGCCATGGCGACCCGACGGGCCGGTCCGCCATACTTGACCGGCACACCTGATCGAACCGGAGGAAGGGGGAGCCCATGAGCTTCGTTCTCGTGTTCCTGGCCGCCCTGGCGGCCGTCGTCGCCGGGACCACGCTGTACCTGGCCCGCCGCGAGCGGGCCCACCGCCAGGGGGCCGGTGGCACGGAGGGACTGCTGATCGAACGGCAGCGGACCTCCCAGGCCACCCGGATCCGCGGCATCTACTCCAGCTTCGCCACCCACCACGGCAACGGCCTGCTCCCCGACAACCTGCACCAGCAGTACTCCTGACGGCCCGCGCGGGGCCCGCCGCCCACACCCGGGCGGGCCCCGCCGAAGCCCCAACAGGCCCCGCCGAAGCCCCAACAGGCCCCGCCGAAGCGCGAACCGGCCCCGCCCCCGGCCGGGCATGCCCGACGAAACCCGGGTGCGCCCGCGGGCCGTCCCGCGCGACACTGCGCGCATGACCTCCGACACCCCCGGGACGCCGCAGGCCAGGGCCATCGAGCAGGTGGCCGCGCTGTCCTCCGGCCCGCCGATCGACCCGGCCCTACGGGTGACGCTCAACTTCCATCCGGACCGCGCCTCGCGCGGCCGACCCATCCTGACGGCCCTGGCCGAGGACGGCCGCTACCTCTCCCAGTTCGCCACCGGAACCAGCAACGGCGGCCTGACCGCCCACCCGGGCGGCGACCGGTGGCGTTGGGAGAGCCGGATCTTCAACGGCGCCTACGACGACGCGGCGCCCCGCGAGCGGCCCGTCTACGGCGCGCTGGACCACCGCCGCAACCCGGTCGGTGCCGCACCGCGTTTCGGCTCGGCCCACTTCCGGCTCGCCGCCCACACCCTGGCGCGCACCACCTTCTGCTACCCGGACAGCGTTCGGGAACCGACCGACTTCGGCACCGCGGAGCGCATGGGGCTCATCCCGATCGCCTCGGCCGACCGGCAGGACGCCCTGGACGACTGCATCGAGGCCCACCTCCACGGCCCGGTCCGGCTGGCCGAGGACGTCGAAGCCCTGGTGCTCGACCCCTGCTACCGGGGCAGCTCCGTGGAGCGGGCCGCCCGCCGCCTCCCCTGCCCGGTCGAGTGGCACCCCGGCTTCCGGCTCACCGTCGAGGAACTCCGCCGCCACCCCGACTACCGCGGCCCGGAGTTCGTCGATCTGGGCGCCCGGATCGCCGTGGACGGCGTGCTCGACCCCCGGATCGTCGGGACGGCCGCCGCGACCGGCCGACACGACCCGCAGGCGGTCAAGAAGGTCTGGCACCTCCTCGCCCGCTTCGGGGCGCCCGCGACCCCGGCCGGAGGACCGACCCCAGCGCCTCGATGATCAGGCGGACGGCCTCGAAGCCCGTGGCCGCGACACCCAACCCGGCAGCGCAGGACCGAAACCGCCGGCGCGCCCCTCACGTGGCCTTCCGTGCAGGCTGGTTCACCGCGCGGACGGGGTCGGCGCCGACAGCACCGCTCCCCCTCCCCGTGACCCGGGCGCGCCCCCAGAGCCCATATCTATCATCTCTGCTACGGTCGTATTCATGACGAAAGAATTCGACATGGGCCCCGCCGAGACCGAGCTCCGGATGCCCCTCGACACCAAGGCGGTCATCTGGATCCTCTGCACCGGAGCGGGCGCCGGCCTCGGCTTCGCCGTGCCGTGGCTGCTCCGCTTCGCCGCCGACCACCCGGTCCCGTACGCGGACACGGTGCGGTTCCTCGGCTCCTTCGACTCCCCCGGCATGGTGATCGGCCGCCCCGCGCTGCTGGCCGTCATCGGCCTGCTGATCGGGCTCTTCCTCACCCACCAGGCCGCCGTCCTGCGCATCACCGACGAGCGGATCACCGTCATCGAGGGCGACGACACCCGGGTCATCGCCCGCGAGCAGGTCGGCGGCGTGTTCCGGCACGGCGGCAAGGTGCGGATCGAGTCCCCGGTCGGCCGGGTGCTGTTCGACGACGACGTCGAGGGCGGGCCCGCCGTCATCGCCGAGGCCTTCTGCCGCCACGGCTACCCTTGGGAGGGCGCCCGGGCCGCCGCCGGGGGCGCGATCGAGAGCTGAGGTCCCCCGTTGTCCGACTACAGAGCCGCGCCGCGGACGGTCGTCGAGGCCTGCTTCGACCCGCAGGGCACCGCCTCCCTCGCCTACGTCTACGACCTCGCCGCGGCGGCCGGGCTGGCCGATCAGCCGGTCCGGCTGGCGATCCGCCGGCTGGAGGCGGCGGGCGTCCTGCGGCAGGAGGGCCGCGGCCGCAAGGGCCGGCTGCTGCTGACCGACACCGGCCGGCTCCGGACGGACCAGGACGCCCGGTTCATCGCGCTCGCCTACGCACAGGACGCCGGCCGGGCCCCCTGGGACGGCCACTGGCGGCTCCACACCTTCTCCGTCCCCGAGCAGCACCGGCCCGAACGCGACGCCCTGCGCGCCGCGTTGACCCGGCTGGGCGCCGCCCCGCTCGCCCCCGGCGCCTACCTCAGCCCGCACGACCTTCGGGCCGAACTCGTCACCGAGACCTCGGAGTCCACGGTCGGCGGCTACCTGATCACCGCCGAGGCCACCCGGCTCACCGGTCCGGGCTTCACCGACCCGGCGTCGACCGCCGAGCGGCTCTGGCCCGCCGCCGACACCGTCCGGGCCTACCGGCCGCTCGCCGACGCGCTCGCCCGGCAGTCCCCGACGACCTCCGACCCCACCGAACTCGTCGTAGCCGCACTGGAGTTGTCCGACGCCTTCAGCCGGGCGCTGGAACAGGACCCGCTCCTGCCGCCCGAGCTGCGACCCGCCCCCTGGCCGCCGTCCCGGCTCCGGAACGACTTCCGGGAGCAGTGGACGGCGATCCGCGACCGGGCGCCGGACCTCTCCCTCTTCCGCGCCTTCGACGCCCCGGCCGGCTGAGCGCCGGAAAAGCGGTTGGCGCACCCGCCCGACCGGCCGACAATCGCCGGATGACCGATGACCAGATCGACTGGGACCGCCTGAGGGCCGCCCGCCGGGCCTGCACCCGCTTCCTCTCCGGCAGCCGGCCCCCGACCATGCACGAGCGGCTCACCGCACTCCTCGCCGCGGTCGAGCCGGGCGACCACCCGGACTTCTACGGCACCGGCGGCCCGGTCGGGGAGTTGGAGAAGCGCACGGCCGCCCTGCTCGGCACGGAGGACGCGGTCTTCTTCCCCACCGGCACCATGGCCCAGCAGGTCGCCCTGCGCCACCACGCCGAACGGACCGGCAACCGGGCCGTCGCCCTCCACCCGCTCAGCCACATCGAGCGGCACGAGCGGCACGCCCACCTCCAGCTCACCGGCCTGCGCGGCCTCTGGCCCACCACCGCGACCCGCCAACCCACCGCCGCCGAACTCCGCGGCCTCGGCGAGCCGTTCGGCACCCTGGCGGTCGAACTCCCGCTCCGCGACCCGGGCTTCCTGCTGCCCAGCTGGGACGACCTGGTCGACCTGGTCGCCGCCGCCCGGGAGAGCGGCGCCCGGGTGCACTTCGACGGCGCCCGGCTCTGGAACACCACGACCCACTTCGGCAGGCCGCTCCACGAGATCGCCGCCCTCGCCGACAGCGTCTACGTCTCCTTCTACAAGGACCTCGGCGGCATCAGCGGCGCCGCTCTCGCCGGCGACAAGGCGCTCACCGCCTACGCCCGCACCTGGCGCCACCGCTACGGCGGCCAGCTCTACCAGCAGTGGCCCGCCGCCCTCTCCGCGCTCATCGGCCTGGACACCGTGCTCCCGCTGATCCCCGGCTACACCCGCCACGCGGCCACCCTCGCCCCCGCCCTGGCGGCCCTCCCCGGTGCCCGGCTGTTCCCGGCCGCGCCGACCACCCACGAGTTCCAGCTCTGGCTCCCGCACCCGGCGCGCGCCCTGAACGCCGCCGTCCTCGCGCTCGCGGAGCAGGAGCGGATCTGGTTCATCCCCGAGTGGACCGACGCCGCCCCCGGCCTCGCCTGCGCCGAGATCGGTCTGGACGGCCCGGCGCAGGACTGGACGGCCCAGGAGGTCACCGAACTCGGCCTGCGCTTCCTGGAGTTGACCGAGGCCGCCGAACACGGCCGGCCCCGGACCGCCTGAACGCCCACCGCCGACAAAGGGTTGGCCACCCCCGGACCCTTCGTGTCAGAATGACGATTATGAGCGAGCAACGTGTGGGGGTCTTCGCCGACATCCGCGACCGGGAGGGGCTGGCAGCCCTGATGGCCGCCGGGGAGCGGCCGAAGTGGGTGATGTTCTGGGGGCACACCGCGCGCAAGGGCGGCGGGGCCCGGCAGGAGTGCCTGAGCCAGTGGTGGCCCGGGGAGTTCACCGTCGACGGAGTGGCGTACGCCTCCGCCGAGCACTGGATGATGGCGGGCAAGGCCCGGATGTTCGGGGACGAGGAGGTCGCCCGGCAGGTGCTGGCGGCCCGGACGCCCGCCGAGGCGAAGAAACTGGGCCGACTAGTCCGGGGCTTCGACGAACAGGCCTGGGCGGCGGGCCGGTTCGAGCTGGTGGTCCGCGGCAACGTCGCGAAGTTCGGCCAGGACGAGGCCCTGCGGGAGTACCTGCTGGGCACCGGGGGCCGCGTCCTGGTCGAGGCCAGCCCGGTGGACCGGATCTGGGGCATCGGGCTGGCCTCGGACGACATCCGGGCCGAACGCCCGCTGGAGTGGCGGGGGTTGAACCTGCTCGGGTTCGCCCTGATGGAGGCGCGGGCCCGCCTGGGCGGATGAGGCCGGTCGCGCCCCACCGCCCCACCGGGAGCGCGACCGGCGCACTCCCGCCAACGCCCGCCCTCTGCGCGCTCCTTGACACCACTCGGGCACGACTGGTCGCGCTCTCGTAACTCCATCGCCACATTCCGACGCCAGGATGTCCCGCAGTCAGGGTGAAGATGGACAGGTTGGGGCGATCATGCGCATGCGGTCGACGGGAGAATCCGCAGGCCGGCCGCCGGAGGGCGAGCAACGGGCCGCCGAACTCCGGGCAGAACTGGACGAGTTGCTCCGCGCGAGCCGGTACGCGAGCCAACGTGAACGGCGGCTGAACGAGGCGATACGGGCAGCCCCGGGCCGCCGGCGGCCGGACGGCGACCTGCTGCGGCAGCTCGCCCAGGCCCGCACGCTGCGCGCCGGCCTGGGCGCGCGCTGCCTGCAACTGAGCGATCAATTACAGGAGTTGGAGCTGGAACTCAGACAGCGCCCGCACCCTCGGCCCGCCCCGCCCGAGCCCCAAACACAGTCCCGAGCACAGCCCCAAACGCAACCCCAAGCACAGCCCCACGCGCAGCCCCGGCCGCTCCCACAGCCCTACCGGGCCCCGCGGCCACCCACGCAGGACGAGCCGCACCGACAACAGCCGCCGCCGGCCCGGCCGGACCTCGGCACCCTCACCGAGCGGATCACCGGCCTCCACCGCAGCGGCGCCTTCCCCGAGGCCGAGGAACTGCTGGACCGGGCCGCCGCCCGGCTCACCCCCGACGACACCGCCCTGCTGGTCGGGATGCTCGCCCAGCGCGGCCCGACCGGCGCCTCGCTCCACCTGGCCCGGACCGCCGCCGGGAGCCCCCCGGAGCACGCGGTCGCCGTCCTGACCGAGCTGCGCGACCTGGGACTGGCCGAGGAGGCCGCCGACCTGTTCCACGCGTTCTGGGCCTACCCGGCGTCCGCCGTCCCGGGCCTGCTCGCCGCCCTGGAGCGGGCCGGGCAGCACGCCGACGGCGCCACCCTGCTCTGGGAATGGGGCTCGGCCCCGACCCCCGAGCTCACCTCCCTCGCCGCCTGCCTCCAGCAGCACGGCCGCCCCGCCGACGTCCGGACCCTGCTGCGCCAGGCGGCCGGCCGCCCGACCGCCGACCTGGCCGGCCTCGCCACGGAACTGCCGCCCGCACTGGCCGCCCTGCTGCTGCAGGACCTGGCCGCACTGCGCCCGCCGGTCGAACTGGTCCGGCTGGCAGCCGCGTTGGAGGGCCACCCCGAGCTCTACCGGCAGCTGCTGGCCGCGCTGCTCACCGACCCGCCCCGCCACCGCACCACCCTCGCGGCGCTGCGCGCGGCAGGTCTGCCGACCGCCCCGCCGACCGCCCCGCGCTCCCGCTGGGGCCGGCGGTAACACCCGGCGCCACCGAGCGACGACACCGGGCGCCCGGCGCCGGAACCAACGGCGGGGAGCCCCCGCCCGCCCTCCACCGGAGGACGGCCGGGGGCTCCCCGAAGCCGTACCGTCACAGCACCGGAGTGCCGGACTCAGCAGCCGATCAGACGCGCCGCCAGGTAGCCCTTGACCTGGTCCAGCGACACCCGCTCCTGCGACATGGTGTCGCGGTCGCGGACGGTCACCGCGTTGTCCTCGAGGGTGTCGAAGTCGACCGTCACGCAGAACGGCGTGCCGATCTCGTCCTGGCGGCGGTAGCGCTTGCCGATCGCGCCCGCGTCGTCGAACTCGACGTTCCACGCGGTGCGCAGGTCGGCGGCCAGGCCGCGGGCCTTCGGCGAGAGGTCGGCGTTGCGCGACAGCGGCAGGACGGCGACCTTGACCGGGGCCAGGCGCGGGTCGAGCCGCATGCCGACGCGCTTCTCCATGACGCCCTTGGCGTTCGGCGCCTCGTCCTCGAAGTAGGCGTCGATCAGGAAGGCCAGCATGGCGCGGTTGAGGCCGGCCGCCGGCTCGATGACGTACGGGAAGTACCGCTCGCCGCTCTCCTGGTCGAAGTACCGGAGGTCCTTGCCGGAGGCCTCGCTGTGCACCCGCAGGTCGTAGTCCGTGCGGTTGGCGACGCCCTCCAGCTCGGAGAACTCGGAGCCGCCGAAGTTGAAGCGGTACTCGATGTCCACGGTGCGCTTGGCGTAGTGGGACAGCTTCTCCTTCGGGTGCTCGAAGAAGCGCATGTTCTCGGTGCGCATGCCCAGGTCGACGTACCAGTCCCAGCGCTGCTGGAGCCAGTACTCGTGCCACTGGTCGTCCTCGCCCGGCTTGACGAAGAACTCCATCTCCATCTGCTCGAACTCGCGGGTGCGGAAGATGAAGTTGCCGGGGGTGATCTCGTTGCGGAAGCTCTTGCCGGTCTGGGCGATGCCGAACGGCGGCTTCTTGCGCGAAGTGGTCTGGACGCTGCTGAAGTTGGTGAAGATGCCCTGGGCGGTCTCGGGGCGCAGGAAGGCCAGGCCGCTAGCCTCCTCGGTGACGCCGAGGTGGGTCTTCAGCATGCCCGAGAAGTCCTTGGGCTCGGTGAACTGGCCCTTGGTGCCGCAGTCGGGGCAGTTGACGTCCTTGAGACCGTTCGGCGGCGGGAAGCCGTGCTTGGCCTCGTACTTCTCCTCCAGGTGGTCGGCCCGGTGGCGCTTGTGGCAGGAGAGGCACTCGGTCAGCGGGTCGTTGAAGGTGGCGACGTGGCCGGAGGCCTCCCAGACCTCGCGGGCCAGGATCACCGACGAGTCCAGTCCGACGACGTCCTCGCGGGCCTGGACCATCGTGCGCCACCACTGGCGCTTGATGTTCTCCTTGAGCTCCACACCCAGCGGCCCGTAGTCCCAGGCGGCACGCGTGCCGCCGTAGATCTCGCTGCAGGGGTAGACGAAGCCACGGCGCTTGCTCAGGCTGACGATCGTGTCGATCTTGTCGGCGGCCACAGTGCTCTCTTCAGTACGTACGGCACGGTCAGGGCACGGCTGGTTGCTCGTACCCGAATACCTCAGGTTACCGGCCAGACGGGTACGGGGTTCAAATCGGTATCGTCCGGCTCCCCCCACCCATCGTCACCTGCCGTTCACCCATCCGAGTGAGTTGACAATCATTTCCACTTGAGATGAGAATGATTGTCATGATGATCGGACTGCTCAGCCGCCGGACCCGCACGACCGCCGCCCTCGCGACCACCGCCCTCGCCGCCTCACTGGCCCTCACGGCCTGCAGCGGCAGCAGCAGCGCCAAGGGCACGGACGGCAAGCTGAACGTCGTCGCCTCCTTCTACCCGATGGAGTTCCTGGCCCAGCAGATCGGCAAGGAGCACGTCGCGGTCACCGACCTCACCGCGCCCGGCGTCGAGCCGCACGACCTGGAGCTCACCGCCAAGCAGGTCGCCGGGGTCCAGAAGGCCGACGCGATCATCTACCTCAAGGGCCTGCAGCCGACCGTCGACCAGGCCGTCGGCCAGTCCGCCAGCAAGCACAAGATCGACGCCACCGCGGCCAGCCCGCTGGTCGACCACCACCTCGACGAGGGCACCGCCGAGGCCGACGGCCACCAGCACGAGGGCCCGGCCGGCGACCCGCACATCTGGCTCGACCCGACCCGCTACGCCGCGATCGCCAAGAGCGTCGGCGCCGAGTTCGCCAAGGCCGACCCGGCCCACGCCGCCGACTACCAGAAGAACACCGACGACCTGGTCACCAAGCTCACCGCCCTGGACCAGGACTTCCGGACCGGGCTGAAGGACACCGGGACCAAGACCTTCGTCACCAGCCACGCCGCCTTCGGCTACCTCGCCGACCACTACGGCCTCACCCAGGTCGCCATCAACGGCGTCGACCCGGAGTCCGAGCCCACCCCGGCCCGCCTCGCCGCGGTGCAGAAGGCCGCCAAGGACAACGGCGTCACCACCGTCTTCTTCGAGACCCTGGTCAGCCCCAAGCTCGCCGAGACCGTCGCCAAGGACCTCGGCCTCAAGACCGCCGTCCTGGACCCGCTGGAGGGCGTCAAGGACCCCGCCAAGGACGACTACCTGAGCGTGATGCGGCAGAACCTGGCCAACCTCCAGGCCGCCCTCGGCGCGCCCGCGGCGTCCGCCGCCCCCACCCCCTCCGCCACCAGCTGACGGGACGCACCGCCATGACCCACCCGATACCCCCGGCCGTCCGCCTCCGTGACGCCGTCGCCGAGCGCGGCGGCCGGCCGGTGCTGCGCGGCGTCGACCTCACCGTGGCCCCCGGCGAGGTGGTCGCGCTGCTCGGCGCCAACGGCTCCGGCAAGTCGACCACCGTCAAGGCCGTGATCGGCTCCGTACCGCTGGAGCAGGGCTCCCTGGAGCTGTTCGGCACCCCGTACGGCTCCTTCCGCGCCTGGCACCGGATCGGGTACGTCCCGCAACGCACCACCGCCGCCTCCGGCGTCCCGGCCACCGTCCGCGAGGTGGTCTCCACCGGCCGGCTGCCGCAGCACCGGCTGCTGCCGTTCCGCCGCAAGGACCGCGCCGCGGTGGACCGCGCGCTGGCGGCCGTCGGCATGCTCGACCGGGCCGGGGACGGCGTCGCCGACCTGTCCGGCGGCCAGCAGCAGCGGGTGCTGATCGCCCGCGCCCTGGTCGGCACCCCCGACCTGCTGATCATGGACGAGCCGATGGCCGGCGTGGACGCCGCCAGCCAGCAGGTGCTCGCCGACACCCTGCGCTCCGAGGTCGGGCGCGGCGCCTCCGTCCTCCTCGTGCTGCACGAACTCGGCCCGCTGGAGCCGCTGATCGACCGCGCCGTGGTGCTCCGGGACGGCTGCGTCGCGCACGACGGCCCGCCGGTGCCGAACACCGGACTGCACGCGCTGCCCGGCCACGACCACGTCCACCCGCACGCCGACCTCACCCCGCCGAGGCTGCTCGCATGACCGAGATGCTCTCCTACGACTTCATGCAGCGCGCCCTGCTCGCCGCCGTGCTGGTCGGGATCACCGCCCCCGCCGTCGGCATCTACCTGGTGCAGCGCCGCCAGGCCCTGATGGGCGACGGCATGGGCCACGTCGCGATGACCGGCGTCGGCCTCGGCTTCATCTTCCAGACCAGCCCGGTCTGGATGGCCGTGCTGGTCTGCGTGCTCGGCGCGGTCACCATGGAGCTGGTCCGCTCGCGCGGCAACCAGCGCGGCGACATCGCCCTGGCGATGCTCTTCTACGGCGGCATGGCCTGCGGCAAGCTGCTCGTCTCGATGTCCGCCCAGGCCGGGGCCGGCTCGCTGGAGAGCTACCTGTGGGGCTCGATCCTCACCGTCGCCCCCGCCGACCTCGCCACCATCGCGGTGCTCGGCGCGGTGGTCATCGCGGTCACCGTCGGCCTGCGCCGCCAGCTCTTCGCGATCTGCCAGGACGAGGACTTCGCCCGGGTCACCGGCGTGCCGGTGCGCACCCTCAACCTGCTGCTCGCGGTGATGGCCGCGGTCACCGTCACGGTCGCCATGCGGGTGGTCGGGCTGCTGCTGGTCAGCGCCCTGATGGTGGTCCCGGTGGTGGCCGCCCAGCAGCTCACCCGCTCCTTCGCCGCCACCCAGGCGGCCTCGATCGCGCTCGGCGTGGTGGTCTCGCTGGCCGGCGTCACCGGCTCCTACCAGCTCGACGTGCCCTCCGGCCCGGCCATCGTGCTGCTCGCCATCGCGGTCTTCGCGGTGTTCAGCCTGATCGCCGCGCCGCTCGCCCGGCGCCGCCACCGCCGCCCCGGCGCGGCCGACCGGGGACCGCAGGTCTGCGACGTCCTCCTCCCGGGCCAGGCACCGGGCCGAACCCCGGGCCGGATCCCCGGCCAGGCACCGGTCCGGACCCCCGGCCAAACCCCGGGCCAAGTCCCGGGAAAGACTTCCTCCGACGCGACCACCCCGGAGCAGGGGGCCGGGCTGGCACAATGAGGTGCGTGACGCCCACGACCCCAGGAGGACCCACGGTGACCACCGCAGGCCCGTCGCCGCGCGCCCGCTCGACCCGGCAACGCGCCGCCGTCTCGGCGGCCCTGGACGAGATCGCGGACTTCCGCAGTGCCCAGGAGCTCCACGACCTGCTCAAGCACCGCGGGGACTCCGTCGGTCTGACCACGGTCTACCGCACCCTGCAGTCGCTCGCCGACGCCGGTGAGGTGGACGTGCTGCGCACCGCCGACGGCGAGGCCGTCTACCGCCGGTGCAGCAGCGGGCACCACCACCACCTGGTCTGCCGGCACTGCGGCGCCACCGTGGAGGTCGAGGGCCCCGCGGTCGAGCGCTGGGCCAACTCGGTCGCCGCCGAGCACGGGTTCAGCGACATCGCGCACACCCTGGAGATCTTCGGCACCTGCGCGGACTGCGCGAAGAAGGGCTGACACCCGTACCGGGGCAGCCGGTACGGGCACGGCCGAAGGGCCCGCGGGAACCTCCCGCGGGCCCTTCGTCGGATCGCGTGGTCAGCGCTGGGCCGGCAGCTCCAGCGGCGAGGGCAGCTCGTTGGGGATCGCCCCGCCGAAGCGCCGGTCGCGCATCGCGAACTGCTCGCAGGCGCGCCACAGGTCACGCCGGTCGAAGTCCGGCCAGAGCACGTCCTGGAACACGAACTCCGCGTACGCGGACTGCCAGAGCAGGAAGTTGGAGGTGCGCTGCTCGCCGCTGGGGCGCAGGAAGAGGTCCACGTCCGGCATGTCCGGGTGGTACATGTACTTGGCGAGGGTCTTCTCGTTGACCTTCTTCGGGTCCAGCCGCCCGGCCGCCACGTCCAGCGCCAGCGCCTGTGCGGCGTCCGCGAGTTCGGCCCGGCCGCCGTAGTTGACGCACATGTAGAGCGTCACCGCGTCGTTGGCCTTGGTCTGCTCCTCGGCGACCTGGAGCTCCTGGACGACGCTCTTCCACAGCTTGGGCATCCGGCCGGCCCAGCGGATCCGCACGCCCATCGCGTCCATCTCGTCCCGGCGGCGGCGGATGACGTCCCGGTTGAAGTTCATCAGGAACTTCACCTCGTCGGGCGAGCGCTTCCAGTTCTCGGTGGAGAAGGCGTACAGCGAGATGTTCTTGACGCCCAGCTCGATCGCGCCCTTGAGGACGTCCAGCACGACGGACTCGCCGACCTTGTGGCCCTCGGTGCGGGGCAGCCCGCGCTCCTTGGCCCAGCGGCCGTTGCCGTCCATCACGATGGCGACGTGGTCGGGGACCAGCTCGCCGGGGATCTTCGGGGGCTTGGCGCCGCTGGGGTGCGGGGTCGGAGGGGTGTAGTCCCGCTGCTTGCCGCCGCCGAAGAGCCGTCGCGCTGCCATGTGCTCACTTCTCCACGTATCTCATCGAGCGGATGCCCCGCTCCAGGTGCCACTGCAGATAGGCCGCGACCAGGCCGCTGCCCTCCCGCCAGTACCGCGGCTCGCAGGCGTCGGCCGTCCGCCAGTCCCCTGACAGCAGCGCCCCGAGCAGTACCAGTGTCTCAGGGGAGGGTACGGCACATCCGGGCACTCGGCAGTCCACGCACAGCACCCCACCGGCGGGGAGCGAGAAGAAACGGTTCGGTCCCTCCAGACCGCACTTGGCGCAGTCGGTGAAGCTCGCGCCGTACCCGTTCACCGCGAGCGAGCGCAGCAGGAAGGCGTCCATCACCAGGTGCGACTCGTGCACCCCGGCCGCCAGCGTGCGCAGCCCGCCCACCAGCAGCAGGTACTGCTGCACGGCCGGCTCGCCCTCGTTCTCGGCGAAGCGCTCGGCCGTCTCCAGCATCGCGGTGCCCGCGGTGTAGCGGCCGTAGTCGGTGACGATCGAACCGCCGTACGGCGCGATCGTCTCCACCTGGGTGCACAGCGGCAGCCCGCGCCCCACCAGCTCGCTCCCCCGGCTGAAGAACTGCACGTCCACGTGCGAGAAGGGCTCCAGCCGGGCGCCGAACTTGGACTTGGTCTTCCGCACCCCGCGCGCCACCGCCCGCACCTTGCCGTGCTGGCGGGTCAGCAGGGTGATGATCCGATCGGCCTCGCCGAGCTTCTGCGCCCGCAACACGACGCCGTCGTCCCGGAAAAGACTCATGTCCCCCATTGTCCACCAGCCACCGACAGCGGCGGACAGCCGTGTTGCCCGCACCGGGGCCGTGGGGGAGGACCACTGCGGTGCGGGTCACGGCGGGCCCGGAGGGGGGCGGGCCCGTTTGTGGGGGATACGGAAGGTCCTCGGGCGGCAGGTCCGGCGGGCGGGCAGGCCCGGCGGGGGCGGTTCCGGCGGGCGGGCGGTTCCGGCGGGCGGATCCGGCAACTCCCGGTGCGGTGCTACAGGTTCTCGTACGGTGCCCGGGTCGCCGCCTCCAGCAGCGCCGGCACCCGGCCCTTCGGCAGGTCCAGGCAGGTGCCGACCGCGTCCAGCGCGTCCCGCTCGTGCGGCAGGTAGCGCCCGTCCGCCAGCGCGATCGCGGCGCCCTGCAGCAGCAGCCGCTCCCGGCCCTGCTGGGCCAGGTAGGGGGCGAGCGGTTCGAGCACCGCGTGCAGTTCCACGGCCAGGCCCCCGGACATCCCGCGGGCGTCGTGCAGTTCGCCGCCGAGCCCGGACAGCGCGGCGAGCGCGGCCAGTACCTGGGCCTCGCCGCAGTCCTCGAACCCGGCCTCGCGCACCGCCGTGCAGGCCGCCTCGCGGGCCGCCCGGTGGGCGGTGCCGCCGGCCGCGAGCACGGCCAGCGCGATGGTGTACTGGGCGTCCCGCAGCATCGCGCCGAGGCGCACGCTGGTGGGCTGCTCCAGCGCTTCGACGCCGTAGCGCCCGAGGCAGCCGGTGCACTGCACGCTGCCGATCACCGGCCCGAGCGGGACGACCGGAGTCCCCAGCAACCGCAGCCACCGCCGGCCGTGCTGCCGGCGGTAGTTGCGGTCCCCGCCGCAGCCCGGACAGAAGAAGTCACCGAGAACGTCGGTCCGCCACCTCGGGCGAACACCCCACAACCTGGTCACGGCGCCACTCCCCAGACATGGCAGGCGGCCTGCACAACGAAGGGCAGGTCACGCGACCGGACGCCGAGGCCGTCCCACCGACCCGGCTTTCCGGTGGATCGATGTTGCCATGGTTACCGGCACGTGTCAGTACCTCGAACGGCTTCCGATCCGAAAAAGTGTGGCGCAGACCACAACGCGGGGCGCGCACGGCGAAGGGCCGCCCCGCAGGACGGCCCTTCGCGTACCACCCGTACGAATCAGCCCCGCTGCGAGCGGTTGACGGCACTGATCATCGCCTTCAGCGAGGCCAGCACGGTGTTGCCGTCGATGCCCACGCCCCACAGCACCTTGCCGTCCACCGCGCACTCCACGTACGCGGCCGCCTGGGCGTCGCCGCCCTCGCTCAGCGCGTGCTCGGCGTAGTCCAGCACCCGTACGTCCACGCCGATCCGGGCCAGCGCGTCCGCGAAGGCCGAGACCGGGCCGTTGCCGGTACCGGTCAGGGTCACCGGCGCACCGTCCACCACGGCCTCCGCGGTCAGCGCGTCCCGGCCGTCCTCGGTGGTCAGGGTGCGCGAACCGGCCAGCGACAGCCGGCCCCACGGGTTGTCCGTGGTCGGCAGGTACTCGTCCTCGAACACCCGCCAGATCTCCGCCGGGCTGACCTCGCCGCCCTCGGCGTCGGTCTTGGCCTGGATGATCCGGGAGAACTCGATCTGCATCCGGCGCGGCAGGTCCAGCTTGTGGTCGTTCTTCAGGACGTACGCCACCCCGCCCTTGCCGGACTGGCTGTTGACCCGGATGACCGCCTCGTAGGTGCGGCCGACGTCCTTCGGGTCGATCGGCAGGTACGGCACGCCCCAGGTGTGCTCGGCCACCGGCACCCCGGCCGCCTTCGCGTCCGCCTCCAGGACCTCGAAGCCCTTCTTGATGGCGTCCTGGTGCGAGCCGGAGAAGGAGGTGTACACCAGGTCACCGGCGTACGGGTGGCGCGGGTACACCTCCATCTGGTTGCAGTACTCGGCGGTGCGGCGCACCTCGTCGATGTCGGAGAAGTCGATCTGCGGGTCGATGCCCTGCGAGAACAGGTTCATCCCCAGCGTCACCAGGTCGACGTTGCCGGTCCGTTCGCCCTGCCCGAACAGGCAGCCCTCGATCCGGTCCGCGCCCGCCATGTAGGCCAGTTCGGCCGAGGCCACCGCGGTGCCGCGGTCGTTGTGCGGGTGCACCGACAGGCAGACGAACTCCCGGCGGGTCAGGTTCCGCGACATCCACTCGAACTGGTCGGCCTGGACGTTCGGGGTGGCCCGCTCGATGGTGGCCGGCAGGTTCAGGATGATCTCGCGGCCCTCGCCCGGCTGCCAGACGTCCATCACCGCCTCGCAGACCTCCAGCGCGAAGTCCAGCTCGGTGTCCACGAAGATCTCCGGCGAGTACTGGTAGCCGAAGACGGTGTCGTCGCCCAGCAGCTTCTCCGCGTACTCCATCACCAGCCGGGTGCCGTCCACGGCGATCGCCTTGGTCGCCGCCTTGTCGTTGCGGAACACCACCCGGCGGAACAGCGGCGCGGTCGCGTTGTACAGGTGGACGGTCGCCCGCGGCGCGCCGACCAGCGACTCCACGGTCCTCTCGATCAGCTCCTCGCGGGCCTGGGTCAGCACCGAGATGGTGACGTCCTCCGGGATCGCCCCCTCCTCGATCAGCGACCGCACGAAGGCGTGGTCGGTGGCGCCGGAGGACGGGAAGCCGACCTCGATCTCCTTGTAGCCCATGGCCACCAGCAGGTCGAACATCTTCCGCTTGCGGGCCGGGGACATCGGGTCGATCAGCGCCTGGTTGCCGTCCCGCAGGTCGGTGGAGAGCCAGCGCGGAGCCTTGGTGATCACCTTCTCCGGCCAGCTGCGGTCCGGCAGGTCGACGGTGCCGAACGGCAGGTAGCGCCCGTACCGCATGCCCGAGGGCTGCTGGCGCACGGAGGCGGCGGTGATCGGGGTCGGCCGGTCGACGAAGGCGCGGGCGGCGGGGACGGACGCGGCGGAGGTCTGCTCGGTCATGGAGGTGACTCTCGGCTTCCTGTGGATGCTTGGGTACCGGGCGGGTCGGGAGGGGTCAACACCGACTGGCCGGCCTCGGCTGCGCCGCGCGACAGCGGTGGACCGCCGGTTCCGCGCACAGCTCGTTCCCCGCGGCGAGGGAGCCGGCCCCAGTGGACTACAGGCCCTCGACGCGGCAGCTAAGAAGAAGCAGCCCGTTGCGCATGATGGGGCCCAGCGTAACCCAGGCCCGCGCGCCCCCGCAGTGATCCGGGCTCCCGTTCCACTCCTTGAGACGGGGGCCGGGAACGCCGAAGGTGGTGACAACCGGTCATCGCGGCCTCACCCTGGGCCACATGAGTGCCGCAGTACGGATCCACGCGATCATCCCGCCGTACGTCCTGGACCGCCTCGCCGAGGCCGGTCACGAGCCCGCCGTCCGCTCCCTCCTCCTCGACGCCGCGCACCGCGCGGCCCGGCTCACCGCTCCCCCGCCGGCCGTCGCCGACCCCGGCCTCGACCGGATGATCGCCGACGCCGGGCACACCCAGCGGCTGCCCGGGCACACCGTCCGCGCCGAGGGCCGCCCCCCGGTCGCCGACGCCTCCGTCAACCACGCCTACGACGGCCTCGGGGCCACCTTCGCGCTCTACTCCGAGGTCTTCGGGCGCGACTCCGTCGACGGCCACGGGCTGCGGCTGGACGCCAGCGTGCACTACGGGCAGAACTACGACAACGCCTTCTGGAACGGCCGGCAGATGGTCTTCGGCGACGGCGACGGCGAGATCTTCGGCGACTTCACCGCCTGCATCGACGTCATCGGCCACGAACTCACCCACGGCGTCACCCAGTTCACCGCCGGCCTGGAGTACCAGGACCAGCCCGGCGCGCTCAACGAGTCGGTCTCCGACGTCTTCGGCTCGCTGGTCAAGCAGTACGCGCTGCACCAGGACGCCGCCGGCGCCGACTGGTTGATCGGCGCCGGACTGCTCGCCCCCGGCGTCCAGGGCACGGCGCTGCGCTCGATGAAGGCGCCCGGCACCGCCTACGACGACCCCCGGCTCGGCAAGGACCCGCAGCCCGCGCACATGCGGGACTACGTGGACACCGCCGAGGACAACGGCGGGGTGCACATCAACTCCGGCATCCCCAACCACGCGTTCTACCTGCTGGCCACCGCCCTGGGCGGCCACTCCTGGGAGCAGGCCGGGCGGATCTGGTACGACGCCCTGACCGGCGGCGGGCTGACCGCCACCGCCGACTTCACCGCCTTCGCCCGGGCGACGGTGGCCGCCGCCAAGGCCCGCTACCCCGACCACACCTCGGTCGCGGACACCGTGACGGCCTCCTGGGCGCAGGTCGGCGTCAGTCCCGGCTGACCGGGAACGACCGGTTCACCGCCGGTTGAGAGCGGATTGAGACCGACTTAAGGTCACGGTCGGGGAAAAGTGCCGCAAAAGCCTTCCCTGCGTAGCACCATGGACACCATGCGTATCCAGGTGACCCGGACCGGCGGCCTTGCCGGAATCCTCCGCCACGCGGAGCTCGACACCGCCGACCGCACGGACGCCCCGCACGTCCACGCGCTCGCCCGCGAAGCCGTCGCGGGCGGGCTGCGCGCGCCCTCGTACGGCGTGCCGGACGGCTTCCACTACGAGATCACCGTCGACGGGCGGACGGTCTACTGCGCCGACCCCAAACTCACCGACTCCCAGCGGGAGCTGGTCTCGCTGGTGCTGCGCGAGGGCGCGTAGGACGGACGACGGGGGCCCGCCCGGACGGTGTCCGGACGGGCCCCGGGGTCACGCCCGACCCGCCGTCAGAAACCCAGCTTGCGCAGCTGCTTGGGGTCGCGCTGCCAGTCCTTGGCCACCTTGACGTGCAGGTCCAGGTAGACCGGCGTGCCGAGCAGCGCCTCGATGTGCTTGCGGGCGGTGGTGCCGACGTGCTTGAGCCGCGCGCCCTTGGCGCCGATCACGATCGCCTTCTGGCTCTGCCGCTCGATGTAGACGTTGGCGTGGATGTCCAGCAGCGGACGGTCCGCCGGGCGGCCCTCGCGCGGCAGCATCTCCTCGACCACGACGGCCAGCGAGTGCGGCAGTTCGTCCCGCACGCCCTCCAGGGCGGCCTCGCGGATCAGCTCGGCGACCATGATCTGCTCGGGCTCGTCGGTGAGGTCGCCCTCGGGGTAGAGCTGGTCGCCCTCCGGGAGCAGCTTGGTGAGCAGGTCGGCCACCAGCTCGACCTGCTTGTCGCCCACCGCGGAGACCGGGATGATCTCGGCCCACTCGAAGCCCAGCTCGAGGCCGAGCTGGTGGATGGCGATCAGCTGCTCGGCCAGCCGCTTGGAGTCGACCAGGTCGGTCTTGGTGACGATCGCGACCTTGGGGGTCTTCTTGATCCCGGCGATCTCCTTGGCGATGAACTTGTCGCCGGGGCCGATCTTCTGGTCGGCGGGCAGGCAGAAGCCGATCACGTCGACCTCGGCCCAGGTGGTGCGGACCAGGTCGTTGAGGCGCTCGCCGAGCAGGGTGCGGGGCTTGTGCAGGCCGGGGGTGTCGACCAGCACGAGCTGGGCGTCCGGGCGGTGCACGATGCCGCGCACGGTGTGCCGGGTGGTCTGCGGGCGGTCGGAGGTGATCGCGACCTTCGTCCCCACCAGGGCGTTGGTCAGGGTCGACTTGCCCGCGTTGGGACGGCCGACGAAGCACGCGAACCCGGAGCGGTACGAGGAGGAAGGGGCATTCATGGGCTCCATTCTCCCTGATCACCGGAGCCCCGCCGTCCGGGGCCGGTCGGCGGCCGCCGATCAGCCCTTGCGGCCGCCCCGGCCGACCACTGAGAACACCACCAGCAGCAGCAGGAAGGCGAGCGAACCCCAGAGCCAGTAGACCGTGCCGGTCTCCTGCCACTTGCCCATGCCCATCACGAACAGCAGCAGTCCGGCGACGAACGCCAGTACCCCCATGTCCCAGCCCCTCACCGAGTCCACTCCCCCGGTGAGATTATCTGTTTGGTTCATGGGGGCAAGCCCCGGCAGGCCCCCTCAGCGGGCCTCGGCCGCCACCCGCAGCGTCCCGTCCGGGCCCGCCAGCAGCACCGGCGTCCCGGCCCCGCCGAGGTCCCGCACGGCCGCCAGGTCGGCCTCGGCCGGCTGCTCGGCCTCGCTCACCACGGCCGCCGCCTCCAGCGACTTCGCCCCGCTGGCCACCGCCATCGCCACCGCCGTCTGCAGGGCGCTCAGCCGCAGCGACTCCAGCGCGACCGTCCCGGCCACGTAGGTGCGGCCGGTCTCGTCACGCACCGCGGCCCCCTCGGCCACGCCGTTGCGGGCGCGGGCCGAGCGGGCCAGGGTGATGATCTTCTTGTCTTCGGGGTCGAGTTCGACGATGTCACTCATGCCGCCGAGCATAGGCGGCCCCCGCCGGCCCTCAGTGGCCGACCGGGTGGGTCCGCCCGGGGTTCGGGTTGAGGACCTTGACGAAGGTCTTCGCGGCGCCGGACGGCAGCTGCTCCTCGTGCTCGATCCGGTCCCGCCAGAACGGGTTGTCGTGCGGCAGGTGGCTGCTCACCCGGCCGTACATGCCGAAGGTGGTCACGATGACCCCGAAGATGAACGCGAACAGCACGTTCGACATCCGGAAGTTGAGGATGTTCGCCTCCGGCCGGCCGAGCACCGTCAGCCCGTAGAAGCCGGACAGCACGAACAGCACCCCGACCACCAGGTTGAGGTTGGACGCGAAGTTCCCGCCGATCACCGCTCCGGCCAGCAGGACGGCACCCGCCACGATGGACAGGATGCTCAGCGCCCCGTTGGTCGACAGCCCGGCGATCCGGTCACCGTGGGTGGCCAGGAAACCGGGGTGGTCGGCCAGCCCCAGGATCCCGAACACGATCAGGAAGATCCCCCCGGCCCCCGCCCCGACCCGCCACACCAGGGCGAGCCGGCGATCGACGGTCGGCAGTTCGTCTTGCAGCTTCATGGCGACCTCCAGCGCTCAGCCACGGCCTCGCCGGGCTAGCTGTAGGGATGGCTCCCCTGCATGTGCGGCGTCTCGTGCAGGTAGAGCGAGCCGCACTGCTGGCAGCAGCGCAGCCCGGTGCCCCAGTCCTGCTCGGGCCGGGTCTCGGCGTCGTCGGGGATGGTCCGGCCGCAGAGCGCGGTCGACGGGTCCTCGTCCCGCACCACGTGCCAGGACTTGACTCCGCCGGCCGCCCCCTGCGGGCCGTACTCCGCGCGAAGTTTGTGCGTCATGCCCTCCATGGTCGCGCGGCGACCGCCCACCCGCTACTCGCCCGGGCCCTCCGCCGGCGTCCCCGCCCCGCGCACCGGCGAGGCGACCATCGAACCGATCCGGTTGCGGCGCCCGGCCGAGGACTCGGCGGTCAGCAGGATGGCGGTCAGGCCGTCCGCGGCCGGCTCGGGCAGCGGGATCTCGCAGGCCGAGCCGGGGATCGGCACCCGGCCGAGGTGCTTGGCCAGCAGCCCGCCGACGGTCTCGACGTCCTCGTCCTCCAGCTCGATGCCGAACAGTTCGCCGAGGTCCTCGACCAGCAGCCGGGCGGTGATCCGGTACGAGCCGTCGCCGAGGTCCTCGATCGGGGCGATCTCCCGGTCGTACTCGTCGGTGATCTCGCCGACGATCTCCTCCAGGACGTCCTCGATGGTGACCAGGCCGGCCGTGCCGCCGTACTCGTCGATCACGATCGCGACGTGCGAGCGGCGCTGCTGCATCTCGCGCAGCAGGTCACCGGCCGCCTTGGAGTCCGGCACGAAGACGGCCGGGCGCATCACCGCCCCGACCTCCTCGGACTCCGCCTCGCGGTTGATGTGGGTGCGGCGCACCAGGTCCTTGAGGTAGACGATGCCGACCACGTCGTCCTCGTTGTCGCCGACCACCGGGATCCGCGAGAAGCCCGAGCGCAGCGCCAGGGTGAGCGCCTGCCGGACGGTCTTGTGCCGCTCGATCATCACCAGGTCGGTGCGCGGCACCATCACCTCGCGCACGATGGTGTCGCCCAGCTCGAAGACCGAGTGCACCATCCGGCGCTCCTCGTCCTCGATCAGGTCGTCCTTCTCGGCGAGGTCGACCAGGGCCCGCAGCTCCGCCTCGGAGGCGAACGGCCCCTCCCGGTAACCCTTGCCCGGGGTCAGCGCGTTGCCGAGCAGGATCAGCAGCCGCGGGATCGGGCCGAGCACCGCGGCCAGCGGCAGCAGCACGAAGGAGGCCGCGGTCGCGGTGGACATCGGGTGCTGACGCCCGATCGTGCGCGGCGAGACGCCGACCGCGACGAAGGACACCAGCACCATCACGCCGAACGCCAGCAGCACGGCCTGCCAGGTCGGGTGGATGTTGCGCACGCACACCGCGGTGACCAGCACCGCGGCCCCGGTCTCGCTGGCGACCCGGATCAGGGTCGCCAGGTTGAGGTAGCGGAACGGGTCGGAGGCGACGGTCAGCAGCCGCGCGGAGCCGCGCCGCCCGTTGCGCACGGCCTCCTCCGCCCGGAACCGGGAGACCCGGGAGATGCCCGCCTCGGCGCACGCGGCCAGCCAGCCGAGCACGACCAGGGCCACGGCACCGAGGATGAAGCTCGTACTCTCACCACTCACAGGAGTTCGCGCCCCGCGCTCAGTGGGTGGTGGGGGCCGGGGAGATGCCGCCGAGGCCCCGGCCCGCCCGCCAGTCGTCCAGGATGCGCTTCTGGAGGGCGAACATCTCCTCCTCCTCCTCCGGCTCCTCGTGGTCGTAGCCGAGGACGTGCAGCACCCCGTGGACGGTGAGCAGCTGGAGCTCCTCGTCCATCGAGTGCTTGGAGGGGGCCGCCTTGCCCTGCTGCTCGGCGACCTCGGGGCAGAGCACGATGTCGCCGAGCAGGCCCTGCGGCAGCTCCTCGCCCTCCTTGCCGGGACGCAGCTCGTCCATCGGGAACGACATCACGTCGGTCGGTCCGGGCAGGTCCATCCACTGGATGTGCAGCTCCTCCATCGCCGCACCGTCCACCAGGATCACGGACAGTTCGGACTGCGGGTGGATCCGCATCTTGTCCAGGGCGTAGCGGGCGACGTCGAGGATGGCTTCCTCATCGGCGTCCCAGCCGGACTCGTTGGCGATGTCGATCGACATGACGGGCTGTGTGCTCAGCTTTCGGTGCGATGGGACTGACGGGGTGCGCGCGCCGCGGCGGTCTTGCCGGGGCGCCGCTGGGCCGGCTTGCGGACGGCCGGGGAGTTCTCCTCGGCCTCCTGCCGGGCGTCCCAGCGTTCGTAGGCGTCCACGATCCGGCCGACCAGCTTGTGGCGGACCACGTCGGTGCTGGTGAGGACGGAGAAGTGGATGTCCGGGACGTCGACCAGGATCTCCTGGACGACCTTGAGGCCGCTGCGGGTGCCGCCCGGGAGGTCGATCTGGCTGGTGTCGCCGGTGACCACCACCCGGGAGTTGAACCCGAGGCGGGTGAGGAACATCTTCATCTGCTCGGGCGAGGTGTTCTGGGCCTCGTCCAGGATGATGAAGGCGTCGTTGAGGGTGCGGCCGCGCATGTACGCGAGCGGGGCGACCTCGATGGTGCCGGCCGCCATCAGGCGCGGGATGGAGTCCGGGTCCATCATGTCGTGCAGCGCGTCGTACAGCGGGCGCAGGTACGGGTCGATCTTCTCGTAGAGGGTGCCGGGCAGGAAGCCCAGCCGCTCCCCCGCCTCGACCGCCGGGCGGGTCAGGATGATCCGGTTGACCTCCTTGGCCTGGAGGGCCTGGACGGCCTTGGCCATCGCCAGGTAGGTCTTGCCGGTGCCGGCCGGGCCGAGGCCGAAGACGATCGTGTGCTTGTCGATCGCGTCGACGTAGCGCTGCTGGTTGAGCGTCTTGGGGCGGATCGTGCGGCCCCGGTTGGACAGGATGTTCGCGGTGAACACCTGGGACGGCGCCGGGCCGTCCGGGTCCTCCTCGCGGAGCATCGCGATGGAGCGCTCCACGGAGTCCTCCGTCAGGGGCTGGCCGGTGCGCAGCACCAGCATCATCTCGTTGAAGAGCTTCTGCACGAGGGCGACCTCGGCGCGCTCCCCGGTGGCGGTCACCTCGTTGCCGCGGACGTGGATGTCGGCGGCCGGGAAACCCTGCTCGATCACGCGCAGCAGCGAGTCCGCCGTGCCGAGCAGGGTGACCATCGGGTGCTTCTCGGGGATGACGATCCGGGCGCTCACCCGGCCGTCCTCGGCCGGTTCGGGGCGCGACTTTCCGTCGGTACGGGTCTGCGATGTGTCACTCATGGGTCGGCGCTGGGCCTGCCTCATCCCATCCGTGGTCTCGTGTGCCGCTCGGTCTCTCCGGGGCACCAGGGTACGCCGCGAGCGTGATCGCTGCGGCGGGCGGCGGGGCCGCACCCGACGATGCTGCGGCAGATCGCGGGGCCGCGCGAACGCTTTTCCCCCGCTCCGCCGCGGCGTCCGGCGGCGTTCACGGGTGGCGGCGGGCCGGGACGGGGACCCTGGCGAGGTCCTCGGCGAGCACCAGCTCCCCGTCGAAGTGCTTGCGGGCGTCGGCCAGGTGCTGGCCGAGGTCCGGGTAGCGCTGGGAGAAGTGGGTCAGCACCAGGGTGCGCGCCCCGGCCTCGGCGGCGGCCTTGGCGGCCTGGCCGGCGGTGAGGTGGCCGTGCTCCTCGGCGAGCCGGGCGTCGGCGTCGGCGAAGGTCGCCTCGACCACCAACATGTCGGCGCCCTCGGCGAGTTGGTGCACTCCCTCGCAGAGCCGGGTGTCCATCACGAAGGCGAACCGCTGGCCCGGCCGGGGCTCGCTGACCTCGTCCAGGGTGACGGTGCGGCCGTCCACCACGATCGCGCCCTCGTGCTGGAGGCGGCCGACGGCCGGTCCGTGCACGCCGAGGGCGGCGAGCCGCTCGGGCACCAGGCGGCGCCCGTCCGGCTCGGACAGCCGGTAGCCGAAGGACTCCACCGGGTGGTCCAGCCGGACGGCGTCCAGCGCGAAGCGGGCGCCGGGTGCGGGCAGCGGGCCGGGCTCGTCGATCGGCCGGGGCCGCAGCACGGCGGTCTCGTGGTAGGCGGTGGCGTGCCGCAGCCGCTCGAAGTAGACCTCGCCGGAGGCCGGGAAGTAGACGTCCACCGGGTGCGGGACCCGGTCAAGGTTGATCCGCTGGATCACCCCGGCGAGGCCCAGGCAGTGGTCGCCGTGGAAGTGGGTCACGGCGATCCGGGTGATCTGGGTGGCCGAGACCCCGGCGTGCAGCATCTGCCGCTGGGTGCCCTCGCCGGGGTCGAACAGCACGCCCTCGCCGTCCCAGCGGAGCAGGTAGCCGTTGTGGTTGCGGTGCCGGGTGGGCACCTGGCTGGCGGTGCCGAGGACGACGAGTTCGCGCGGGGACACCTGGTCTCAGACCATGCTCTCGGTCATGTGCGTCCCGCCGAGCACGTGCACGTGGGCGTGGAAGACGGTCTGCCCGGCGCCGGCGCCGGTGTTGAAGATCAGCCGGTAGTCCTCGATGCCCTCGTCCCGCGCCACCGCGCCCGCCTCGGCGAGCAGTTCACCGGCCACCTCCGGCTCGGCGGCGGCCAGCGCGGCGGCGTTCGGGTAGTGGACGTGCGGGATGACCAGGACGTGCACGGGGGCCTTGGGGGCGATGTCGCGGAAGGCGAGGACGCGTTCGGTCTTGCGGACCACGGTCGCCGGGATCTCGCCCGCCACGATCTTGCAGAACACACAGTCGGACTGCGGCTCGCCGGCCATCGGGTACTCCTCGTCTCGGTGGGACTGCGGTGACGTCGGTGACTGCGGTGACTTCGGTGGGATTGCGCCGGGTCGTCGGCCGGGGCTCGCCCGGATCCCGTCGACGCGGCGCCGTACGGGCGCAGCCTAGCCGAGCCGATCACGCCCAGGGCAGTGGCGGCCCGGTCCGGGCCGGGGTGCGGGTCAGGGTCTCCAGGGCGATCCGCACGCCCTCGGCGAGCTGGGGGTCCTCGCCGGCCGCCCAGTGGTGCGGGGCGAAGGGCACCTCGACGTCCGGGTCGACGCCGTGGTTCTCCAGGCCCCAGCCGTAGTTCTCCAGCCACATCGCGTACTTGGGCTGGGTGACCAGGGTGCCGTCGACCAGTTGGTAGCGGCTGTCGATGCCGATCACCCCGCCCCAGGTGCGGGTGCCGACCACCGGCCCGATGCCGAGCGCCTGGACGGCGGCGTTCACGATGTCGCCGTCCGAGCCGGACATCTCGTCGGCGATGGCGACCACCGGCCCGCGCGGGGCGTCCATCGGGTAGGGCACCCCGTGGTCGGTGTCCCGGATCGCGTACCAGCCGATGATCCGCCGGGCCAGCTTCTCTATCACCAGCTGCGAGGTGTGGCCGCCGCGGTTGCCCCGGACGTCCACGACCAGGCCCTCCCGGGCCATCTCGGTGGACAGGTCGCGGTGCAGCTGGGCCCAGCCGGCCGTCTGCATGTCGGGGATGTGCAGGTAGCCGAGCCGGCCGCCGGACAGGTCGCGCACCGCGGCCCGCCGGCCGGCCACCCAGTCGTGGTAGCGCAGGGCCTCCTCGTCGGCGAGCGGCACGACCACCGGGTGGCGCGGGCCGCCGCCGTCCTTACCGACCACGGTCAGCTCGACCGGCTGCCCGGCGGTGCCGGCCAGCAGCGGCGCCGGGCCGGCGACCGGGTCCACCGGGCGGCCGTTGACGGCGAGCAGGGCGTCGCCCGGGCGGATCGCGGCGCCGGGCGCGGCCAGCGGCGAGCGGGCCCGGGGGTCGGAGGACTCGCCGGGCAGGATCCGGCCGATCCGCCACTGGCCGCCGTCGTCGACCAGGTCGGCGCCGAGCAGGCCCTGGCGCCGAGCGGGCTCGGTGTAGCGGCCGTACGGCACCACGTAGGCGTGCGAGGTGCCGAGTTCGCCGTGCACCTCCCAGAGCAGGTCGACCAGTTCGTCGTGCGAGCCGACCCGCTCGACCAGCGGCCGGTAGCGCTCCAGGATCCCGGTCCAGTCCACCCCGCCGAGGTCGGGGCGCCAGAAGTTGTCCCGCATCAGGCGGCCGTTCTCGGCGTACATCTGCCGCCACTCGGCGGCCGGGTCGACGGTCACCCGCAGCCGGGCGAGGTCGACGGTGGTCTCGTCGTCCTCGCCGCCCGCCTTGTGGCCGGCCGGGACGATCCGCAGCTCGCCCTCGTCCAGCACGGCCACCCGGGTGCCGTCCCCGCTGACCGCGAAGCCGTCGACGCCGTGCACCAGTTGCTCGACCCGGCGCTTGCGCAGGTCGAAGCGCTCCAGCACCGGTCGGGGCCGCTCGTCCTCCAGGGAGGCCGCCTCGTCGCCGAGTTCGCCGAGCAGCGGCGCCCTGGTCCACAGCAGGCCGTCCTTGGCGGCGCGCAGCGCGTGGAAGCGGCCGCCCTCGACCGGGAAGGGGACGATCCGGTCGGCGATGCCGTCCAGGTCCAGCCCGGTGGCGGGCCCGGCCCCGGCCGCGGCCTCCGCGCCGTCCGCCGGGCGGGCCTTGGACTCGTCCTCCTCCCCGCCGGGGGCCCGTCCGGCGCGCTGCGGGCCGAACGGGGACGGCGTCTCGGCGGCGAGGGTGACCAGGTAGGGGCGGCAGCCGTTCGGGAAGAACAGGCCGAAGGCGTGGGCGTCGTAGACCGGGTCGAAGTTGCGCACCGACAGGAAGGCCAGGTAGCGGCCGTCCGCGGTGAAGGCGGGCGAGGTGTCCAGGAAGCGCTGCGGGGTGACCTCGCCGACGGTACGGGTGGCCAGGTCGGCCAGCACGATCTGGCGCAGCGAGTACGGGCCCATCCGGTGCACCGGGCGGGACCACGCCAGCCGGGCCGAGTCCGGGCTGAACACCAGCCCGCTGACCTCGCCGTCGGTGCTGCGGTCCAGTTGGTGGACGGCGCCGTCGGCCAGCCCGACCAGCAGCACCCGGCCGTCGTGCACGCCGAGCGCGGCCTGCCGGCCGTCCGGGGAGACCACCAGCGAGTTGACCCGGCCCAGCTGCCCGGCGGCCAGCCGGCGGCGCTCCGGGCCGTACACGTCGGGGGCGTACTCCAGGGCGTCCTCGCCCTCGGCGTCGGACACCCAGAGCACGCCCTGGGTGCCGTCCGGGGCGGGCACCACCCGGGCCAGCCGGGCGCGCACGCCCGGGGTCTCGTCCAGCACCCGGGCCGGGCCCTCCCGGTGGGTCAGCCAGTGCACGCTGCCGCGCACCACCACGGCCCCGGCCCGGCCGGTGCGGTCCGGGGCGACCGACTCCAGCCAGTGCGCGGCGGGCACCGGGCGGGGGCGGCGGCCGGTGCGCGGGCCGGCCAGCCGGATGTCCAGGCGGCGCGGCGCGGCGGTGTCCAGGTCGTCCAGCAGCCAGAGGTCGCCGGCCCGGTGGAAGACCACCCGGGTGCCGTCGGTGGCGGCGCCACGGGCGTAGAAGCCGTCCGGGTCGCCGGTGTGCCGGCGCAGGTCGGTGCCGTCCGGGCGGCTGGACCAGAGCTCGCCGACGCCCTCGTGGTCGGACAGGAAGGCGATCCGGCCGCCCCGGCCGCCCTGCCCGGCCACCCAGAGCGGGGAGTCGAGGTTGCCGTCCAACTCCTCGTGGACGCGCTCGAACCGGTCCCGCCCGAGCCACAGCCGGCCCGCCCGGCCGCCCCGGTAGCGCTTCCACCAGGCCGGCTCGCGGTTGTTGGCGGTGACCAGCAGCACCCTCCCGCCGTCCGGCTCGAAGGCCAGCCCGCCGACCGGCCCGTACGGCAGCCGCGCCGCCGCGCCGCCGTCCAGCGGCAGCGCGTGCGCCCAGCTGCGGCGCCCGCCGGCCTCGCCCGCGCCGGTGGTGGCGATCGGGCGCCCGTCCGCCGTCCACCCCTGCACCCGGGTCAGCTCGTTGCCCCAGTGGGTGAGCCGCCGGGACGGACCGCCGTCCACCGGCAGCACGTGCACCTCCGGGGCGCCGTCCCGGGTGGAGGTGAAGGCGAGGTGCCGACCGTCCGGGGAGAACCGGGGGTGACGCACCGGCACGTGGTCGGCCGTCAGCCGCCAGGCCCGGCCGCCGTCCAGCGGGGCGAGCCAGAGGTCGTCCTCGGCGACGAAGGCCACCAGATCGCCGTGGAGGTGGGGCTGGCGCAGGTAGGCGCCGGTGGAGGTGCTCAGCGAGTCCGTCACCCGGTCAGCGTAGGCAGGTGCGGGTACGATCCGCTCCGTTTTCCGGCAACTGCCGTCCGGCGTGCGGGAATCCGGCCTCCCCGGGCCCGCCGTCGAAGCCCTGGGAGTCGGAGCTCCGGGAGTCGAGGCTCTGGGAGTCGAGGCTCTAGGAGTCGGAGCCCTAGGACCAGCGGCCGGTGCGCCCCAGCAGCAGCGCCCCGGCGGCCACCCCGGCGGTCGAGGTGCGCAGCACCGAGGGCCCGAGCCGGTACGGCCGGGCGCCCGCCTCGGCGAAGGCGGCCAGCTCCTCCGGGGAGACCCCGCCCTCCGGGCCGACCACCAGCACGACGTCCCCGCCGGCCGGCAGCGCGGCCTGCGCCAGCGGCTCGGCGCCCTCCTCGTGCAGCACCGCGGCGAGGGCGGCCTGCGCCAGCAGCGGCGCCAGCTGCCGGGTGGTCGCGAGTTCGCGCACCTCGGGGAAGCGCAGCCGGCGGGACTGCTTGCCCGCCTCCCGGGCGGTGGCCCGCCACTTGGCGAGCGCCTTGGCGCCCCGCTCGCCCTTCCACTGGGTGATGCACCGGGAGGCGGCCCAGGGGACGACCACGTCCACGCCGACCTCGGTCATGGTCTCCACGGCCAGTTCGCCGCGGTCGCCCTTGGGCAGGGCCTGGACGACGACGATCCGCGGCGCCGGTTCCGGCTCGCGGCGCACCGCGGTGACCGTGACCTCGATCGCGTCCTTGCCGAGCACCCCGGCGACGGTGCCGTCCACGCCGAGCCCCAGGCCGTCCGCCAGGGTCACCGCCTCGCCGGCCTCCAGTCGCTTCACCGCGGCCGCGTGCCGCCCCTCCGGCCCGTCCAGCCGCACCACGGCCCCGGGCGCGGCGGCGGCGATCCGCTCGGTCTCGACGACGAAGACGGGCGCGGTCATGACGGGGAACCTCCGGGAAGGGAACGGGAACACCGCAGGGGTGCCGGGGACCAGCCCCCGGCACCCCTGCGTGGACGACTACCGGCCGTTGAAGGCGTCCTTCAGGCGCGAGAACAGCCCCTGCTGGCCCGGCGCGAACTGGCCGGACGGGCGCTCCTCCCCGCGCAGCACGGCGAGCCGGCGCAGCAGCTCCTCCTGCTCGGCGTCGAGCTTGGTGGGCGTCTGCACCTCGACGTGCACTATCAGGTCGCCCCGGCCGCCGCCGCGCAGGTGGGTGATGCCCCGGCCGTGCAGCGGGATCGACTGGCCGGACTGGGTGCCGGGCCGGATGTCGACCTCCTCCAGCCCGTCCAGGGTCTGCAGCGGCACCTGGGTGCCGAGCGAGGCGGCCGTCATCGGGATGGTGACGGTGCAGTGCAGGTCGTCGCCGCGCCGCTGGAACACCGCGTGGGTGGTCTCGGCGATCTCGACGTACAGGTCGCCGGCCGGGCCGCCGCCGGGGCCGACCTCGCCCTCGCCGGCCAGCTGGATGCGGGTGCCGTTGTCCACGCCCGCCGGGATCTTGACCGTCAGGGTGCGACGGGCGCGCACCCGGCCGTCGCCGGCGCACTCGGGGCACGGGGTCGGCACGACGGTGCCGAAGCCCTGGCACTGCGGGCACGGGCGGGAGGTCATGACCTGGCCCAGGAAGGAGCGGGTCACCTGGGAGACCTCGCCCTTGCCGCGGCACATGTCACAGGTCTGCGCGGAGGTGCCGGGGGCCGCGCCCTCGCCGCTGCACGTGGTGCAGGTGACGGCGGTGTCGACCTGGAGCTCCTTGGTGGTGCCGAAGGCGGCCTCCTCCAGGGTGATCTCCAGCCGGATCATGGCGTCCTGGCCGCGGCGGGTGCGCGAGCGCGGGCCGCGCTGGCCGGCCGCGGCGCCGAAGAAGGCGTCCATGATGTCGGAGAAGCCGAAGCCCGCCGCGCCGGCCCCGAAGCCGCCCGCGCCGCCGCCGCCGGGCGACAGCGGGTCGCCCCCGAGGTCGTAGACCTGGCGCTTCTGCGGATCGGAGAGCACCTCGTAGGCGGCGTTGATCTCCTTGAACCGCTCCTGCGTCTTCGGGTCCGGGTTGACGTCCGGGTGCAGTTCGCGTGCCAGGCGCCGGAACGCCTTCTTGATCTCGTCCTGCCCCGCATCCCGTCGGACGCCGAGTACCGCGTAGTAGTCCGTGGCCACCAAATGCTCCGCTTGTTCCGCCTGTAGTAGTGCTGCTGCGACTGGTCTCCGCCGTCGAACCCCTCGACGGCGGCTGCTGTGCTACGACTCGGCCAGGATCTGGCCCACGTACCGTGCCACCGCCCGCACCGCCCCCATTGTGCCCGGGTAGTCCATCCGGGTCGGACCGATCACACCCAGTTTGGCCACGCTCTCGTCGCCCGAACCGTAACCGACCGAGACGACCGAGGTGGAATTCAGCCCCTCGTACGCGTTCTCCCGCCCGATCCGGACCGTCATCGCGGCGTCCGTGGTCTCACCCAGGAGGCGGAGCAGGACGACCTGTTCCTCCAGCGCCTCCAGCACCGGCTGGATGGTGAGCGGGAAGTCGTGCCCGAAGCGGGTCAGGTTGGCCGTGCCGGCCAGCATGATCCGCTCCTCGTTCTGTTCGGCGAGCGCCTCGAACAGCGTCGCCAGGACCGTACTGACGGTCGGCCGGTCGGCCTGCTCGAAGGCCGCCGGGAGTTCCTCCAGCAGCCCCGGGACGTCCGGCAGCCGCTGGCCGGCCGCCCGCGCGTTGATCCGCGAGCGCAGGTCCGCCAGGACCGTCTCGCCGACCGTGCCCGGGCAGTCGACCATCCGCTGCTCGACCCGGCCGGTGTTGGTGATCAGCACCAGCATCACCTTCGCCGGGGCCAGCGCCACCAGCTCGATGTGCCGGACCGTGGAACGGGTCAGCGAGGGGTACTGCACCACGGCCACCTGGCGGGTCAACTGGGCGAGCAGCCGCACCGTGCGCATGACCACGTCGTCCAGGTCGACCGCGCCGTCGAGGAAGTGCCGGATCGCGCGGCGCTCCGGGGAGCTCATCGGCTTGATCTCGGCGAGCTTGTCGACGAACAGCCGGTAGCCCTTGTCGGTGGGGATCCGCCCCGCACTGGTGTGCGGCTGGTGGATGTACCCCTCCTCCTCCAGCGCGGCCATGTCGTTGCGCACCGTGGCCGGGGACACCCCGAGGTTGTGCCGTTCCACCAGGGCCTTGGAGCCGACCGGCTCCTCCGTGCCCACGTAGTCCTGGACGATCGCGCGCAGCACGGCGAGCTTGCGGTCGTCCAGTTGGCGGACCTCTCCGGCCATGGGGCACGCACCTCCGTCTTCGCACGTTGTCCGTCTGTGATGCTGCGAGCCGCTCCGGGGAGGACCCCGACCCTGGCACTCTGCACGCACGAGTGCCAAAACCGTACCTGCCAGTGTACGGCCCGGGTCCTACCGCAGGAACGGCCCGGCCGGGGTGATCCTGCCCGCAGTTCCGGACGGCCGCCCCGACACTCCGTGCGCGCGGGTGGTGCCCCGGGGCCGTCCGGGTGGCAGCATCGAAAGCGACGGCGAACGGAGGAGCAAGCGATGTCGAGCTCGGGCCAGCACACCCGCTTCGCGCCGGACCGCGGCCTGACCAGCCGCATGGTCGGGACGATGTTCGTGATCGGGCTGCTGTACGTCGGTTTCACGGGCCTGCTGATCGTGCTGCTGCGCGGGGCCTGGCCGCTGATCGTGCTGATCTCCGGCGGGCTGTTCGTGGCCCAGTTCTGGTTCAGCGACAAGATCACCGAGCGGGCCATGGGCGCCCACGAGGTGACCCCGGAGCAGTACCCCCAGCTGCACGGCACGGTCGACCGGCTCTGCGCCCTGGCCGACATGCCCAAACCGCGCGTGGCGGTCGCCGACAACGACATGCCGAACGCCTTCGCCACCGGCCGCAACCCGCAGAACGCGGTGGTCTGCGTCACCACCGGCCTGCTGCGCCGGCTCGAACCGGAGGAGCTGGAGGGCGTCCTCGCGCACGAGCTGTCGCACGTCGCCCACCGGGACGTCGCGGTGATGACCATCGCCGGGTTCCTCGGCGTGCTCGCCGGGGCGATGACCCGGATCGCGATGTACGGCGGGTTCATGGGCGGCAACCGCAACAGCAACGACCAGAACGCGGCCATCGCCGCGCTGATCATCCCGCTGGTGTCGATCGTGGTCTACGCGATCAGCTTCCTGCTCACCCGGCTGCTGTCCCGCTACCGGGAGCTGGCCGCCGACCGGGCCGCCGCGCAGCTCACCGGCCGGCCCAGCGCACTGGCCTCGGCCCTCACCAAGGTCACCGGGCAGATCGCCGCCATCCCCACCGAGGACCTGCGCAAGTCCCAGCCGTACAACGCCTTCTACTTCGCCCCCGCGCTGAGCGCCCGGGAGACCGCCTCCCAGCTGCTCTCCACCCACCCGACGCTGGAGAAGCGGCTGGCCCAGCTGGCGAAGATCTCCGAGCAGCTCGGCCGCTGACCCCTACCCGGAAGGGACCCCCGTGGGAATCCTGGACGCCCTGTTCGGCCGCACCAAGCCCGTCAAGCCCGACCTCGACCAGCTGTTCGGCCTGCCGTCCGCCGCGCTCACCCTGGAGGCCGGGGCGGGCTTCCTGCCCACCGGGCTCGGCTCGGTCTGCTTCGCCGCCGTCGAGGGCGGGGCCTTCGTCCAGGTGGAACAGCAGGTCCGGGCCCTGCTGGACGCCGACACCGAGCGCGGCGGCGTCCCGGTGGAGGCCTCCAAGGACGGCTACGGCTACTCCTGGCTGCTCGCCCGGCACACCCCCGAGGAGCTGCCGGAGCTGGTCAACGACCTGCACGCGGTCAACAGCGAGCTGGAGGCCAACGGCTTCGGCCCGCAGCTGCTCTGCTCGCTGGTCGGCTTCCGCAACGCGGAGGGGCAGTCGCTGGCCCTGGTCTACCTCTACAAGCGCGGCACCTTCTACCCGTTCGCCCCGATGCCGGGCGGCGGGGAGCGGCGCAACAGCCCGCTGGAGCTCCAGGTCAACGCGCTGCTGGGGAACGACCTGCGGCTGGAGAAGGACCTCAGCCGCTGGTTCCCGGTGTGGGGCGCGCCGGGCCTCTGACGGGCCGTCCGTAGACTCGCCCCCATGCGCAGCCACCAGTACGGACCCGACCTCACCCCGCCGTGGAAGAAGCAGCAGCCGGCGCCCGAGGTGCCGGCCGAGCGGGACCTGGTGGTCGAGGAGGCGGCCAGCGGCTTCTGCGGGGCGGTGGTGCGCTGCGAGAAGACGGCCGAGGGGTTCACCGTCACCCTGGAGGACCGCTTCGGCAAGCACCGGGTCTTCCCGCTGGTCCCGCGCGGCTTCCTGCTGGAGGGCCGGACCGTCACCCTGGTCCGCCCCGCCGCCCCTGCCGCGCCGCGCACCCCCGCCCGCACGGCCTCCGGCTCCCTCGCCGTCCCCGGCGCCCGGGCCCGGGTCGCCCGCGAGTCCCGGATCTACGTCGAGGGACGGCACGACGCCGAGCTGGTCGAGCGGGTCTGGGGCGACGACCTGCGGATCGAGGGCGTCGTCGTGGAGTACCTCCGGGGCATCGACGACCTCCCCGCGATCGTCGCCGACTTCGCCCCCGGCCCCGGCCGCCGCCTCGGCGTCCTGGTCGACCACCTGCTCCCGGGCACCAAGGAGCACCGGATCGCCGCCCAGGTCACCGGCGACTCGGTGCTGGTCGTCGGCCACCCCTACATCGACGTCTGGCAGGCCGTGAAGCCCTCCTCGGTCGGCATCCCCGCCTGGCCCGCCGTCCCCCGGGGCGAGGACTGGAAGGAGGGCACCTGCCGCCGCCTCGGCTGGCCGGTGGACACCCCGGCCGCCTGGAAGCGGATCCTGTCGACGGTGGACAGCTACAAGGACCTGGAGCCCGAACTCCTCGCCAAGGTCGAGGAGTTGATCGACTTCACGGCCCTGCCGGGTCAGGAGTAGGTCTGGAACTCCGAGGTGTCCAGAGTGAGCTCCAGCACGTCCAGCGGGATCGGCTCACCGAACTTCGCGGTCCGCTCAACCGCATAGTCCGGCTGGCCCGAGGTGGCCGCCCGGCCAGGTTCGGTGAGCAGCACACAAACGCCCTTGATCGGGTCGACGATCAGGTAGGCGGGAATCTGGCCCTCCGCATAGAGTTCCCGCTTGGTCTGGTAGTCGCGCAGGACGCTGGTCTTCGAGACCACCTCGACCACCAGGGTCACCGCGAGCGCGGGCAACAGCCGGCCGTGCTCCTCCACTGTTCCACGCTCGAACACGACCAGGTCCGGCTGTGGCTCGCTGGCGTCGCGAGGAAAGGCCACATCCTGGGTGGTCAGGGCATTCCACCGGGCGTACGGCGCCTGGTGCTGGATCGCCCGGATGATGAGGTTGTGGACCATGTCGGGCCCGGCCATCATCACGATTTCCCCCCTGATGAGTTCGGCCTTGAAGCCTTCAGGGACCTCCAGGTTCTCGAAGATCCCGGTCATCCGATCATCGATGGCGGTCATCGCACGCTCCCTCCGACGGCTGACACCACGTTAACGACTATCAGTCCACCAGGTCACGGACGACGCCGTCCGCCAGGAGGCGGCCCTGGAGGGTGAGGGCGGCGCGGCCCTGCCCGTACGGCTCCTCGGCGAGGAGGCCGTCGGCGAGGGCCTTGGCGGCGGCACGGCGGCCGGTGGCGGTCAGCAGGTCCAGCGGGATGCCGCGCTCCAGGCGCAGTTCGAGCAGGATGCGCTCGACCCGTCGGTCCTCCTCGCTCAGCACCTCGCGGCCCAGGGCCGGGGTGCGCCCCTCGGCGAGGGCCCGGGCGTAGGCGGCCGGGTGCTTGGCGTTCCACCAGCGGACGCCGCCGACGTGGCTGTGGGCGCCGGGGCCGGCACCCCACCAGTCCGCGCCGGTCCAGTAGAGCTCGTTGTGGCGGCAGCGGCCCTCGGGGGTGGTGGCCCAGTTGGAGACCTCGTACCAGGAGTAGCCGGCCGCGCCGAGCGCCTGCTCGGCGATGAGGTAGCGGTCGGCGTGCACGTCGTCGTCGATCATCGGGAGTTCGCCGCGCTTGACCCGGGCGGCCAGCTTGGTGCCGTCCTCGACGATCAGCGAGTACGCGGAGACGTGGTCGGGCCCGGCGCCGATCGCGGCGTCCAGGGAGGCCCGCCAGTCGTCGTCGGACTCGCCGGGGGTGCCGTAGATCAGGTCCAGGTTGACGTGCCCGAAGCCGGCCTCCCGGGCCTCGGCCACGCAGGCCTCCGGGCGGCCGGGGGTGTGGTGGCGGTCGAGCAGCCGCAGCACGTGCGGGCGGGCGCTCTGCATGCCGAAGGAGATCCGGTTGTAGCCGCCCTCGCGCAGTTCGGCCAGGTAGGCCGGGTCGACGGACTCCGGGTTGGCCTCGGTGGTGACCTCGGCGCCCGGGGCGAGCCCGAACTCCTCCCGCAGCGCGGCGAGCATCTTCACCAGGTCGCGGGCGGGCAGCAGGGTCGGGGTGCCGCCGCCGAGGAAGACCGTCTCCACCGGCAGGTCGACGTCCCCGAGCACCCTGCGGGCGTGCCGGATCTCGGCGACCACGTTGTCCGCGTAGGTCTCCTGCGAGGCGACCGCCCCGGAGGAGCGCAGCTCGGTGGCGGTGTAGGTGTTGAAGTCGCAGTAGCCGCAGCGGCTGGCGCAGTACGGCACGTGCAGGTAGAAACCGAACGGCCGCCGGCCCAGCCCGGTGAGGGCGTGCGCGGGCAGGGAACCGTCGGACGGCACCGGTTCGCCGTCGGGGAGTGCGGAGGGCATGACCCCATTGTCCCGTACGGCCCGCGAAGCCCGCGCGGACCGTACGGGAACCGGGCTCAGGCCTCGTTGGCGCCCGCGTACATCGCGGCCACCGCGTCCGCGTAGGTCCGCTCGACGACCGGGCGCTTGATCTTCAGGCTCGGGGTGAGCTCGCCGTGCTCGATGTCCAGGTCGCGCGGCAGCAGGTGGAACTTCTTGATCGTCTGCCAGCGCTGGAGGTCGGCGTTGACCCGCTTGACGAAGCCCTCGATCAGCTGCTGCACGGCCGGGTCGACGGCCAGTTCGGCGTAGCTGCGGCCGGCCAGGCCGCGCTCGGCGGCCCACGGCATCAGCACCGCCTCGTCCAGGCCGATCAGCGCGGTGCAGTAGTTGCGCCCGTTGCCGATCACCAGGATGTTGCTGACGAACGGGCAGACCGCCTTGAACTTGCCCTCGACCTCGCTGGGCGCCACGTACTTGCCGCCGGAGGTCTTGAAGAGGTCCTTCTTGCGGTCGGTGATCCGCAGGAAGCCGTCGGCGCTGAGCTCGCCGATGTCCTCGGTGTGGAACCAGCCGTCCGGCTCCAGCACCTCGGCGGTCTTCTCCGGCAGGTCGTGGTAGCCGCGCATCACGCCGGGGCCGCGCAGCAGGATCTCGCCGTCCTCGGCGATCCGCACCTCGGTGCCCGGCAGCGGGCGGCCGACCGTGCCGATCCGCACGTCCTCCTTGCGGTTGACGCAGGAGCCGGCGCTGGTCTCGCTCAGCCCGTAGCCCTCCAGGATCGGCACCCCGGCGCCGAGGAAGAAGTAGCCGATCTCCGGGGCGAGCGCGGCGCTGCCGGAGACCGCGCCGCGCAGCCGGCCGCCGAAGGCCGCCCGGATCTTCGCGTACACCAGCTTGTCGGCGACCGCGTGCTGCAGCCGCAGGCCCAGCGGGGCGCTCTCGACGCCGGTGGCGATCCGGCTCTCCTGGACCACCCGGGCGTGCTCGCGGGCGACCTTGGCGGCCCACAGGAAGATCTTGTACTTGGCGCCGCCCTCGGCCCGGGCCCGGCCCGCGATGCCGTTGTAGACCTTCTCGAAGATGCGCGGCGCGGAGGCCATCACGGTGGGCCGGATGGCCGGCAGGTTGTGGATGATCCGGTCGACCCGACCGTCCAGCGCCATCACGTGGCCGGTGGCGATCTGGCCGGAGATCAGGGTCTTGCCGAAGACGTGCGACAGCGGCAGCCACATGAACTGGACGTCGTCGGGGCCGAGCAGGCCGCTGGACTCCTGGGCCCTGCCCTCGTAGGCCCAGCAGTCGTGCACCAGGCGCACGCCCTTAGGGCGGCCGGTGGTGCCGGAGGTGTAGATGAGGGTGGCCAGCTGCTCCCGGTCGAGCGCGGCCACGGCCTTCTCGACCGCGTCCGGGTGCTGCTCCAGGTACTCGGTGCCGCGCCGCTCCAGCTCGGCCAGGGTGATCAGGTCCAGCCCGGCCGCCTCGGGAGCCTCGGCGGGCGCGTCGAAGAGGATCACGGTGCGCAGCTCGGGCAGCTCGTCGATGTGCTCGACGGCCTTGGCCAGCTGGGCCGCGTTCTCCGCGAACAGGGCCCGGGAGCCGGAGTTGGCGAGGATGAAGGCGGTCTCGTCCGCGTTGGTGCTCGGGTAGACCGTGGTGATCGCGGCACCCGCGCACATCGCGCCGAGGTCGGTGAGGACCCACTCGACCCGGGTGGAGGAGGCCAGCGCGACCCGGTCCTCCGGCCGGATGCCCAGCGCCATCAGGCCGGCGGCCACCGCTCTGACCCGGACCGCGGTCTGCGCCCAGGTCAGCGAGCGCCACTGCTCGGCGCCCGGTGCGCCGTCCGCGGCGTGCTCGTCGACCGAGACGGGGTAGCGGTAGGCCTCGACGTTCGGGGTGGCGGCGACGCGCTCCAGGAACAGGTGGGCGACGGAGGCCGGACGCCCGGCGACGATGTCGGCACTGCCGGAGTCGATCAGGGACTGCGCGGAACTCAACGAGACCTCCGGAGGCGGGTGGCCGTCTGAGGGATTGTCGCGGCGTCCGTGGGGGCGGGCACCGGGCGCCGGTCCACGCGGGCGGTGGGCGATACCGGTCAGTAACAAGGGCGCAGTCAGCAGCCTAGGGGGAAATCGGTCATTCCGTAAGGGGGAGGATCGAGCTGACACGCCCCCGCACCACCGGTGACCGGCCCGTCGGCCCGGTGACCTGCCCCGCAATGGCAAAGGCCCGGCAAACCTCCAGCGGACAGCCCCCGATTGGCCCGTACGACGCCGTGGAACCACGAGAATTGGGGTGCGAACCCGACCGGCGACGACAAGAGTGTGCTAGTGCTGATCAGACTGCTCCGGGCGTACCTGCGCCCCTACTCCCGACCGATCACCCTGCTGGTGGCCCTCCAGCTGGTGTCCACCCTCGCGGCGCTCTACCTGCCCACGCTCAACGCCGACATCATCGACCAGGGCGTGGTCAAGGGCGACACCGGCTACATCCTGCGCGTCGGCGCCGTGATGATCGGCGTCACCCTCGTCCAGGCGCTGTGCTCGATCGGCGCCGTCTACTACGGCGCCCGCACCGCCATGGCCTTCGGTCGCGACGTCCGGGCCGCCGTCTTCGACCGGGTGCAGAGCTTCTCCTCCCGCGAGGTCGGCCAGTTCGGCGCCCCCTCGCTGATCACCCGCACCACCAACGACGTCCAGCAGGTCCAGATGCTGGCCCTGATGAGCTTCACCCTGATGGTCGCCGCACCCATCATGTGCGTCGGCGGCATCATCATGGCGCTCAACCAGGACGTCCCGCTGTCCGGGCTGCTGCTCGCCGTCATCCCCGCCCTCGGCGTCGTCGTCACCCTGCTGGTCCGGGCGCTGCGCCCGAAGTTCCGCAGCATGCAGGTGCGGATCGACACCGTCAACCGGGTGCTGCGCGAGCAGATCACCGGCATCCGGGTCATCCGCGCCTTCGTCAAGGACGACCACGAGCAGAACCGGTTCGGCGAGGCCAACGAGGACCTCACCCAGGTCGCCCGGCAGGTCGGCCGGCTGATGTCCGTCATGTTCCCGGCCGTGATGCTGGTCGTGAACGTCTCCAGCGTCGCCGTGCTCTGGTTCGGCGCCCACCGGATCGACAGCGGCGCCATGCAGATCGGCGCGCTCACCGCCTTCCTCTCCTACCTGATGCAGATCCTGATGAGCGTCATGATGGCCACCTTCATGTTCATGATGGTGCCGCGCGCCGAGGTCTGCGCCGAACGCGTCCAAGAGGTCCTCGGCACCTCCTCCAGCGTCGTCCCGCCCAGCGCCCCGGTCACCGAACTGCTGCGCCGCGGCCACCTCGAACTGCGCGACGTCGACTTCCGCTACCCCGGCGCCGAGGCCTCGGTGCTGCGCGGCATCGACCTCACCGCCCGCCCCGGCGAGACCACCGCCATCATCGGCTCCACCGGCAGCGGCAAGTCCACCCTGCTCGGCCTCGTCCCCCGGCTCTTCGACGCCACCTCCGGACAGGTCCTGCTCGACGGCGTCGACGTGCGCGAACTCTCCGGCGACACGATCGCCGACAGCGTCGGCATCGTCCCGCAGAAGCCGTACCTGTTCACCGGCACCGTCGCCAGCAACCTCCGCTACGGCCGGCCCGACGCCACCGACGAGGAACTCTGGCACGCCCTGGAGATCGCCCAGGCCAAGGAGTTCGTCGAGAAGCTGGCCGAAGGCCTGGACGCCCCCATCGCCCAGGGCGGCAGCAACGTCTCCGGCGGCCAGCGCCAGCGCCTGGCCATCGCCCGGGCCCTGGTCCGGCGCCCCGACGTCTACCTCTTCGACGACTCCTTCTCGGCGCTCGACTACGCCACCGACGCCAGACTGCGCAAGGCCCTCGCCCGCGAGACCGCCGACGCCACCGTGCTGATCGTCGCCCAGCGGGTGTCCACCATCCGCGACGCCGACCGGATCATCGTCCTCGACGAGGGCGCCGTCGTCGGCTCCGGCACCCACCGCGAACTGATGGCCGACAACCCGACGTACCGGGAGATCGTGCTCTCCCAGCTCACCGAGCAGGAGGCGGCGTGACCACCCCAGGAAAGCCCGCCGGCAAGACCGCCGCCACCGCCGGACGGCCCGCCGACCAACCCGAGGACAAGCTCCCCAGCGACTCCCAGGCCGCCGCCGCCCGCCGCGGCCCGGCCGGACCGGGCCGCTTCATGGGCGGCCAGGGCACCGAGAAGTCCATGGACTTCAAGGGCTCCGGCAAGCGCGTGCTCGGCCTGCTGCGCCCCGAACGCAAACTGCTGCTCGGCGTCCTGGTGCTCGGCGTGCTCGGCATCGGCTGCGCCGTCACCGGCCCCAAGATCCTCGGCGACGCCACCGACCTGATCTTCGCCGGCGTCATCGGCGCCCGCTTCCAACCCGGCACCTCCAAGGCCGAGGTGATCGCCGGACTGCGCGCCCACGGCGACGGCGGCATCGCCGACCTGCTCTCCGCGGTCGACTTCACCCCCGGCCAGGGCATGGACTTCGGCGCCATCGGCGCCGTCCTGCTCTGGGTGCTCGGCATCTACCTCGCCTCCGCCCTCTTCGGCATCGTCCAGGGCCGCCTGGCCACCAAGGCCATCCAGTCCGCCGGCTACCGGCTGCGCCAGGACGTCGAGGCCAAACTCGCCCGACTGCCGCTCAGTTACTTCGACAAGCAGCCGCGCGGCGAGGTGCTCAGCCGGGTCACCAACGACATCGACAACATCGGCCAGTCGATGCAGCAGACCATGGGACAGATCGTCAACTCGCTGCTCACCGTGGTCGGTGTGCTCGGGTTCATGTTCTGGATCTCCCCGCTGCTCGCCGCGATCGCCCTGGTCTCGGTGCCGCTGTCGGTCGTCGTCGCCGCCCGGGTCGGCAAGAGGGCCCAGCCGCAGTTCGTCCAGCAGTGGAAGTCCACCGGCCAACTCAACGCCCACATCGAGGAGATGTACACCGGCCACACCCTGGTCAAGGCGTTCGGCCGGCAGCGCGAGTCCGCCGCGACCTTCCGCGAGCACAACGAGGCGCTGTTCCACGCCAGCTTCCGCGCCCAGTTCATCTCCGGGATCATCCAGCCCGCGATGATGCTGATCGGCAACCTGCAGTACGTGCTGGTCGCGGTCGTCGGCGGCCTGCGGGTGGCCAGCGGCGCGCTGTCCATCGGCGACGTCCAGGCCTTCATCCAGTACTCCCGGCAGTTCAGCCAGCCGCTCACCCAGGTCGCCAGCATGGCCAACCTGGTGCAGTCCGGGGTCGCCTCCGCCGAGCGCGTCTTCGAACTGCTCGACGCCCCCGAGCAGAGCCCCGAACCAGCCATGCCCGAGAAGCCGGACACCGTCCGGGGCCGGGTCGCCTTCCAGGACGTGGCCTTCCGCTACGACCCCGAGAAGCCGCTCATCGACGACCTCTCGCTCAAGGTCGAACCCGGCCAGACCGTCGCCATCGTCGGCCCCACCGGCGCCGGCAAGACCACCCTGGTCAACCTGCTGATGCGGTTCTACGAGGTCAGCTCCGGCCGGATCACCCTCGACGGCATCGACATCGCCGCGATGTCCCGCGAGGACCTGCGCTCCGGCATCGGCATGGTCCTCCAGGACACCTGGCTGTTCGGCGGCACCATCGCCGACAACATCGCCTACGGCGCCGGATCGGCCACCCGCGAGCAGGTGATCGAGGCCGCCAGGGCCGCCCACGTCGACCGCTTCGTGCGCACCCTCCCGGACGGCTACGACACCGTCATCGACGACGAGGGCACCGGCGTCAGCGCCGGCGAGAAGCAGCTGATCACCATCGCCCGGGCCTTCCTCGCCCAGCCGTCCATCCTGGTCCTGGACGAGGCCACCAGCTCGGTCGACACCCGCACCGAGGTGCTCATCCAGCGGGCCATGGCCCGGCTGCGCACCGGCCGCACCAGCTTCGTCATCGCCCACCGCCTCTCCACCATCCGCGACGCCGACGTCATCCTGGTGATGGAGAACGGCTCCATCGTGGAACAGGGCTCGCACGACGACCTGATCGCCGCCGACGGCGCCTACGCCCGGCTCTACCAGGCGCAGTTCGCGGAGGCCGTGGCCGAGGTGGACTGAGCCGTCGCGGGCTCCCGCTGCGAGTGTCGCGGTGGGAGCCGCCGCGGGAGCCGGCATCCGAGGAGCCGGGACGGGACCCACCCGTCCCGGCTCTTCGCATCCCCGGCACCCTTCGCTACGGTGACTCCCGTGACCGCCGAGCCCGCCGCCGCCCCCGACCAGGCCCCGGACGCCTTCGAGGCGAACCGCCGCTACCTCGGCTCGGTCGCCTACCGGCTGCTCGGCTCCTTCACCGACGCCGAGGACGTCCTCCAGGACGCCTGGCTGCGCTGGCGGTCCGCCGACCGCGACACCGTCGACGACCCCCGGGCCTTCCTGACCACCGTGGTCACCCGGCTCTGCTACGACCAGCTGGGCTCCGCCCGGGCCCGCCGCGAGGCCTACTACGGCGAATGGCTGCCCGAGCCCTCCGTCTCCTACGCGGACGGCCCCGACTCCCCCGCCGACCTGGCCGAACGCGGCGAGTCCGTCTCGCTCGCCCTGCTCGCCGTGCTGGAGCAGCTCACCCCCGCCGAACGGGCCGCCCTGGTGCTGCACGACGTCTTCGCGGTCGGCTTCGAGTCCATCGCCACCGCCCTGGACCGCACCCCCGACGCCACCCGCCAGCTCGCCTCCCGGGCCCGCCGCCGGATCAAGGACGGCGGCCGGCACACCGGCGGCGCCGACCCGGCCGAGCACCGCCGGGCCGTCGCCGCCTTCGCCTCCGCCAGCACCCGGGGCGACATCCTGGGCCTGATGGAGGTCCTCGACCCCGACGTGGTCTGGCACGCCGACGGCGGCGGCATCGTCCGCGCCTCCGCCCGCCCGGTGCGCGGCGCCGAGAAGGTCGCCCGGCTGGTGGCCGGCCTGGTCGGCAAGTGGTTCACCCCCGCGTACGGGCTCGGCACCGCGACGGTCAACGGCGAACCCGGCCTGGTCTGGTACGAGAAGGCCACCGGCACCGTCACCGGCGTGGTCGCCTTCGCCCTGGCCGACGGGCGGATCACCGAGGCCTACGTCGTCGCCAACCCCGAGAAGCTCACCCGGATCACACCCGTGGAACTGTGACGCAGGACACCGTCACACCCCGGCCGGCCACGTCGTCCCCCTCCCGAACAGCGCTCCACCGGAGCGCCCCGCAGGGAGGCGGACGAGATGAGCAGCAGCACCACCAGCACCGGCCGGCGGATCGTCGTCCTGGGCGCCGGATACGCCGGACTCAGCGCGGCCAAGGGCGCCGCACGGCACCGCGACGTCACCCTGGTCGCCCCCGAGGAGCGGCTCCTGCACCGCGTCCGCCAGCACGAGGCGGCGGCCGGCCGCGGCCGCGACTGGCCCGCCCTCGGCGACCTCGTCCGCGGCCGCCGGATCGAACACCACCGCGCCCGCGCCGTCGAACTCGACCCGGCCGGGCACAAGGTCCTGCTGGACGACGGCACCGCCCTCGGCTACGACACCCTGGTCCACGCCCTCGGCAGCCGCACCGCCTGGCACGGCGTCCCCGGCGCCGCCGAGCACGCCCACCCGGTGGAGCGGGCCGCCGAGGTGCGGCGGCTGATCGCCGGAGCCGACCGCCCCGGCACCCTGGCCGTCGTCGGCGGCGGCGCCACCGGCATCGAACTGGCCACCGAACTCGCCGAGGCCCACCCCCGGTGGAAGGTCCGGATCGTCGCCGCCGGACAGGTCGGCGGCTGGCTCTCCCCGCGCGGCCGGGCCCACGTCCTACGGGTCATGGACCGGCTCGGCGTCACCGTCCACGAGCAGGCCGCCGTCACCGAGGTCACCGCCGACGGGCTGCGCACCGCCGCCGGACCGCTCGACGCCGACCTCACCGTGTGGGCCGCCTCGATGGAACCGCACCCGCTGGCCGCCGAGGCCGGACTGGCCGTCGACGCCCGCGGCCGGGCCCTGGTCGACGACCGCCTGCGCTCGCTCTCGCACCCGGACGTCCACGTGGTCGGCGACGCCGCCGCCGTCACCGTCCCCGGCGTCGGCACCCTGCGGATGGGCTGCGCCACCGCGCTGCCGCAGGGCCGGTACCTCGGCCGGCTGCTGGACGGACGCACCGGGGCGCCGTTCTCGTTCCGGTACACGGTGCAGTGCCTCAGCCTCGGGCGGCGGGACGGGCTGCTCCAACTCGTGGGCCCGGACGACTCGATGAGGCCCACCGTGGTCACCGGCACGGCGGCACGGCTGGCCAAGGCCGGGATCGTCGCCGGCGTCCTCGCCGCGCTGAAGTAACCGCCGGGGGCCGCCCTCGGCTCCTCGGTTCCCCGGCTCTTCGGCTCTTCGGTGCTTCGGCGCTCGGGTGCTGCGGAACGCGGAAGGGGGCCGGCCAACGCCCGGGCCCATCCCGTCGCGCCGCGCGCGGCTACATATTGTGCTTAGGCCCCAGCGCGGCGGGGGTCACCGCCGCGAAGAAGGCCTCCTGCGGGACCTCCACGCTGCCGACCATCTTCATCCGCTTCTTGCCTTCCTTCTGCTTCTCCAGCAGCTTCCGCTTGCGGGAGATGTCACCGCCGTAGCACTTGGCGAGGACGTCCTTGCGGATCGCGCGGACCGTCTCACGGGCGATCACCCGGGAGCCGATGGCGGCCTGGATCGGCACCTCGAACTGCTGGCGCGGGATCAGCTTCTGGAGCTTGCCGGCCATCATCACGCCGTAGCTGTAGGCCTTGTCCTTGTGCACGATCGCGGAGAAGGCGTCCACCGGGTCGCCGTGCAGCAGGATGTCGACCTTCACCAGCTGGGCGGTCTGCTCGCCGATGGGCTCGTAGTCGAGCGAGGCGTAGCCGCGGGTCTTGGACTTCAGCTGGTCGAAGAAGTCGAAGACGATCTCGGCGAGCGGCAGCGTGTAGCGCAGCTCGACCCGGTCCTCGGACAGGTAGTCCATGCCCTGGAGGCTGCCGCGGCGGGACTGGCAGAGCTCCATGATCGCGCCGACGAACTCGTTGGGCGCGAGGACGGTGCCGCGCACCACCGGCTCGTAGACCTCGGAGATCTTGCCGGACGGGAACTCGCTCGGGTTGGTGACGGTGTGCTCGGTGCCGTCCTCCATGACCACCCGGTAGACCACGTTCGGGGCGGTGGAGATCAGGTCGAGGTTGAACTCGCGCTCCAGGCGCTCCCGGATGATCTCCAGGTGCAGCAGGCCCAGGAAGCCGCAGCGGTAGCCGAAGCCGAGCGCGACCGAGGTCTCCGGCTCGTACACCAGGGCGGCGTCGTTGAGGCGCAGCTTGTCCAGCGCGTCGCGCAGCAGCGGGTAGTCCGAGCCGTCCAGCGGGTACAGACCGGAGAACACCATCGGGCGCGGGTCCTTGTAGCCGCCCAGCGGCTCGGTGGCGCCCTTGTGCATCGAGGTGATGGTGTCACCGACCTTGGACTGCCGGACGTCCTTCACACCGGTGATGATGTAGCCCACCTCGCCGACGCCGAGGCCGTCGGCGACCTTCGGCTCGGGCGAGATGACGCCGATCTCCAGCAGCTCGTGGGTCGCGCCGGTGGACATCATCTGGATCCGCTCGCGCTTGGTGAGCTGGCCGTCCACCACACGGACGTAGGTGACCACGCCGCGGTAGGAGTCGTACACCGAGTCGAAGATCATCGCGCGGGCCGGGGCGTCCTTGACGCCGACCGGGGCCGGGATGGTGTTGACGATGTGGTCCAGCAGGTCCTCGACGCCGAGGCCGGTCTTGGCGCTGACCTGCAGCACGTCGCTCGGGTCGCAGCCGATGATGTGGGCGATCTCCGCGGCGTACTTCTCCGGCTGGGCGGCCGGCAGGTCGATCTTGTTGAGGACCGGGACGATCGTGAGGTCGTTCTCCAGCGCCAGGTACAGGTTGGCGAGGGTCTGCGCCTCGATGCCCTGGGCCGCGTCGACCACCAGGATGGTGCCCTCGCAGGCCGCGAGGGAGCGGGACACCTCGTACGTGAAGTCCACGTGGCCCGGGGTGTCGATCATGTTGAGGATGTGCGTCGTCCCGGCGTCCGGCCCGGTCTTCGGGGCCCACGGGAGGCGGACCGCCTGCGACTTGATGGTGATGCCGCGCTCGCGCTCGATGTCCATCCGGTCGAGGTACTGGGCGCGCATCTGCCGGGGATCGACCACGCCGGTGATCTGCAGCATCCGGTCTGCGAGCGTCGACTTGCCGTGGTCGATGTGGGCGATGATGCAGAAGTTGCGGATCAGCGCCGGGTCGGTACGGCTGGGCTCTGGCACATTGCTGGGGGTCGCGGGCACCTTGGTCCGATTCTCCGTTGGTCCGGGGCCGGGGCGGTCCGGATCATCGCTGACCGGCTATCCCGGGGACCGGACGGTCTCGTCCGATCGAAATAGTTCCTCCCATCCTCCCACGACCGCGGCTCGGGATGCCGTTCGGGCACCTCGGAGCCTTCCGCGGGCCGCTCCCGGGGCCACGGGACGGCCCGGGAACGGCCGCCCGGGACGGCGGCCGGTTTGGGGCCGACGGCGGGCCCCTGGTAGCGTGGGCTGCTGCACCTGGCCTCGGCATGCCCTCTCAGCTGGTCCGACGGCCTCCGAGTGCAACCCTCCCCAGCCTTCGGCCGGGGAACACCCGTGAACCTTTAGACAAGACTGAGGCTCCTTCGTGGCGAACATCAAGTCCCAGATCAAGCGCAACAAGACCAACGAGAAGGCGCGCCTGCGCAACAAGGCCGTCAAGTCCTCGCTGAAGACCGCCCTGCGCAAGGCCCGTGAGGCCGCTGCCGCCGGCGAGACCGAGAAGGCCGTCGTGCTGGCCCGTGCCGCCTCCAAGGCGCTCGACAAGGCCGTGAGCAAGGGCGTCATCCACGCCAACCAGGCCGCCAACAAGAAGTCGGCCATCACCAAGCGCGTCAACACCGCCGCCCAGGCCTGACGCCTCCGGGGGCGCCAGCCCCCACCGCCTCGGAGCGAGCCGGCCCTCTACCCGGAACCCCGAGGCGTGCGATATTCGCACCGCACGCGGCCTGCGTTCGCCACGCGGGTGCGGTGCACACCAGCTGTACGACAGGCGCCGCAGCCGGCCTCTTCCCCGAGGCCGACTGCGGCGCCTGTCGCGTTGTGCGGCCCGGCCGCTATCGTCGGTCCGGCGTGACCGGGGTGCGGGGAGCGCCCCGGCGTCCGTTCCGAGGGGGAACCTCCATGTCGACGCCACCGCCGCCGCCACCACCGGGCCGGTCCCCGGCACCCGGGCCGGGATACGGGTTCCCGCAGCGGACACCCGGGGCGGCGCCGCCGGGGGCGGGCGGCTACGGTCCCCCGCCCGGGGCGCCGGCCCGGACGGCGGCCGCCGCCGACCGCCCGGGAGGGAACCTGCGGCGCAACGCCGTCTGGGCCTTCGCCGGCGCCCTGCTCGCCTCGGCCGGCTGGGCCGCCGCCGTCCTGGTCGTCCCGGACCTGGTCAGCACCGACTCGTCACCGCGCAGCCTCGGCGGCTACCACCTCTCGGACGACTTCTGCGCCACCGCGAAGCCGTCCCGGCTGCTGGAGACGTACACCGTCACCACGGACGGCAACTCGCCGTCCCACCACACCGACCGGAACCCGGCGCTGGACAGCATGAACTGCTCGATGTCGCTCAAGCGGGCCGGCGGCGGCACCTCCGGCGAGTACGCCTCCGTGTACATCCGCGCCGACCTGCACAAGGCGGTCAACCCGGCGCCCGAGCTCCGGGCCAACCGGGAGCTCTACCGGGGCCGGGGCTACCAGGTCACCGACGTCCCAGGGATCGGCGAGGAGGCGTACTTCCTCTACAAGGACGACGGCTCGCCCACGTACCACAGCCGGTACGCGGAGCTGGACGTCCGCGACGGCGGGATGACCTACTACCTCACGTACAACGCCGGTTACAGCCAGGGCAAGGACACCCCGCCGTCCATGGACGACCTGCGCACCGCCCTGCGGACGGACGCCGACAACGCGGTACGGGCGATGCGCAGGTAGCCCGGGCCGCTCCCGGCTCCGGAGGGTGACCGCGGAGGGCCGGGAACGGTCACCGCAGCTCCGGAGCGGTCACCGCAGCTCCGGAACGGCCGGCGCGGCTCCGGAACGGCCGGGACGAGGGCCGGAGCGGTCAGTACGAGGGCCGGGAGCCGGCCCGGGCCGCCTGGGCGACGGCGACCACCGCGCGCTCCAGGGCGAAGGCCGGGTCGGCCGAGCCGCCCTTGACCTCGGCGTCGGCCCGGGCGACCGCGGTCAGCGCGGTGGCCACCGCGTCGCCCGTCCAGCCGCGCATCTGCTGGCGGACCCGGTCCACCTTCCACGGCGGCATGCCCAACTCGCGGGCCAGATCGGCCGGACGCATGTTCCGGCCGACCGTCGCCAGCCGCCCGATGCTGCGCACGCCGGAGGCCAGCGCATAGGTGATGCCGGTCGGCGGCTGGCCCACGGCCAGCGCCCACCGCAGCCGCTCCAGCGCCTCCGCCGCCCGGCCGGTGACCGCCAGGTCGGCCACCTCGAACCCGGTCGCCTCGGCCCGGCCGCTGTAGTAACGGGCCACCACCGTCTCGTCGATCGTGCCCTCGACGTCCGAGGTCAACTGGCTGCACGCGGCCGCCAGTTCGCGCAGGTCACTGCCGAGCGCGTCGAGCAGCGCCTGGCAGGCCTCCGGGGTCGCGGAGCGGCCCAGCGTGCGGAACTCGCCCTTGACGAAGGCCAGTCGCTCGCTCGCCTTGGCGAGCTTGGCGCAGGCCACCTCACGCCCGCCCGCCTTGCGCCCGGCGTCCAGCAGGCCCTTGCCCTTGGCCCCGCCGGCGTGCACCAGCACCATGATCACTTCCTCGGCGGGCGCCTCGATGTACGCCTTGACCTCCTTCACCGAGTCGGCGGAGAGGTCCTGCGCGGCCCGGACCACGATCACCTTGCGCTCGGCGAACAGCGAGGGCGTGGTCAGCTCGGCCAGGCTGCCGGGCTGCAGGCCACCGGGCGGGAGGTCCCGCACGTCGGTGTCCGGATCCGCCGCCTTCGCCGCGGCCACCACCTGGGCGACCGCGCGGTCCAGCAGCAGCTCCTCCTGGCCGACCGCGAGGGTCAGCGGGGCGAGCAGGTCGTCGGGTGCACTCTTCCTGGCCATCGCCTACCAGCATCCCACGCGCCGCGGACACTCCCGCCCGGACGGCCGGACGGCCGGGCGGCCGGGGTACCGACGGTCCCGGGCGGCCGGGACGGTCGGTACCCCGGGCGGACCCGACCGCATTGCCGGACCACCGTGCCCGACCTGGAGAATGTCCCGGTGACCGAGAACCGCACCCCCGACCTCCCGCAGGTCGACGACCCGTTCGTCCGCCAGCTGCTCGTCCTGCCCGACCGCGACACCGCCGACGAGGCCGCCGAGGAACTCTCCGCCGCCCACCCCGACCTCGGCGAGCTGGAGATCGTCCGCGACGCGCTGGCCGGCGAGGACGACGCCGAGGACGCCCAGTGGCTGGTCGTCCTCGACCCCCCGTCCACCGGCTGGACCCCCGCCCTGCTGCACGCCCTCGACACCCTCGCCGGCTCCTACGAGGGCTGGCGCGAGGAGGCCTGAGCGCCACCCGCCGGCCGGCGGCGCCCGCTCAGCTCGGCAGCACCCAGTCCGGCCGCCAGGTGCCGGCCGCGTCCAAGACCGGCCGGGCGGCTGCCAGGTGGGCGCGCAGGACGGGCAGCGCCGGGTGCGGATTGTCGCGGTGCCACAGCAGCGAGTGCGGGTAGACCGGCGTCGGGTCGGTCACCGGGACGCGGCGCAGGCCGTGACCGGCCGGCCAGACCAGCCGGGTGTGCTCGCTCATGAGGGTGGCCAGGGCCGGGGTGTCGGCGACGGTGTCCAGGAGCGCGTCCGAGCCGAAGTTGGGACCGGTCGCCTCGATGGTGAGGCCGAACCCGGCCACCAGGTCGTCGTAGTAGGCGGCCCACTCGGTGCCGGGGGCGATCCCCGGCATCCAGATCCGGTGCCCGGCGAGCTGGGCCATGGTCACCGAGCGGGCCTCCGCCAGCGCGTGGCCCGGCCCGACGAGGAGCTGCAACGGCTCGTCCAGCACCCGGACGGAGCCGATGCCCTCCGGCAGCGGCCGACCGGGCGCGGCCACGGCCCGGAAGGACGCGTCGATCGCGCCCGAGCGGAGCGCGCCCACGGCCGCCTCGACGTCGAACAGCATCACCACGTCGAGCTCGATCCCGGGATTCGTGCGGTGGAACTCGCGCAACAGCCCCGACGGCGCCACCCGCGAGGCGATCACGTCCACCCGCAGCGGCCGGCGCCCGGTGCGCACCGAGTCCACCGCGCGCTCGGCGGCCCGCAGCAGCTCACCGGCGTGCGGCAGGAACGCCTGCCCGTCGATGGTCAGCTCGGCGCCGCGCGGGGTGCGGGTGAACAGCCGGACACCGAGGTCCCGCTCCAGCCCGGCGATGCGCTTGGAGACGGCCTGCTGGGTGATCGCCAGGTCCGCGGCGGCCTTCTGGAACTGGCCGGCTTCCGCGACGGCGGCGAAGGTGCGTACGGCTTCGAGGTCCATGCCGACCCACCCTAGGGAACAACCAGCGGTTGTGCGACGAGCGCCGACCGGTTGTTTGACCTGCCACTACGGCGCCCGGTTAGCTCTCCCCGGTCAACGTCGGATTGTGCGGGTGGGACACCGAAGGAGCGCGCCGGAGCATGGTGAGCGGAGTGGCCCGGCCCCGGCTGGGGCGGCGGTTCGGCTGGCTGTGGGCGGCCTACGCGGTGAGCGCGTACGGCTCCGGACTGGGGTTCGGGGCGCTGCCGCTACTGGCCGTCCTGGTGCTGCACGCCGGACCCGCCGAAGTGTCCGCACTGTCCGCGGTCGGCCCCGCGGTGGGGGCGCTGATCGCGGTGCCGCTCGCGCCCTGGGTGGAGTTCCGGCGCAAACGCCCGGTGATGATCGCGATGGACCTGGCCCGGTTCGCGGCGATGGCGACCATCCCGCTCGGGTACGCCCTCGGACTGCTCGGCTTCGTCCAGCTGCTGCTGGTCTCCGCCGTGGTCGCCGCCGCCAAGATCGCGTTCAACGCGGCCGGCGGCGCCCACCTCAAGGCCCTCGTCCGGCCGGAGGACCTGCTGGTGGCCAACGCCCGCTTCGAATCCACGAACTGGAGCTCCATCGCGATCGGGCCACCGCTCGGCGGCGCCGCCATCGCGCTGTTCGGTCCGGTCACCACCGTCGTCGCCGACGCGCTCAGCTACCTGCTCTCCGCGCTCGGCATCACGGCGATCCGCGGCCGGGAGGAGGCCCCGCAACGGCCGACCGACGGGAACCCGGTACGGGCCGGCGCGCTGCTCGACGGCTGGCGGCACATCCTCGGCGACCCGGGCCTGCGGGCGCTCTACCTCAACAACCTGCTCGTCGGCGGACTGATCATGGCCACCGAACCGGTCCTGGCCGTCCTCCTGCTGCGCCAACTCCACTTCCCGCCCTGGCAGTACGGCCTCGCCTTCGCCGCCCCCTGCCTCGGCGGGCTGATCGGCTCCCGGCTGGCCCGGCGGGTCGTGGCCCGCCACGGCCGGGACCGGGTGTTCCGGACCGTCGGCACGCTGCGCGCCGTCTGGCTGATCGGCCTGGCCTTCGTCCGCCCTGGGGTGGTCGGGCTGGTCACGGTGATGGCCGTCGAACTGGCGATCATCGTCAACATGAGCCTGTACAACCCGGTGCTCGCCACCTACCGGCTCGAACGCACGCCCAAGCACCTGGTCGCCCGCACCCTGTCGGCCTGGTCCATCGGGCAACAGGCGTCCATCGCCGTCTGCACCGCGCTCGGCGGACTGCTCGCCGACGCCACCGGCCCGCGCACCGCGCTGACGGTCGCGGGGCTGCTCATCCTGGCCACCCCGCTCCTGCTCCCGCGCCGCGTACCTGCCCCGCAGGAGCCGGAGGCCACCGCCACGTGAGGGCGGCGGCCTCGAACGGGCCGGAGGGCGCCATGCGCACGCTCCTGCGGCGCGCCGCCCCGGGGCCCGCCGCGTCGGGAGGGCCGTCCCGACCGGCCTCCCATTGACCGCCTCCCGGTTGGTCGAGGGTGGCCTCGAGGCCGAGCGGCGGCCCGGGCGCCCGGGCCGCGGC
>NZ_JBFBGS010000045.1:0-80114 GCF_040684795.1 Kitasatospora sp. NPDC089797 | reverse complement strand
GCCCGGGCCGGCCCGGGCGGCGCGACGGTCCGCCGGCCGCCGGCTGTCGCCGGGGGCGCGCAAGCGCCTGGTGGTCCTGCACGTCGTCGCCTCGGTGAGCTGGCTGGCACTGATGCTCTGCCTGCTCACCCTGGCGCTGGCGGCGCTCACCACCGACGACGCCGACCGGCTGAGAGCCGCCTACCGGGCGATGGGCATGCTCGGTGACGCGCTGGTCCTGCCGCTGAGCCTGCTCACCTTCCTCAGCGGGGTGGCATTGGGGCTCGGCACCTCCTGGGGCCTGTTCCGGTACTACTGGGTGAGCACCAAGTTCTGGTTGACGCTCGCGGCGATGGCCGCCTCGGTCTTCGCCCTCTCCGCCCGGCTGCACGACGCCGTCCGCCTGGCGGACGCGCACCCGACCGGGCCGATCCCGGTCTCGGAGCTGGGCTTCGTCCGCTACAACACGGTGATCGTCCCGGCGGTCGCGCTCTCGTGCTACCTCTTCGCCGTGATCCTCTCGGTGTACAAGCCCTGGGGCCGCCGCGGGGCCGCGGGCGCGCGCCCGGGCCGAATACCCGGTCCCGGCTCCGGTCCCGGACCCGGTCCTGGGTCCGGTCCTGGGTCCGGCGGGGGATGACCGTGCGGCGGGGTGCCCCGGGTCGGGGGAATGCCCACCCGGCGGTCGGGTGTTCTCCACCCACGTGACCAGCGCTACGCCCGCGACCAGGCTCTCCGTCCTCGACCGCTCCCGGACCAGACAGGGCGAGGAGCCGGCGCAGGCGCTGCGGAACACGGTGGCCTTCGCCCGCGAGATCGAGCGCTTGGGCTACCACCGGTTCTGGGTCTCCGAACACCACGGGGTGCCCGGGGTGGCCGGATCGGCGCCGACGGTGCTCGCCGCAGCGGTCGCGGCCGCCACCACCCGGATCCGGGTCGGCACCGGCGGGGTGATGCTGCCCAACCACCGACCCATGGTGGTGGCCGAGCAGTTCGGGGTGCTGGCGGCGCTGTTCCCGGGGCGGATCGACATGGGCCTCGGCCGCTCGGTGGGCTTCACCGACGGTGTCCGGCGGGCACTCGGCCGGGAGAAGGACGCCGCGGACGACTTCGGCGGCCAGCTGACCGAACTGCTCGGCTACTTCGACGGCTCGCAGCAGGTGCACCGCGACGTCCACGCCCGCCCGGCCGAGGGCCTGCACGTGCCGGCCTTCGTCCTGGCCACCGGCGCGGGGGCCGAGCTGGCCGCCGAGGCCGGGCTTCCCCTGGTCATCGCGGCCACCCGCGGGGAGGAGCGGATGCTCGCCGCGATCGACGGCTACCGCAGCCGCTTCCGCCCCTCGGCCCAGGCCGCCGCGCCGTACGTGGTGGTCTCGGGCACGGTCGCGGTCGCCGGGACGACGGAGCGGGCGCGGGACCTGCTCGTCCCGGAGGCCTGGGCCGGGGCCTACTCCCGGACCCACGGGGAGTTCCCGCCGCTGGCGCCCGCCGAGGAGATCCGGACGCGGGCGATGAGCGCGCGCGAGCGGGCCGCGTTCGAGCAGTCGCTCAAGGGCCACATCGCCGGCACCCCGGAACAGGCCGCCGCCGAGCTGGCCGCGCTGGTGGCGCGCAGTGGCGCGGACGAGTTCCTGATCGCCACCAGCACGTACGACCGCGCCGCGCTGCTGGACTCCTACCGGTTGCTTGCCGAGGCCGTCGGTCAGGCCTGATTTCTGACCAGGTGTGATGGCCTGCTACTGTTCTTCTCGTCGAGGGGAAATGATCTTCCGCAACGAAGGTCTCTCGAACATGCGTCAGCGGTGCTACCAGAGCACGCCCTACTTTCAGTAGGGAGAGTCCGTGCGATCCGGGCCTGGCGCTCCACCCGAAGGGGCCCGTTCCGTCCAACGGAACGGGCCCCTTCGTCATGTCGACCCACCTCCGCACGGGTCCGGCGATGCCGTCGGGTCCCTCAGGCCCACCGGCTCTCCCACGTCACGGACAGGTGCGTCCTCTTATCGCATTTTCGTCTGCAAAACCCTCGGTCATGGCCCGGTATCGGCCAAGGTCCCGCGCCAGGTGGCGAACGAGCAGGGGCCCGCGGCGGTGGACCGGCCAGCGCCTTCGTTCATGGGGCACTGCTGACGCAGCGTCACACCTTGGCCGAAACTCGCGGTCACTGATGTGAATATGCCATGGGAATGTTCGTCCTACGGAAACCGGCAGTAGCCTTCCGTGTCGAAGCTGCCACTGCTGGTGGCGGCCCGGTCGGAGTCGCGTTGCGCCCGGCCGCCCAGACCCCCTCGAAGGAGCCGGTGTGCCGGGTATCGACGAATGCCTCTCCGGAGCGATGGCGATCGCCGGAGCCCGCTCGGCGAGCTTGGTCGACTGGAGCAGCGGACTCGCCCTCGGCAGCCTCGGGGAGAGCCCGGCCGGTGAACACGAGACCGCAGCCGCCGAGGCAACCGACTTGGTACGAGCGGCCGTTGAGAGCCAGACCTTCACCGCAGCGGAGGACCCGCGCGCACCGTTGGAGGACATCATCGTCACCGCGGGCCGCAATTACCACCTGATCCGCTTCATCGACACCGCCTTCGACAGCCGACTCGTCCTGCACCTCTGGCTCGACCGCGGGACGGGCAACCTCGCCGCCGCCCGCTTCCGACTCCAGGCCCTCGCCCAGGAACTGGTGCTGGGGTGAGGACCGGGACCGCACCGACCGTCGCATTCCGGCCAGCCGGCCGCCACCCCGACACCCGGCGCCCGACCGCACCCCGTACCGCGCGTCGGGCTCCGTCCCTCCCCTCACACCCGGCCACACCCCACGACCCGCGCCGGACCGCGCCGGACACCGCCCACCGGACGCTCCGGCGGTGGTCCGCGTGACCGTCGCACCGCTCCTGACGGAACCCGCCGGCGCCACCGGGCCGGTCCCGCCGAGGACCCCGGGCGAGGCCGTCTCGCTGCTCGCCGCCCGCCGCGCCACCGGAGCCCTGCACGGACCGCTCGGCACCCTGTACCTGGTCGACGGTCAGGTGGCCGCCGCCGAGTCCCCGCGCGCTCCCGGCCTGGCCGACCTGCTGACCGGCTGCGGCCGGATCACCCGGGAGGGCTGGGCCGAGCTCCTGCGCGGCCACGGCCCGCGCGGCCGGGTCGGTGAGGTGCTGCTGGAGCGGGGGCTGCTCACCCGCGGCGAACTCGAACTCGGCCACCTGGGAACGCTGTTCGACGCCGCCTACTTCGTCCTCGCCGACCGGTCCGGCGGCACCTGGCGGTTCGAGTCCGAGGCCCGGCACTGGCTCGGCACGGTGGCGCTGGTCGACCCGACACGGCTGGAGCGCGAGGTCGAGCGCCGGCACCGACTCCTCGACCGGATCTGGCCCTGGCCGCAGCTCGACACCGCCCCGGTCCGTCCGGTGGAACGCCATCGGTGCCCCTCGCGCCGCCCGCCCGGCCGCCGTCGACGCGAACTGCTCGACCACGCCGACGGCCGAAGAACCCCGGCCGACCTGGCCCGGCTGCTCGGCCGCTCCGGCTTCGGCGTGACGGCGGACGTCCGCCGGCTGGCCGCCGCGGGCCTGCTCGACGCCCCGCGGCACGCCGCACCGGCTGCCGCGCCGTCGGCCACCGTGGCACCGGTACTCCCGCCGTCGGCCGTCCCGCTGTTAGCCGTCCCGCCGTCGGTCGTCCCGCCGTTAGCCGTCCCGCTGCCGGCCGGCCCGCCCCCGGCGGTGCCGCCACCCCCGACCGCCGTACCGTCACGGCCGACCGGGGGCCTGCACCGGCGGATCCCCGGGGCCACCCTCCGCAGGACCCCGCCCCCCGGCCCGGCACGCCCCGGTCCCGCGACCCCCGGCCCCGCGACCCCTGCCGCCCCCACGTGCTCCGATCGACCGCCCACCACGGCAGCGGCCCACCCGCTGACCGTCCCCGACCCGGACATCGCGCTGCTGACCCGGGTCCGAGACCTTCTGGAGGCCCGACTTTGAGCCACTCTCCGCCTGCGATCCCGTCGTACCGGCCATGAGGCGGGCGCTCAAGCAGCGTGTCGGAAGGAGACAACTGATCGCCTTGGAGACCGAGCTGCTCGCCGAACTCCGCGCCGTCAAACGCCGTGTCCCGCACCTCGCGGGCGGCTTGGTGGCCAGCGTGGACGGCCTGCTGGTCGCGCACGACACCCACGGGACCGAACCGTCCGGCCTGGCCGCGATGACGGCGGCCTCGCTCTCGCTCGCCCAACGGCTCGCCGACACCACCGGCCAGGGGGAGTTCCGCGAGTCCGTGGTGCGCGGTGAGCACGGCTACGTCGCCACCTACGCGGCCGGCGGCAGCTGCGTGCTGACCCTGTTGGCGCTCCCGGACGTCAACGTCGGCCGGCTCCACCTGGAGGCCCGGCGCTGCGCCCGGCGCATCGCCGACCTGCTGAACGACGCATTGGTCCCGAAGGATCCGCGCGAGGCGGGCTGATCCGCCGAGCCACCACCACACCGCGACTTCGCCACCCCACCGTTCCACCATCCCAGAGGAGTTGACCGGAATGACCGACGCAGCAGGTGCACTCAAGCAGGCCATGACCGCCATCGAGGGCGCCATCGGCGCGGCCCTGGTGGACTACAACAGCGGGATGGCACTCGCCACCCTCGACGGCCCCGGCGGTCTGGACCTCAACGTGGCCGCAGCCGGGAACACCGACGTGGTGCGCGCCAAGATGCGCACCATGGACATGCTCGGCCTGCAGGACGGCATCGAGGACATCCTGATCACGCTCAGCAGCCAGTACCACCTGATCCGTCCGCTCGGCGGCCGGACCGGCAAGGGCCTGTTCCTCTACCTCGCGCTGGACAAGGGCCGGGCCAACCTGGCGATGGCCCGCCACCAGCTCACCAGGATCGAGGCCGACCTGGAGGTCTGACCGGGGAACCGGCCGGGCGCCCGGAGCGGGCCCCGGCCCGGGATCCGTGCAGACGTTCAGACCTGCAGACCTGCAGACCTGCAGACGTGCAGGCATCGGACGAGGCCCCGGCGGCGGCTCACGCCCCGCCGGGCTCCGTCCACCGGACCTCGCCGCCGGCCAGCCCCGCGCACACCGCGCCCTCGGCGGTCCGCACGCTCCAGGGCGCGAGTAGCGCGTGCGGCGGGACGGACAGCGCGCCGCCCTCCGCGAAGCCCAGCTCCAGGCCGCCGGCCAGGGTGATCCGGGCGGCGCCGACGGTCCGGCCGACCAGCGCCAGCAGGATGGGGGTCGGCTGGAAGGTTAGCGCCGGGAAGAAGTGCTCGACCTCCTCCGGTGCGGCGAAGGACGGCGCCGCGAAGCGGAAGTCGTGCGCCACCCGTACGGTCACCGGCCCGTCGAGCCGCAGGTCGAGCTGGACCCCGCCGCTGACCGCCTCGACCCGCCGGCCGGTCAGCACTTCAGTGATCGCGTTCTGCATGCCCCCAGTGTTCACCGCTCGCGCGCCGCTGAACCGCTGAACGGCCCATCCGATGAACCACTGAACGACTCACCCGATGACCCGCCCGACGACCCGCTCGCTCAACCGCTCGGTCAACCGCCGGACGGCTCAGCCGACCCGCTCGCCGGACCACCCCGCCCGCCCGCGCACCAACTCGGCCGGCCCGCCGGCCCGTTCCCGGGCCGCGAGTGCGGCGGCCACCCGCCCCCAGGACGGTCCGGACACCAGCGCCCGCGCCTCGGCCGGGTCGCAGAGCCGCCACTCCACCAACTCCTGCTCCTGCAGCCTGATCGAGCCGAGCAGGTCCTCCGTCACGGTGCCGCCGTCGTAGACGTACACCAGGACGGCGGTGTCCCGCCCCGTCGCCGGGTCGGCCTCGGGGTCGGCCGTCGTCCCCGGCTGCCAGTCCAGTGCCAGCAGCGGCCCGGGCTCGACCTCCCAGCCCAGTTCCTCGCGGACCTCCCGCCGCGCCGCCGTCCGGGGCGTCTCCCGCTCCGCCTCGACCCCGCCGCCGGGCAGCGTCCAGTGCGGCGCCTCACCGCGCGGTCCGTCCCAGGGCCGGAGCCGCACCAGCAGCACCCGCCCGTCACCGTCGGTGAACAGCGTGCGCGCCTTCGCCCGGATCCGCGGCCGGGTGGCGTAGAAGGTGTCCCGGTCCATCGGCGCTTCGGGCTGCGGCTGCTCGGCCCCGGGGCCGGGCGCGCTCCCCAGCCCCGGTGCGGCGGCCAGCCCGGTGTACTCGGGCACCGGACCGTCGGCGGGCAGCTCCCGCAGGGTGTGCCCGACCGGGCGGCTGTCCTCCAGCTCCAGCGGCCCGGCCGTGCGCGGCGCCCGCAGGCAGGCCGTCACCCGGCGGGACAGCCGGGGCGGCAGGGCGTGCCCCGCCTCCTCCTCGGTCAGCCACACCCAGCCGCCGACCTCCGCCGCGTCCGGCCGGATCGCCGCCACCTGCTCCGGGGTCAGCGGCTCGGCCCAGTAGAGGTACGCCACGATCGGCGGGCGGCTCGGGGACATCGCCCAGTCGACGCAGGCCAGCGGCCCCAGCCGGGGCGTGAAGCCCAGCTCCTCGGCGATCTCCCGCTCCGCCGTCTCCCGCGGTGACAGGTCGCCGGGCTCCCATCCGCCGCCGGGAACGGCCACCGGGTGCTTCCGGTCGTACGGCAGCCGCACCACCAGCACCCGCCCCCGGCCGTCCGGGAACAGCACCCCGGCCGCCGCCAGCACCCCCCGACCCGCCCTGTCCGACGTCTCCACTCCGGCTCCTTCCGCCACATCGCTGCCGGGGACGACACTCCCGTCGCTCGGATGGTTCCCACCCGGCCACCGCGCCCACCCCGCCCGAGGAGCCCCCCCGCCCACCCCGACCGGCGCCACCCCGACCCGAATCGCCCCGACCCGAATCGCCCCGACCGACCCCACCCCGACCCGAATCACCGCCCCGAAGGCGGCCTGCCGGTCGTCACCCCAGCGAGGCCAGCGCCTGCGCCGCCGCGCGGGCCATCTGCGCGTCGTGCCGCCCGCTCGCCCCGCGCAGCCGGGCGGCGCCCTCGACGGCCGCCAGGGCGAGCAGCCCCGGCAGCAGGTCGGTGCTGCGGGCGGCGACCCAACGGGTGCCCCGGGTGGCCATCCACCACAGGTCGGCGGCGAGGCCCGGCGGGGGCTCGGCGGGCCCGGCGGCGGGCGGGGGGCCGAGCGGGTGTCCCGCCGTGCCGAGCAGTTCGTGGAACCGCTGGGCGATCAGGTGGTGACCCTCGGCGCTGGGGTGGAGGCGGTCTACGCTCAGCAGGCGCCGCTGCTCGCACCAGGGGAGTTCGGCGATGTGCAGGTGGACGGCCCGGTGTCGCACGGTGAGGGCGTGCACCACGGTGTTGACCGCCTGCATCCGCCGGGCGAGCGGCCGGGCGAGCGGCTTCGGCAGCCGGAGCAGCATGCCGGGGTCGGGCAGGCAGGCGGTGAGCAACACGGCTCCGTGGCCGGACAGTTCACCCAGTGTGGCGTCCAACTCCAGGGTCGTGCGCCGGATGTCGAAGCCGGACCGCAGGGTGTCGTTGCCGCCGACCAGCACCGCGGCCAACTGCGGGCGCCGGGCCAGTGCGAGCGGAAGTTGACGGGTCGTCAGTTCGGCGGTCAGGGCGCCGCTGTACGCCAGGTTGGTGAACTCGACGGTCCGTCCCTCGGGGGCCAGCGACCGGGCGAGCACGGCGGCCCAGCCGCGCCACTGCTCGCCGACCTGGTCCCCGATCCCCTCCGTCAGCGAATCCCCGAGCGCGACGAAGCGCAGGAGTTCACCGGCCGTAGGCCGGTCCTCCGCCGCCCGGTCAGGCCCGGCGTCCAGCACGCTCATCCCGTCCCCCCTCCAGCGGACCGGAGTCGGACACCCGGTCCTGCTCCGCCGCCGCCTCGCGACCCCGCACCTCCGCTGCCGCCGCCCCGGCACCCCGCACCCCGTGCGCCGCCAGGAAGGCCGCCACCGCCGCGGGCCAGCCGTACCGTTCGGCCTGCGCCCGGGCGGCCGCCCGCCGGGCTCCCTCCGGCCGCCGCAGCACCTGGGTCACCGCGGCGGCGAACCCGGCCCCGGTGTCGACGGCGGCCACCCCGGCGAGCCCGATCAGCCCGGGCAACGCGGACGAGCGGTTGACCACCACCGGAGTCCCGCAGGCCAGCGCCTCCATCGCGGCCAGCCCGAAGGTCTCCACCGGGCCGGGTGCCAGCACCACGTCCGCGCTGCCCAGCAGCCCGGCCAGGTCCGCCCGTCCGCTCAGGTGCCCGAGGAAGCGCACCGGCAGCCGCAGCCGCGCGGCCCGGGCCGCCAGCCGTTCCCGCAGCGGGCCGGTCCCGGCGACCACCAGGACGGCGGGCAGACCCCGCGCCCGCAGCCGGGCCAGCGCCTCGACGGCCCGCTCGGGCCGCTTCTCCGCCGAGAGCCGGGAGCAGAGCACCAGCAGTACGTCCCCGGGGGCCGCGTACCGGGCCCGCTCCGCCTCCCGCCGGGCGGCGGGCAGCGGGCGCAGTGCCGCCAGGTCGACCCCGAGCGGGGCCCGGACCAGGTTGGGCGCACCGATCCGGCGGAACTCCGCCGCCGCCCAGTCGGTGGTGCAGAGCACCGCGTCGTAGGCGCGGGCCGTCGCGGCGTTCAACCGGTCGGCGGCCGCGCCGGCGAGCGGCCCGGGCACGCCCCAGGTGCGGAGCAGCCCGGTGGCGCTCTCGTGCGAGACCATCACCGACCGGATGCCGTGCCGCCGGGCCCAACCACCGCTCCAGCGCAGGGTCGTCCGGTCGGAGACCTCCAGCCGGTCGGGGCTCAGCCGGGTCAGTTCGGCGGTCACCGCCCGCCGGTCGGTGAGCAGCCGGTAGCCGCCGCTGGCCGGCAGCACCGGGCCGGGCAGCGTGACCACCAACCCCTGGTCGGTGTCCTCCTCGGAGCGCCGCTCGCCGGGCACGATCAGGACCGGCCGGTGCCCGGCCGCCCGGTACCCGGCCCCCAGGTGGTGCAGCGCGGTGCGCAGCCCGCCGGAGACCGGGGTGACGAAGTTGGCGAGCCGCACGATCGTCAGCGGCCCGCCGTGCGGCAGGGGCGTCATGCGGGCAGCTCCTCCGGCAGGGCCGGCGGCGCGGTCGGGTGGTCGGACGGGGCGGCCGACGGGGCGACGAACGGCAGGACGGCCGACACCGGCACCCCCCGGTGCTCCGCCAGCACCTCGGCGTAGTGCCGCAGCAGCAGGTCCCCGACCGCCTCCCAGGTACGGGCCGTCACCTCGGCCCGCCCGGCCTCCCCGTACCCGGCCCGTCGGGCCGGGTCGGCGGCCAGCTCGGCGACCGCCCGGGCGACCGCCGCGCCGTCCCGGGGCGGCACCAGCAGTCCGGTGCGGCGGTGCGCCACCAGGTCCAGCGGGCCGCCGGCGGCCGGGCCGACCACCGGGACGCCGCTGGCCATCGCCTCCTGGATGGTCTGGCAGAAGGTCTCCAGCGGGCCGGTGTGCACGAACACGTCGAGGGTGGCGAAACACCGGGCGAGTTCCTCGCCGGTCCGGCGCCCGAGGAAGACCGCACCGGGCATCGAGGCCTTCAGGCCGGGTGCCGAGGGGCCGTCCCCGACCACCACCACCCGCACCCCGGGCAGGGCGGACGCGGCGGCCAGCAGGTCGACCCGCTTCTCCGGCGCCAGCCGCCCGACGTACCCGACCAGCACCTCCCCGCCCGGCGCCAGCGCCCGGTGCAGCGCCTCGTCCCGGTGGCGCGGGTGGAAGCGCACCGAGTCCACCCCGCGCGGCCACAGCTGCACCCGGGGCACCCCGTGCGCGGTCAGGTCCTGCGCGGCAGGGGTGGACGGCGCCAGCGTGCGGGCGGCCGCCCGGTGCACGGCCCGGATCCGCCGCCAGGCCGCGGCCTCGCCCAGCCCCCGCCCGGCCCGGTAGGCGTGCGCGTACCCGGCCAGGTCGGTCTGGTAGACGGCCACGGCGGGCACCCCCAGCCGTGCCGCGACCTGCACCCCGCGGGCGCCCAGCACGAACGGGCTGGCCAGGTGGACGAGGTCCGGCCGGTGCCCGGCGAGGGCGGCCGCCAGCTGCCGGCTGGGCAGTGCGATCCGCACCTGCGGGTAGCCCGGCAGCGGCATCGACGGGATGTGCACCACGGGGATCCGCTCCGCGTCGGTGCCGGAGCCGAAGGTCTGCGGCGGGCAGTGGGCACCCCGCGCGGGCGCGGGGGTGACGACGAGAGGCCGGTGGCCCCGACGGAGCAGGTGCTCGGCCGTCCGCAGCACGCTGTGGGCGACTCCGTTGACCTCGGGAGGAAAGGATTCGGTGACGATGGCGACGCGCATGCCTGAGTTGTGTCCGCGCCCGGCGTGCACCCGGCCAAAGGGATCTGTCGTACAAGCGAACGCGGGTCGGCGATTCCGCACCGCCGACCCGCGCCCCGGACCACCGCGTCACATCGACCCGGCGGCCTCCTTGAGCTCCGCGTACGGCGCGAGCTTGCGGATCGACTCGATGCTCTTCAGACAGTCGTCCTTGCTCTCGTGCGGGTCACCGGTCACCACGATGGTCCCGTTGCTCGCCTTGAGCCGGAACCGGTGCATCCCGCTCTCGTCCGTGTACAGCTCGAACTTCCCAGCCATGCCAGTCGACACCTCTCGCTCAGGTAACCCCCTCGCACCGCACCGTAGGGCCAACCACGTTGCCCCGCCCGCCAGCTGGGGCATCCGAGTCATCAGGTCTCCGCCTACCGGACCCGTTCGACTCGGATGAGTCTCACGGGTCCGGTGCACATCCGGTGCACATCAGGCCAGGGCCAGGTCACGCTGCTGTGCGGTAGCGCCGGCCGATCGCCTTCCTGGCCTTGTCGAGCGACTTGGCGACGCGGTGTACGTACCTACGGAGCGTGAAGGCCGGGTCCTCGTGGCCGAGCAAATCTGCCAGGGTGTAGACGTCCACTCCTTCGTTCAGCGCCTCGGACGCGAACAGGTGCCTGAGCGAGTGCATCATCTTGTCGCGGCATTTCTCCCAACGCCGTCCACGGCCGACCCCCTTGTCATTGACGGCCTTGATCAAGCCGACGGCTTCGAGGGCCGCCTTCCAGAGGTAGTTGAAGTAGTTCTTGTTCAGGGGAGTGTGCTCGCGGGTCGTGAAGATCAGGCGGACGGTGACGGGAGGCCCGCTTCGCTCCACCCAAGGGAGGGTGACCTCGACCGGGGGGAAGCATCGAAGGTGTTCCGAGAGGATGAGGGCGAGGCGGTCGTCGACCGGAACGAACCGGTCCTTCGGGTCGTCATCGTTTCCACCCTTGGGAGGGGCGAAGACCATGACGCCCCGGTCGTGAACTATCTGGCGGCGAATATGGGCGACCTTGTCCGTCTGGAGCCAGTTGATGTCGTCCGGGCTGAACCCGAAGATCTCCCCCTGCCTCATTCCGAGGCCGCGTCCGCAGTCCACAATTGCCTTGTATCGATCCTGCAGGTGATCCTTGATCGCTTCGGAATCATCCCAGTTTACCGGGAGCTCCTTCGAAGCCTTTCGTTGGCGTCGTGGTTTGGCACGCTGAACCGACAGTGATGCGCAAGGATTCTTCTGGATTAGCTCATCGTCAACAGCCATCGTCATGATGGCATTGAGGTGAGTGTAGATCAGTCCTGCGTACGCTTCGCCAACCGTGAGGCTGAGCTGCTTGATCCATGCCACGACTCGGGACGGGATGAGAGCCCTGACTTTCACATCGCCGAGCGGCATGATGATGTGCCGACGCACCCGCGCGATGTATTGAGGTTCCGTCCTGGGATTTCTGAAGACCTGGTCGGCCAGCCACCGTTCGGCCAGGTCTCTGATGAGGGTATCGCCCTTCTCCTTCGCGATATAAGTGCCCTCATTGAGGCTGGTAGTGACCTTGGCGAGGTGATTCTTGGCGTCCTCGTACTTCTCAAAGCTCTCGCTTAGTTGCGCGCCATCGGGCCCGCGCCAGCGTGCTAGCCATCTCTTTCCGCGTCCGTGGTCCTTGGAAGGGACCTTGCTGTGGGCTCGGCATTTTGTCTCTCCAGCTTTCGGGCGGGACTTGTGCCAGCGATCGTAAGGCTCGGCCACGTGATTTTCACCTGAGTCTTTGATGCAAGGATTCTGGTCATTTCCATTCCTTCTTTCTTGCCCGTTCGGAAGGCGGTTCTTCCCGCCTGTTTCGGGTAGCCATGTTTCGCTCTAGGACTCCGAGAAGCCTCGGAGAAGGGATTTCTAGTGGTGCTGGGGGTGCTCTGCTGGGGAGAGGAACTGAATTCGACGTGAGGGGAGTTTGCGCGGCTGTCTCGTGACCGGTATCCGGATGCCGTCGGCGGGATTGCTGGGTAGGAGGAGGTGCTCAACCCCGGACGCCAGCACCTGCCGGAGCGTCGCGCAGATCCTGTTGATCGTCGTGGGGCTCAGGTGCGCCTCGGCATACAACGTGTTCACCACGCGGAGGATGTCGACCCGTGAGATCAGGGCGACGGGCGCCTGCCCGAGAGCGGGCAGAACGTGCCGATCGAGAGGTCGGCGGTAGTGTTCCGGCTTCGCCGCGGCCCAGAGGTCGACGAGGCGGTTGAGTGTGATCGGCTCACGGGCCCGGGAGAGGTCCGAGGCTGCAGCTTCGGCAATGCGTCGGGTCGGGAGGCTCCAGCTCCGACGGTTGCCGGCGTCGTCGAACCAGCGAACGCGGTAGCGAGCTGGTGGAGTGCGGCCCGCCGCGAGGGCGCGTGCGACGGCCTTCTGGTAGTCCGCGTGTCTACCGCGGTCCTCGATGTGAGCGTGGCGCATGGACTTCTACCAATCTCTGGTGGGTGCATGTCATAAGGTCTCCTCTTTTTCTGCCCGTACGGGTGCGGGACCGGTCGGTCGCGCAATCGGGTTCGCTGAACTGGCGTCGCGGCCGGGCCGGACGCAGGGGGTGCGGGTCCTACTTCGAACCGGGCTCGCTCGGTTTGAGCAGGGTGGCGAGCTCCTCCGGGCTGGCGCCCGACTGAACCGCGGTATTGATCTTCGCCAGGGTCGCTGCCATCTCGGAGTTGAACGCCTCGACCATCGCGGCGGCCCGGTCCTGGAGGACCGAGCTGGTGAGGTCGGCCAGGGCCTGTTGGCTGTCGCCAGCCGGCCTCCGTTGGATGGCGGTCGAGTAGAACTGCCTGGCGTCGCTCTGGGGCAAAGCCTTCTGCCCGGAGAGCCACTCCATCAGCAACTCGCCGTCGCTGACAGCCACTTCTGGAGTCAGCAGGACCGCCGTGCCGGGCGCGGCCTCTTCCGGAAGGCCCAGCAGATGCATCGGAGAGATGTCCAACGCCACTGCGAGGGCCACGACTTCGTCGATCGACAGCTCGCGCCGCCGAGCGCCGTTCGCGTCACGCCGACCTGTCTCGATGTTGGCCAGGACGGGGGCCGTCAGCTTGATCGCGCCGACATCGTGGCAGGCGGCTGCTAGTTGCTTCATGGTCCACCCGCGCCGATTCCGGGCCTCCTTGACTCGTAGAGCCACCGCGTCGCTCACCGACAGGGTCGGTGGGGCCGAGTCGCTCGACATCTGGCCTCCTTGCTTGTCGTATCGGCGACTCTACTCATCGCTTCTCGATTGCGCAATCGACAACTTGGAGGCGTGGCGTGCGTGTCGATTCGACAACCGTCCTCCATCGGGCCAGTGGGCCAGGCGACGATAGAGCTGGGATTGTCGTTTCGACAAGTTCAAGTGTCGTATTGACAACCGGTGCGCCGCTGTCCGATGCTCATCTCGGTTGTCCAAACGACAAGCAAGGTTGTCGAAATGACACATGGACGAGATGTGAGTGCTCATGAGTACGACGGACAGGTTGTGGACCTTGAAGGAGCTCGCGGAGTTCCTGGGCGTGCCGACGCAGACGATCTACCAGATGAACTGGAAGGGCACCGGACCGCGGAGCTACAAGGTCGGCCGGTGCAGGCGGTACGACCCGCACGACGTGCGGGTGTGGCTGGCCGACCGCTCCTCCGACGCGGGGAGCAAGCGATGAAGCGACAGCACTGCACGAGCCGTCGTCCGTGGTGGTCTGTGGACGACGCGGCGATGTACCTCGGGATCACGAGCACGGACCTGCGGGACCTGGCTGCTGTGGGCACCGGCCCCCGGTACACCGAGAGCACTGACGGTCTGAGGCGCTACCGGCCGTCCGACGTCAGGCTCTGGGCCTCGACGGGCCTGGTGCGCGACAGCTGCGGATGGAACAGGGACGCGCGATGACGACATGGCGGGCCAGCGTGTCCGCTCGCCAGCCGGCCAGCCCAGCGGGATGCCCGCGCCCGCCCCGCCCGCCGTGACCGGAACTGCGCCTCCCGACAGACCGGCGCCGAAGCCGCCCCCACCACCGCAGGAGTCACCATGAACAACACCACCCACGACCGCTACGCCGCGCAGCCTCCCGCCACCTGGATAGGCCGGCACTGGATGGCGACGACCAAGGACGGCTCCGGCCGGTACCTGCGCGGACTGATCATCGACGTGCGTCCCGGAGGTGTTCACGTCCAATGGCCGCCCTCGGACGGCCAGGATGAACGCGACGAGTGGACCACCACTGATAGGGGCACGCTGACCCGGGAGTAGAAGAAGGCAGAAGGCCGGGGTCCTCACCGTTCACGGCGAGGACCCCGGCCTTCTGCCTTCTTCGCGAGACCAGCAAGCGGTCGGCCCCCTCGCTGGTCGGGTCAGCCAGCGTGGTCCAGTAGCTCCGCCACCGCGGCACCGTACGCCCTGGACCGCTCCCCGACCGCGTGGCGGTCACAGTTGGCCTGTCTGAACTCCTCCAGGTCCGCCCGGACCCGCATCCCGAGGCGGGGGTGCAGCCACATCTGCACCTTCCAGCTCCTGGCCCGGTTGGCCAGTTCCTGTGGAGCAGCTTCTGGGTCTCGTTCCTCATTCTCCTGGAAGTGCCGAGAGCCGGTCATCTGCTGGTCGAGTCGTTGGAGTGGGGCCCTTCGGTCGGGTTGGAGCTGACGGTGTCGTTCAGGCGGTCGAGAGTGCTTCTGATGGCGGGTTCGTGACAGTGAGAGCTCAGCTTGTCGCGGTAGTCGCGGGCCAGGCCTGGGGGAAGCGCGCCGGTGAGGTCGATGGTGTGGTGGACCAGCGCGGCGGCGATGTCGAGTTCTCGAAGTGCCAGGTGGATGTCGACCGCGTATTGCGGCCACAGTGCTGTGAAAGGCTGGTGGGCCGTGTCGTACGTCAGGACCAGGGCGTCGGTGAGTGGGCGGAAGTACTCTGCGGCTCTGCGAGGTTGATCCAGGTGCCACAGCATGGCGCCCCGGGTGGCCGAGAGGCAGCAGCGGATGCAGAGGCCGAGGGATTCGTCGTCGGGCGCGTCCGTCACGTGCTGTTCGGCGCGGTCGAACGCGGCTTCGGCTGCTCTGGCGTCTCCGAGGATGGCCAGTGCACTGGAAGCGAAGCGGTGCAATGCCACTCGTGTCGCCACTGAGCTGCTGGGGTCAGCCTTGCGCGCAGCGTGGATGAGCGTGAGAGCGTCGTCCGCTCCACCGGCGAGAACCTGGTAGCGAGCCAGTTGAGCCATAGCCCGCGCGGCGAGTTCACGGTTCCCGGCTGCGGTGGCGGCCCGGAGTGCGGCCAGTCCGTGGCGCTCGGCCCGCGCCGGCTCCCCTACGGCTTGGCTGAACCGGCCGCAGAGCAGTGCCGTGCGAGCGGCCAGCGAGAACAGACGGGGCACCGCCGGGCCGTGGTGCCCAGCGCGGGTGAGGAGAGCGACGATCAAGCGGTGCTCGGCGTGCGCGGCAGCGTACAGGATGCTGGCCGGCAGCGTGACAGCATTGTGGGTCTCCAGAACACGCGTACGCCTCTCGATCCCTACAACCTGGCCGGAGAGCCCGCCGAGGTCGTCTGCTGTACGGCCCGACAGTGGTCGGCTCAAACGTTCGAGCGCACTGTCCAACTGACCCCTCAACGCCGCGCCGCGCACAAGGGGTACCTGTACAGGTGCTGGGGTCGGATCGGCCGGCAGCGTCGTGCTGGTTAGGACGGTCACGGCAGCCTGGGAGGTGAAGGGCTGCTCCAAAAGAGCTGTGTCCTGGGTGGCCAGGTGTGTCCACCATGGCCAGCCCAGACGGCGCACGTCACGCAGTGGCACCCCATGGAGATGCGCTATGGCCAGCTGTGCGGTGAACTCGGGAACGATACGCCCGGACTCCCAGCGGGAGATCTTCTCCCGGCGCGCGGCCATCCGTCCGAAGCCGAGCTGGTCGTGGGTACGGGCGACGACGCGCGCGTACTCGGGCTGGGACAGCCCCATCGCGGCCCGTAGTGAGGTGAGGGGGTGCGCCATGAAGAAGCCCTGAATCTCTCGTGCCCTGAGAAGAAGAAAAGGATCATATGAATACGATTAGTCATAGGCCAGCTACGGAAGTACGCCGAAAGGCACGCTCAACGGGCACGTGTTCGCGACCGCTTGTGGCGCGGGCCGGTTTGGCTGTGTGAGTGCGAATTCGCGCGCCCGAGTTCGGGGGAGGGGCATGCGGGACGCTCTCCGGTTCCATCTGCTGAGCTGAGAGCACCGGGGTACGCCCTCGGCGATCAGCGCGCTGCCACGTGAGTCGCCCGCGCGTGTGAGTGCGCTCCGGTGGGTTCCTGGGAGACGTCGACGGGCGTGCTGATGGAGGGAACGTAGCCGGTGCCCGCATCAGGACGGAACGATCCGCCGGAAGACCACTGCTTGCTTGTCCCAGTATCCGCCGGTGAAGTTGGTGATCTGGATGTTCTTACCCGTCCGCGGCGCGTCCAGGACGAGGTTCGACCCGAGGTACATCCCGACATGACCGGGCGAGGATGCTGTGCCGTCGCTTCCGGCCAGGAAGATGAGGTCACCTGGCTTGAGCTGCGATGCGGCGTAGACCGGCGTCCCGTCGAAGACCTGCTCGAACGTGGTCCGGCGGATCTTGATCCCGGCGGCCTCGTACGCGCGGAGCATCAGGCCGGAACAGTCGTAGCTCGGATCGCCGGTGCCGCCCCACTGGTAGGGCATCCCCAACTTCGAGATGCCGAACTTGATCGCGGTCACTACCTGGACGGGCGTTCCGGCCGGTAGGGAGAAGCCGGCGGGGAGGTTGGTGGCGTCGGTTGTCGTCCGGCCGTCGCCGTTGCCGAGTGAGCAGCCTGTGGCGCTGCCGCTGTAGGTGGCCACCAGTTGCCGGGCCGTGGTCTCCCACTTCGCATAGGCGTCGGGGAAGCCGCTCTTTTGGACCCGTTGGGCTGCCACGGTGACCGGCAGAGTGTTCCAGCCAGTGACCTTTGCCAGCTCCGCGTAGAACGCCTTTGCCGCGTACACCGGGTCCATGATCTGCGAGGGCGAACCCCACCCCTTGCTCGGTCGCTGCTGAAAGAGGCCGAGCGAGTCCAGGTCTCCAGAGCTGCGGTTCTCCAGTGACGACTCCTGCATGGCGGTCGCGAGCGCGACCACCGCCGCCTGCGGAGGCAGCTGGAGCTGCACCGAGACCTGATAGATGATCTGGCCGTTGTTGATCTGCTCGGTGCTCAGTTGCTGTCCGTCTGCGGCGATCTGTCCGGGCGCAACTGGCTTGAAGCATCCCAATCCGCCGTTCGGGCCGGGGACGGCCGGGGTGGCGGAGGCGGTTCCTCCGCCGGAGAGTGCGACGCCAAGGGCCACCCCGAAGGGCGCCAGGACGCCTGCCAGTGCTAGATGGGCTGCCTTCTTCACATGCCACCTCTGAGTCGGAGCGCGGGAGAGTGCGCAGCCGTTTCACATCAGCTAATTGGATTCATGCGAACAATAAGCCGATGCGTGGCCCCCGAGTCAACTGGTGTGAGCGTGGGGTGGCTCACTCTGTTAGCCAGAGTGAATCCACCTGTGCATGGAAGGCTGCGGCGGGAGGGGGTTGTGTGTGGGGTGTCGCTTGGGGGCTAGCTATTCAGCCAGCCGAAGTGCCGGAGGGCCGCGGGGCGAAGGTCCGGGAAGATCGTGCTGAATGCTGCGGCGCCGGCCATGGCGGCATCATCGGTGGGGTCGTCGAGGGCCGCCGAAGGGCCTTCAAGCTCTCCTGGGGTCGGCAGTGCACGCCGGCGCGCTGAGGGTTCGGCGATCTTTGGGGTCGACCGACCTGGGGGCGAAGATGCGAGGCGACCCGAGGGTCGAATGTCGCAGATCGTGATGTTGCCCAAAGTAAAGCCTCCCCGATCGGGAGGCGTTGCTTGGTCTAGGAGCGGGCGACCTGTGGTCGGCGGGTCGCTCCATCTCCCGATGTCGCAGAACTGTATGCGATCGATTGCCGCGAGTGTGCTGCTCGCCTTGGTTTGTAACGGCTGCGTGAAGTGGCGTGGACTACTGCGCCGTAGGGATGGAGGGGGGGAGCCCTTCCATTGCTCGCGCTGATTGGATCATGGCGGCGATCGCCGTCATGCTCTGCTCTGAAAGGCCGTCCGTGTCGAGTACGAGCTGCCTGATCGTCGGGTTGCGCAGCGCGCCTGCAAGGCGAAGCTGTTCGTCGGTTCGCTTTGCGGTCTCGTCCTCGTAGAAGTACATCGGAGAGACGCCGAAGAAGTCGGCAAGTGCCGTGAGGCGACTGTGGGTTGGGTCCTGTCGTTTGCCCTTGCGGAGCTGCCACAGGTAGGTGGCGCTGAGGACCTGGTGGCCGGCCTTCTCGTTGATCGCGCTGGCAACCTCGGGGCTCGTGTAGGGGCCGCGGCTGGCCGGGTGCACGGTGGCGAATAGGTGGTTCAGGCGAGCCGCAACGACACCGTCCGCGGTGGACTCTTCGACTGACATGACGCGCGTAGACCTCCGTGTTGTTGATCAAGTCCCATCGTTGCGCACGGTGACGTCTATTAACCACTGTGAACGGAGTGTGGCTGGGTGACTCTGGTCACGTTCACTCTAGTTGACGTAATCGGTTCGTGTCGGTTTATGGTTTGACCACGGCCGATTAGCCAGAGTGAAAAGCACTGACGTCCCGTGCTGAACCCAGGTGAAGGCCGCCCACCGCCTCCCCAGGCCCGATCGGGCCGGGGCGGCTCCCTCTGGCCAGCGCAGACCCTGCGGGATCGCTGGCACCCTCGCACTCCGGAGCCCGGTATGTTCTTCGCCCTGTACGCCGTTCAGCATCTTGCCGAGGTGCACCACCTCGCCGATATCCAGAATCCGGCGCCGGCAGACCCGACCAACGGCAGCAAGGGTGCGAACCTCCTGCTCAGCTACGCGAAGTGGGGCGCCCTCATCGCGTGCGCCGTTGCCGCCGTGGTCTCCGGCGGCCTGATGGGCATAGGCCACCTCAGCAACCGGCCCGACTCCGCCGAGAAGGGCAAGAGGTCCCTGGTCTGGTCGCTGGGCGGCGTCATCGTCACCGCCTGCGCCATCCCGGTCGTCAACACCGTCTTCGGCGCCGCGGGCTAGGACGCGTCATGAACCAGTTCCTCGACCGCCCCCGCCGCCGGATTCTGCCGCTGCTCCTCGTTGGCGTCGTCGGCCTGCTCGCCTTCGTCGCCATAGGGGTCGCCATCGAGTCCAGCAGAGAGCCCCGCGGCCCCGAGGTGTTCACGCCGCCGGCCGCCGTCCCGCCGCCGGGATCGGTCACCGGCGCGGACTCCACCGGGGCGCCCGCCGCCAAGTCGACCGGCCCGCTCCAGCTCGTCCGTGGAGAGCGCCTCGTCAACGGGGTCCAGCTGGGCTACCCGCATTCCATGGCAGGCGCCGTCTCGGCGGCGGTCGAGTACTGGCGCCAGCTCGGCTCCACCCTTGAACCCGACCGTGCCGCGGCTGTCGCCCGGCTCGTCGCCGTCGACTCCTGGTCCAGCGCCGCTGACGTCCTCGCCAAGGGGCCGGTCGCCACGCGCAAGGGACTCGGCCTTCCGACGGGCGGCCAGCTGCCGCCCGGCACCTCCGTCGTCCTGTCGCCCGTCGAGTACCAGGTGCGATCGGTCGGCCCCGACAGCGTCCAGGTCCTCTTGCTGGCCACCTACACCAGCAGCGTGCCCGGCACCGGGATGCAGACCCGCATGGGCGTCTACCCCCTCGATCTCACGTGGTCCGCGACCGACTGGCGCATCCCCGCCCCCTCGGGCAACCCCACTACCGACTACACCAGCCTCGTCGCCGAGCCGGGCAGCCCCCAAGCCTCGGCCAAAGGCTGGCAGGAATTGAAGCGATGATCATGGCCACCACCACCATCAGGGGGCTCGCATGCCCTGCGGCCTGAGCGATCCCCTCAGCTGTATCCCCGGACCAAGCGACACCGTTCTCGGCAGCCTCGTGGGCGACGCCGCCAACACGGTGGCGGGCGGCGCGTGGGATTCGATCTGCAAGTCGTTCGCGGACGCCGCGACCGAGCTGCTCAAGACTTTCGCTGCGGCCTTCGTCAAGATCCCGCCCCCCGACCTCGCCAGCAACGGGATACGCAGCGTCTATGCGATCTCGCTCGGCATAGCCGGCCTCGTCGCGGCCCTCCTGGTCATCGTGCAGGTCATCCGTACGGTGATCACCCACGACGGCCGCCCGCTGGCCACCGCCGCCGTAGGCGTCGGGAAAGCCGCGCTGGCCTTCATGCTCACCCTGATCGTCGCCTCCACGGCGCTGGTGGCGAGCGACGAGCTGACCAAGTTCATCGTCGACAACTCCCTCGGCGGGCAGCAGGCACTCAGCGACAAGATCGCCAAGCTGGTCTCCTACACACCGGGGACCGCGGCCTCGCTCCTGCTGATCATCGCCATCATCGGCATCCTGCTGACGCTGGTGCTCTGGTTCGAGATGCTCCTGCGCAACGCCGCGATCGCCGTGCTGATCGCCACCTCGCCGATCAGCGCCGCCGGCCAGGTGTCCGACTCCACCAAGACCTGGTGGTCCAAGCTGGTCTCCTCCACCGTCCAGCTGATCATCCTCAAGCCGGTCATCGCGATGGTCTTCGCCTTGGGCTTCAACATCGCGGGCGACTCCAAGGACCTCCAGGCGACCCTGTCGGGGATGCTCATCCTGCTGCTCGCGGCCCTTGCGTGGCCGGCCATCGCGCGATTCTTCACCTTCGCCAGCGTCCAGGTCGGCGGCGGTGCCGGACTCGCCGCGCTGCTCGGCTTCGCCGGAGGACGGCTGAGCGCCCCGGGCGGTTCCGCAACCGGCGCCTCCCCGGATTCCTTCGGGCAGGAGAGCGCCAACCGCACGATGAGCAGCTTCGCCAGCAAGGGCGGAGGAACTGCCGCTGGTGGCGCTGGTGGTGCCGGTGGCGCTGCGGCTGGTGGCGTCGGCGCCGCAGCAGGCCCGGTCGGGATGATCGCCGCCGCAGGCGTCCGGGCCGCACAGATGGCGGTCAACAGTTTGGCCGGAGGTATGGAGAAGATGGCCGGCCACGGGGGGATGCAGGGTGCGAACCCGTACGCGGCGCAGCCCGCCGGGTACGTCAACCGCCACACAGGCGCACCCCTGCCCACCGCCAGCGGACTGCTGCCGGACCAGCCGACCCCCGACTGGTCGGACCAGCAGGAGCCGCAGGTCGAGACGGCAGGACCGGTCGGCCCGCAGGCCGATCACCAGCAGGCGCTCCGGGACAGCACCCCGGACCTACCGGTCGCCGCTCCGCCGCGCTCTGACCCGCCCACCATCGAGATGCCCCCGGTACCCGCGGGCCCGCCCACCGGCGCCGCGGTGAGCGCGGGCACCTCGGCTGAGCCTGCGTCTCAAGCTCGCCCTGTGTTGGGTCCCCCGCTGTGGGCGACCCAGCCGGGCGAGTCCGGGAACGCGCCGTCCGCATCCGGCCCCTCGGCGCCCGCCCAGGCTCCGGCCCCCGCGAGCCGGCCTGCCGCCGGAGCCGCACCGCTCCAAGGTAGCCAGCTCGTGGCCGCCCCGCGGCCCGAGCCGACCCAGGAACGTCCCGCGCCAGCCCCGGCCCCGGCGGACCGTCCGGGTGGGCCCCGCCAGACGGCCCCGGTCGTGCGGCCCACCGAGCTCCCTGCCAAGACCACCCGCCCTGACCACTCCGACGGAGGGGACAAGTCATGAGCACCGAGACCGCTCCCACCCGCACGTACTTCGGCTGGCAGCAGGAGAAGGTCGCCTTCCTCTTCGGCCTCAGCCTCCAACGAGCCGCCATGCTCGGTGCCGGCATCCTCGCACTGATCTGGCCGTTCGCAATCTCCTACATCCGGGCCGGACTTGTGACCTGGCCCCTGTCGTTTGTCCTCTTCCTACTCGCGTTCGTCCGGATCGCCGGCCGTACGGTCGATGAATGGGCGGTCGCCGCAGTGTCCTACGAAATCCTCCGCTTCCGCGGGCAGAATCGGTTCCTCTCCGGCGCCTTCGCACCCCGTGCGGCCAAGACGGACGAGCCGAAGATGGACCTGCCCGGAATCCTTGCCCCGCTGACGATTCTCGAAGCGGACGGCGGCAGCGGCGCCCCGATCGCAGTGATCCACCACCAGCTCGACCGCACTTACACGGCGGTCGCCCGGGTGCGCTTCCCCGGCATCGGCCTGACCGACTCCAACAGGCGCGACCAGAGAGTGGCCAGTTGGGGCGCGCTGCTCAACTCCCAGTGCACCGAGGGAAATCCCATCATCCGGATTCAGGCCCTCCAGCGCATCGTCCCGGAATCCGGCGCCGCACTCCAGCGCTGGCACAGCGACCACGTCGCCTCCCAAGCGCCGACCGTTGCCGTCGACGTCACCAAGTCGCTGCTGTCCACCGCGACCCTGGCCACCAGCCAGCGGGAGGCGTACCTGGCCATCACGATGGCCGCCGCCCGAGCCGCGGGCCCCATCAAGGCCGCAGGCGGCGGCGACGCCGGGGCCGCCGCCGTCCTGGTCCGCACCCTTCGGGCCATGACATCTTCGATCGCCTCCGCGGACCTCCAGGTCGAGAGCTGGCTCAACCCCCGGGAGCTGGCCGAGGTCATGCGGACCGCGTTCGACCCCGACTCCACCCGGGTACTCGCCGAGCGCCGGGCAGCGGCCACCGCTGCCGTCCTGCGCGGTGACGAGGCTCCCTTCGAGGCAGGAGTGGCCCCGGCGGCTGCCGGGCCGTCCGCCGCCGACAGCTGGCGCGGCAGGTACGAGCACGACGGCGCGGTGTCGGTCACCTACTCCGTCCACAGCTGGCCGAAGAACAAGGTGTACTCCACCGCCCTCGCGCCGCTGTTGGGCGAAGGCAAGTACCGCCGGTCGCTGAACATCCACTACGAGCCCCGCAGTCCGCGCGCCGCCGAACGCGAGATCATGCAGGAGCGCACCGCCCGCGAGGTCGCCGTCAGCATGCGGCACAAGACCGGCCAGATCATCCCGGAGCACGAGAAGCAGGCACTGCGCCGCGCCGAGGCCCAGGACCAGGAGCGCGCCGCCGGCCACGGCATGGTCCGCTACACCGCCTACTGCACCGTCACCGTCACCAACCCCGCAGACCTCGAAGACGCGTGCAGCGAGCTGCTGGCCGACGCCAACAGCGGCAGCATCGAGCTCCAGCGCATGTGGCTCACCCAGGACATCGGATTCGCCGTCGGCGCGCTCCCGGTCGGCATGGGCCTGCCCAAGAAGCGGGCGGTGTGATGTTTCGTCGCCGACCCACCACCGACCTGCCCACCCTCGACCTCACCGACGTGCTCGGCCGCCCGGCGCCCGTGGCGCCGAAGCCCGCAGTACGGAAGGCACCGAAGCAGCGCCGCGAACCCGTCGCGCCCCGTCGCGGCTACGCCCGGCCCTTCGCCGGGCGAGCACCGAGGATGCCCGAGGTCCCGGTCTTCCGCGGCAGCACCGGCCAGGTCCAGGGGCTGTACCCCTGGCTCTACGGCGCTTCCATGCCGGCGGCCGGCGCCTACATCGGCGTCGACTGCCTGTCCGGCGGCGCCTTCGCCTGCCACCCCATCGAGTGGCTCCACCGGGGGCTGATCACCAACCCGAACCTGCTGATCACCGGCGTTCCCGGTACCGGCAAGAGCGCGACGATCAAGGCCCTGGTGACCCGCCTGGCCGCCTACGGCGTGCGGTCGTTCGTGCTGGGCGACATCAAGAACGAGTACGCCGGGCTGGCCCGAGCCTTCGGCGTCGAGCCGGTCGAACTCGGCCCCGGGCTTCGCCACAGGTTGAACCCGCTGGACGCCGGCCCGCTCGGCAGCAACCTGCCCACCGACCCGGAGGAACTGCGCGAGCGCTTGGAGGAGGTCCACCGCCGCCGGATCACCCTGCTCTCCTCCCTGCTGGTCATGCGGCTGGGCCGAAACCTCACGCCGACCGAGGAAGCCGCGCTCTCCCTCGCCATCCAGCACGCTTCCGGCCAGGCCACTGGCGCCAGCCACCTGGCCGACCCGACGATCCCGCAGGTCTGGGCCCTGCTGCGTGACCCGCTGCCCGAGATGGCCCAGGACTTGCGCGTCCGCGGCACCGACGTGACCGAACTGCGGGAGATGATCCGCCCGGCCGCCGACGCCCTCGGCAACATGGTCAGGGGCTCCCTCAGCGGCCTGTTCGACGGGCCCACCACGGTCCGGCCCGACTTCGCTGCGCCGATCCAGACCGTCGACCTGTCCCGGATCGACGGCCGCGGCGACGAGACCGTGGCCATGACCCTCGCCTGCGTCAGTTCATGGGGCCAAGCCGCAATCGACGAGCCGGGTGGGCCCGTGCGCCTGGTCGTGCGCGACGAGCTGTGGCGCGCGATGCGCGTGCCGGCCATGATCCGCAAGCTCGATTCAGACCTCCGGCTCTCCCGGGCCCAGGGCACCATCCAGGTCTTGAGTACGCATAGGTTGAGCGATTTCGAGGCGGTCGGGGCCCAGGGCAGCGAAGAGGTCAGCATCGCCCGGAACCTGATCTCCAGCTGCGACGTGCGGATCTGCCTGCGCCAGGACACCGCACCCTTGGCCATGACGCGCGACGTGATCGGCCTGACCGACACCGAGTGCGCGCACATCGCGTCTTGGAGCGGTGAACAGATCGGTCGCGCGATCTGGAAGATCGGCAGGAACTCCAGCCACGTGGTGCAGACGATCTTGAGTCCGGTCGAACGCCAGTTGTACTACACCAACGAGAAGATGGCTGTGTGAGATGGCCTCCGCCTCGAACGCCACGGTCGCGCGGCGGCCGGTGCTGGACGGCCCCGCGGACTACCTGATCGTCCTGCTGATCATCGTGGCGGTCACCGTCGCCGTGGGGACCTGGGCCACCGGCCAGGTCGCCGGGCTGATCACCCACGCCGCCTGGCCAGCGGTCCCGTTCGGCGACGCGTTCAGCGTCGCCAAGCAGATCCCGCACCACCTGGACGACCCCAAGACGGCCTGGCCCGAGCCGGTCCGCCGCGACCTGCCCGGCCCGGCCGGCTTCGCCGTCGCCGCCGCGATCGTCGCCAGCACGATGGTCGCCGCAGGCGCCTTCGCCCTGCGCCGTCTCCGGCGGAGCCGTTCGGTGCGCGGCTTCGCCTCCGTCTCCCAGCTGTCGAAGACCCTGTCCGCCGCCGCGGTGGTCAAGCGCGGGCCCATCGTCCGGCCCTCGCTCAAGGGCCACCGGATCACCGCCGCCGACGCCGCCGTGCAGCTCGGCCGCACCCTGGCGGGCATGCTGCTCTGGGTCTGCATCGAGAACTCCGTGCTGATGCTGGCCGCCCCGCGCCAGGGCAAGACCAGCCAGGTGATCATCCCCTGGATTCGTGCGTGGCGCGGACCCATGCTCATCACCAGTGTCCGAGCCGACGTTCTCGACGCGACTGCGCTGATCCGACGCGGCCTTGGCCCGACCCTGGCGATGCTGCCGACCGGCATGGTCGAGTGGCCCGACCAGGTGCAGTGGTCGCCCACCAGCGGCTGCGAGGACTTCGGCAAGGCCATGCAGAGAGCCGACCTCATGGTCAAGATCGGCAAGAGCGAGACCACCGACTCCAGCGGCGCGGGCTTCTTCGGCGCCACCGCGACCTCCCTGCTCGCCGGTTGGCTGCACGCCGCAGCGATCACCGGCCGCAGCATGGAGGACGTCCTGCGCTGGGGCTTCAACGCCCATCTCGAAGAACCGATCAAGCTGCTCGCCGAGTCCCGCCGCGCGGAACCCGGCGTCGCCGAGATGCTCGACGGCCTCTACCGCAACCCCGGTGACACCCGGGCGAACCTCTTCGCCACCGTGCAGACCGCGCTGACGCCCCTCTTCTCGCCGCTGGCCCGAGCCACCTTCGTCCCCAAGGCCGGCAAGGGCATCGACATCGAGGACTGGCTGCGCAGCAACGGCACCATCTACCTCCTGGTCGACAAGGAAGACGCCACCGCGCTCGCCCCCCTGATCTCCGCCTTCGTCTCCGAGGTCTTCGGCACCGCCAAGCGCCTCGCCGACCGCTCGCCCGGCGGCCGACTCGACCCGCCGATGGGCGCGCTTCTGGACGAGGTCGCCAACGTCACCCCGCTGCCGAACCTGCCCGACCTGATGTCCTTCGCCGGCGGCTCGGGCATCTTCACCGTCGCCGTCTTCCAGAACATGGCACAGGCCCGCAAGGTCTGGGGCCGCGAAGGGGCCGAGATGCTCTGGGGAAGCTCCACCGTCAAGATCGCCCTCGGCGGCCTCGGCGGCGACGAACTCGAAGAGTTCTCGAAGCTCGCGGGCATCTTCCGAGAGTCCCTGACGACCTACCAGAGCGGCGCGCAGGGCACCACGATGCAGACCACCCTCCAGGACCGCAAGACCGTCACCCCGGACGAGATCCGAACCCTCGACGAGGAGAAGCGCGAAGCCCTGGTCATCCACGCCACCACCCCCATCACCAAGGTCCGCATGCAGCGCCACTACGAGGGCCCCGACCGCAAGCTCTACGAAGAGAGCAACGACTGGTCGAAGCGGTACCGGGCGGGCGACGTCGACGTCATCAAGGAGGCTGCATGACCGCTCGACCAGTGTGGAGCGGGTACCAGGCCGTGGCACAGACCGATGCCGACCGGCGGTGGGAGTCCCGGTTCGACCAGCGGCACCGCCGCAGCCTGCTCCGCCGCCCAGAGACCCCGACCAACTGCAGCCTGCGGTGGAGCGGACCGGTACGCGGAATCGACGGTGCTCTCTACCACGCGGGCGAGGACCACACGGGCGCCCCGGTGATCTCCGTGTTCAGTCCCGGCTACCAGGAGGTCGTTCCCGCCTCGTGGGCGACGGACGACTGGGCCGAGCACCGGGCGCTCACCGATGGGAAGTTCGTGGCCCTCAGCGACTGGCGCCGGGCACGCGCGGACTACGAGGACCTGGTGCTCGCCTACCTCATCCAGCGACCGCGCGAGCTGAACGACCTCGGCAAGTGGGTACCGGTGGACACCTTCACCACCCACGTCCGCTACGGCATCTTCGAGGCCATGCTCGCGCTGCACACCGACGCGGAACCAGTCACCCCCGCCGCCGTCGAGCAGCGCGTACGCCGGAGCACCGAAGACCTGTCGCCCCGTCTTGCGCAACTGATCGCCGACACCATGGACACCCCCGCCTACCTCCGGCGGCTCATGCTCACCCCGAGCACGTCGATCGAAGCGCTCGACGCAGCCGTGTATCTCGTGATGGCCGACTGGAAGGCCGAATCGACCTCCAGCCGTACGGACACGAGGCACCAGTACATCGGGCTCCCAAGCGATCCCGCCGAGGCCAGCCCGCACCAACCAACCCAGTTCCAGGACCAGCCATGACCGAGCCCGCGATCACGCCGATCGGAAGGGTCAAGCACCGCCCGCACGCCCGCATCCGCCGCTCTCGCGGGCACGGCGCCACCCCCGGACCCGTCACCGGCACCAAGCCGGCCGCCACCGCGGCGAGCCCCCGCACCCGGTTGGTCGAGTGGCACACGATGACCGGACCCGAGCGCATCGCGGCCTGGGGCGGCCTCTGTGACTGGGTGACCTGGCTCCACGACCGCTACGAGCTGGCCGTCGAATCCAGGCTGCCGCGCTGCTGGGCCGAACACCCCGGCCTAATCGAAGAGTTGTGGGCCCTCAAGGTCTGGCGGGAGGAAATATACGGTGCCGCCCCAGACCAGCAGGTTGGCCAGGCTGCTCGCTACTGGCACACCGAACTGCGCACCGTGGTGGCCAACGCGACCGCCGTCTACGCCACCGCATGCCGAACAGGCCACCGTGGCCAGGAGTTCCCGGCCGCCGAGGACCGGGAGCTCCAGAAGCGCTGGACCGACGCGGACCCCTGGGCCGGCATCCCCAGCCGACTGCTGGCCGCCCACGCCGACACCGCCGAAGCCGGTAGCCCGGACCGTCTCACCGCAGCCCAGATGGACGACGCCCGGGCCCGCGGCCTCGCCAAGCCGATTAGCCCCGGCATCCCCGAGTACGTGAAGTTCACCGACGCCTGGTGGGCCGTCGACATCGACGGCGACTGGCTGCGCGTCGTCAACCCGGAGCTGCTGGAGCGGCTCGATGACGCCGCCGCCCGGATGGCCGCGGCCGACAACGCCGCCCGCCGCTACCGGGAAGCCACCACTGGACCGAAGTCGAGGACCACCCGATGACCCACCCCGACCTCGTCCTTCGTGCCGAACAAGCCGTCATCGGTGCCGCACTTCGCGACCGCCAGCGCCTGGACGACATCGCCTACCTCACCCCCGACCGCATGGCCCACCCCACCCACCGCGCCGTCCTGACCGCGCTGATCGACTCGCGGACCAGCAGCCCGACCACCCCGACCGCCCAGCTGCCGGAGCTGGTCGCCCAGCGAACCGCCATCCCCGGGGTCACCGCCGACTACCTGCGCCGTCTGGCCGACGCCGCGCCGCTGCCCCGAGCCATCGCGAGTTACGCCCGCATGGTCCAGGAGGCGGCCGTCCGCCGCGACCTCGCACAGCACGTCGACCGACTGCGGACAGCCACCCCGGGCCTACGTGGACCGGACCCGGTGCTCGACCGCCTCGCCCAGGCGATGCGGCACACCGAACACGCCGCCCCCGTGGCCAAGTACAACGAGCCCACCCCGGCGCCGTACGAGCCCCGGGCGAGGCCGGCGGGGGAGGGGGAGGTCCGAGTCGAGACCCGCCTTGAGCGCCAGGATGCCGTACTGGCGGACCTGCTCCAACACCCAGAGCAGGTCCGGGAGGTGAGTACCTGGCTTTATCCCGAGGTGTTCGAGGAAGGCCCACGCCGCGAGGTCTACGAGGCGATCGTGGTCGTGGCGGAGCGCGGCGAACCGGTCGACCAGCTGACCGTCGAGTGGGAGGTCTACCAGCAGGACCCCCAGGCGTACGAGGTGACCGTGGAGGTTCGCGTCGAGCAGCGTGAGGAGCGCCCCGACTACCTCGCCCGCCTGGCCGCCACCGCGGTCGTCGTCGGTGCCGCCATCGAGCTGTCGGGGGAGATGATGGCGGAGGACATCCGGACGAAGCTCGCCACGGACTTCGCCGCCATCGACCTCACTCCCCAGGCCGCCGGAGCGGAGCCGAAGGTGGACCTCGACGTCAGGACCATCACGTCGGCAGCCCAAGTGGAACCAGCGTTCCTACTCCAACCGCCACCGATCCAGCAGGCCCCCAACATTCAGCCGAACATCCGGCCGTGAGGGGGAACAAGATGACCAACTCCGACGCGGGCATGATGGCCGACCTCAGCCACGCCGTCATGGACGCCGCCCTCTCGGACGGCGACGCCCAGTTCCTCAGCGAGACGATCAGGGACTTCGCTCGCTACCGGGAGTCCTGGTGGATCTTCGACCGGGCAGGCTGGTGGGAGGTCACCAGAGCGGACGTCGCCGCCGGACTAGACCTCATGCAGGCAAACATGAGACTTGCCGACCAGGCCGTTCGCCGAAGTGGTGACAGCATGTGAGGGCCTTCGCCCCACTCTGGTCAACGTCTACGGCCAGGCGGGACCGTCCGTGATCCGTGGCCGCAGCACAGCCTGCATACCGAGCAGGAGCGGTTCACCCCGACCGCCTTGATGCGCCGCGCCGCAGAGCTCTACCGCCAGCACCAGGCGGACTGCGTCGTCATCGAGGCGAACAACGGCGGCGACTACCTGCCGGCACTGCTGATGGAGGTTGACCCGACCGTCAACTGGCGGATCGTGCACGCAACTCGCGGCAAGCGCGCCCGGTCCGCGCCGGTGGCCCAGGTGTATGAGCAAGCACGGGCGCACCACGTCGGACCGGTCCGGCTCTTCGCGGAGTTGGAGGAGCAGCAGACCACCTTCGTGGGCCTCGGTGAGACGGAGGACTCGCCCGACCTGTTGGACTCGTCGGTCTGGGCGGTGTGGGACCTCCTCCTCGACCCGGCCATGCCGCCGCCACGGAAGGCCGACGACCAGCGGCTGAGCTGGCGCCGGTGAATCACGATGCGCCCCGGTCCGGTCGGCGGATACCCTGCCGTCCAGCAGGGACGAGCGACAGGTGGGGAACATGCGCATCACGGCTCCGGAGGGGATGCCGCGCCCGGAGGGCGACGACGGATTCGAGCTGCTGGAAACGGTATGGGCCTGGTTCTCCCACGACGGGCGGTGGCCTACTTACGACGACCTCGACCGCTCCCTATATCAGAGGGGTATAGATACGGCGAAGGCGATCCAACAGCTGCCTCCTGACCTGGTATGGGGTATTGACGCAAGGGTGCGAGTCACGCCGCAGGACGAGCAGCTGGTGCAGCTCACCGCCGCCGGGCTGGCGAACTGTGCTGAGGCCGCTTCCGTGCTCAGGATCATGCTCCTGCTTCTCCAACAGGCCATCGAGGTTGAGCGGGACTGGTGGCCAACAGGGGAGTGGGGGAAACAGCGGCCCAGCATCGACTTCGAGACCTTTGCGGCTGGACGGGATCCAAATCACCTCGACCGGCGCACACTCGGGCTTGCCGCGCAGGTCGCGTTCTCCGAGCCGTGGGCGACCAGTATCTCTAGCGGTGCCCAACCGGGCCGTTGGGGCGACCCAGACTCGTCCTCGTCCGAGCGGGCGCGGGAAGACTACTGGGAGCTGTCATTCGACAAGCGGGTCAGGAAGTTCGCGGGGATTGCCCGCAACGACCTGTCCGGGTACTGGAAGCTGCGTCAGCAGCTCATCGGCCGCCCGGAGGCCCTGACGGTCGAGGAAGCCGTCGGTACCGCAGCAGTTGAGCCCGAACCCGAGCCGCTGCCCGTACTCGCCCTCAACTGCGCCCTGCACTCGGAGATCGCGGCGGTCTCTGCGGGCCTGATGGAGAAGGGCGAGTACGCCTTCGCGGTGCTGGCTGCTTATAAGGCGGTCGAGCACCGGGTCCAACAGCTGACCGGCCTGACGAGCAACGGCCACAACCTGATGGGTGCGGCGCTGAGTCCCCCGAACGTGAGGATCACCGTCACGCGGTCAACGGACGCAAACCTGGAGAGCGAGCAGCGCGGCATGGCCGCGATATTCAGCGGCGTGATGCAGGCACTCCGGAACCCCCGCGCCCACGGCCCAAACAAGGCCGACGAGCTTGCCGAGGCGGCAGAGACCCTGGTGCTCGCCAGCTGGCTGATGCGACGCCTTGACATCGCCGAGGCGGCCCAAGCGGCGGCCGGCACCCCTGCTGCGCCGTAACACCGGGCCGGGTGGCCGCCCGCTGGTAGCTTCGGGTCCATGAAGCTGAGGGGACGGTTCGTAGCCGCAGCCGTGGCAGGGGTGCTGGCTGCTGGCGGGGGCGCGGCGTGGCTGCTCTGGCCGGAGAGCGAACCGGCGGCGGCCACGCCGGAGCCGGGCGCACCGGTGTGGGGCCTCCTCCTCGACTCGACCATGCCGACACCGCAGAAGGCCGACGACCAGCGGCTGCCCAAACACCTAGGTCGAGTGGCCAGCAGGGCTACAGAGACGCCTTCCGAACCTCGACAGCCTGGCCTTGGCGCAGGATGAAGGCAGGGTCGGTATCGGCGGGGTAGCCCCTCAAAGGGCGCAGCCGGAGTCCGGCGTCCGTGATCGTCTTGACTACCTGGATCGTTAGCGCGTCTCCGAGGCGGTGGTCTGCGTTGACGACTCCCGGGATGGCGACGGTTACGAGCCGGTCTGAGTTCTCAAGCTCGATGTACCTGGCCAGATCACCGAACGGCGTGACGGCGCTGTTCAACGCCTCCGCGGCTTCCTGGAAGGCCAGTTCGGCTTTGAGTATCTCCAGGACGATCGGTCGGCTGAACGCGCGCCGAGCCCGCCGTGCGATCTCGTTGGCACTGGTGCCGTCGAGGAAGTCCTTCACCATGGCTCGGGCGACGCCTCGGTTGGCCTGCGCCAGCCTCTTCAGCGCGGCGGAGGTCCTGTCTGGCATGTTGAGTCCCCCTTCATAGTTCTCCAAAGGAGCTTGCTGATAAGGATTTTGATCGACTGCCTGATCAATAGATTGATCGGCGAAGTGCTGGTGGCCTGCGAGGATGCTTTAGTGCATTGGGCCGCGTCATCGCCAGCGCATGCACGAAAACTTGAGAGTATTGGTCATGTCCCCGGACTTGTCGCTAACGTAGTCCGTATCGTCCACTGCGGTCGTTTGATCGGGAGTGGATCGGGGCGACCCGCGAGGGGCCGCCCCGTGCCCGCTGGGTAGGCGGAGGCCGAGGTCACCAGTGGTAGTGGGCCGTGATGGTTGCCAGGGCAGCTGCGAACTGCGCCAGGCGGACCAGGTACACGAACCCCTGGTTGCCTCGGTCGGACCACGGTGGCGTTCGTAGCTTCCTGATCACGGCAGTCGTGATCGCCTTGAACTTGGCCATGTGCTTCTCACCCCCTCTCGTTTTCGTGACTGTGCAAACGGAGAGGTGAGGTGACTGACCGTCACCGCAGTCGCGAGGCTAGGTCGATCCACGGTCAAGTGTTGCCGTTTTGACGATTCCTGTGGAAAGCCGATATCCGGTGTGGGAGCATGCGTTGCCCTGAGCATCCGTCAACTTCGCCGGTGATTGGAAGCCGCCTCGCTGGTAGCGTCGGGATCGTGAAGCTAAGGGGGCGGTTCGTGGCCGCAGCAGTAGCAGGGGTGCTGGCCGTGGGCGGCGGCGCAGCGTGGCTGCTCTGGCCGGAGAGCGAACCGGCGGCGGCCACGCCAGCACCGGGCACACCGGCGTGGGACCGTTGGCAGCAGGAGTCCACGGCGGCCGGCCGCCTCGCCCAACTGGCCATCGTCCAGCGGGGCGAGGTTCGGTCCCGTGCGCTGTGCGCGGCCGAGTGGTCGAAGCTCCGCGGCAACCAGCAGCGCGCGTTGGACCAGAACGCCTTCGAAGTCGGCTGCGTCTTCTCCGCGCCGCAGCCGCAGCCGTAGCCGTCGACCGGACGGCGGCCGGTAGTCTGGCAGCGGCGTGGGGCCGACTGCCTGGAGAGCACTGTGGGCCTGCGCTCGATCTTGATCGATGGCTGGAGCTGGCTGAACTTCAAGGCCGTAATGAACGAGCCCCACCGGCCGGGGCGAGCGGTGTTCCCCGAACTGGCGGCGACGTGGCTGCCGGAGGACGATCTGCGGCGCCTGACCGCGTACAAGGCCTTGGCTGCTTACGACTCGAACCAGGCCGGGCAGATGGCCGCCGCGACCGGCGACGATGACGCTCTGGAGCGCCGGGAGTTGGGCGACCCGTCGAAGTTGGTGGAAACGGCGCTCGGGTACCTGCTGGGCTCGGAGCAGCACGTGGTGGTGGCTGGCGCCGAGCGCGCGGACGACGACGATCCGCCCGCGGGTGCCGTCGAAGCAGCGGCGGTTCAGGCGCGTCTGCGGCAATGGGCGGAGGACGAGTTGTTCGCTCTGCGGATGCAGCAGGCGGAGCGTACGGCGGTGCTCAGCGGCGACGCGGTGTACGTGCTGGCGTGGGAGGGGGACAAGTTCCTTCCTACGCTGCGCACTTACGACCCGGGGTTCTACTTCCCGCAGTGGGATGACGATCAGGACAACGAGTTCCCGACGCGTGTCCATCTCGCGTGGGAGTTGCCCGAGGACCCCGTGTTCGGTCTGAAGGCGCGGCTTCGGAGGATCACGTGGGAGCTCGGGTCGATCGAGGCCGGCACGTCGCGCACCGGCGCGCTGGAGCCCGCTGCCGGTGACCGGCTGGACACTGTGGGGCGGCCGGTGCGCACCTACCCATGGGATCCCCAGCGCGCGTCTGGGGTGACGTGCTACCTGTCCGACGGCGAGTGGCTGCTGGAAGACCTCCGGCGCGGGAACACGGTGGACCGGCTCGACTGCTCGAAGGCGCGGTGGCGTACCCGGTCCGACGGCCAGATTCTCGACCGGCTGGATCTCCGCATCGACTTCATCCCGCTGGTGCACCTGACCAACACGATCCCGCACGGCGGCGACAGGTGGGGCCAGTCGATCCTGGCGAAGGTGTTGCAGGGCCTCGACGAACTGGCGGCCACGGATTCCGACTCGGCATCCGCGAGCGCCACGACCGGCACTCCGATCATCGGGCTCGCTGGGGCGCAGCTGCCCTGGGACCGCGCCACCGGCCAGCCGGTTCCGGTCCAGGTCAGGGCAGGAGCAGTGTGGCAGCTCGGCGAGAGCGGTCGGATGGACGCCCTCGACACGTCCCCGCAGTTGGCCGAGCTGCGGGCCCGTAGCGAGCACCTGATGGACCGGATCGCCTCGGCGTCGCGGATCACGGCCGCCGGCCTCGGCACGCTCGACCCTTCGAGTGTCCCGTCGGGCTACAACCTCCAGTTGGCGCTCGGGCCGCTCGACTCGCTCGTCTCCTCTATGCGCCTGGCCCGCGCGCACAAGTACCGGTTGTTGCTGAAGTTCGTGCAGCGCCTGTTCCAGGCAGGTCAGGCCGATGGCTGGCCGGCGGGGGAGACGTCGTCCGCTCGGATCGCCTGGGGGCCGCACACCCCGACCGACCGCGTGGGCGTCCTGGACGAGGTGGTCAAGGGGTACACCAACGGGGTGCTCTCCCTGGAGACGGCGGTCCGGATGCTGATGGACGCTGGGTACCCCGTTGAGGATGCGGCCGAAGAGGTCAAGCGAATCCAGACCCGGGCGTTCGACGCGGCTGCCCGACTCGCTGACGCGACCGGCGACAACTCGGAGGTCAGGAATTACCTGGGGCTACTGGAGGCCGGGCGGGAGATCCCGGTGGTGCCGCTGCCTGTGGTGGAGCCCGAAGCACCAGCCTCAGGTGGAGCGGACAGTGGCGTCGCACCGAGGGCAGATCAGCCGTGACCAACGAGGCGGGAACCAGCGTGACCCGGGCCCCGGTGGCTGCCACGGCTCGATGGTCATCCCGGAGGTGTCCAGGCCGCACGCAGTGACGGGGCCGGGGTCGCGGGGGGTGTCGGGGTCGCTCGGGGCCGCGTGGACGGCCCGGACGGTCTGCTGGTCGTCCGGCTGTTCTCCTGCGCCGATGACGCGGACGGTCAGTGGTTCGTCGAATTCGAGGAGGACGATCACGCTCATAGCCTCAGCGTGGGTGTGGGCTCGTTGCTTGGCACGCCAGAGCTGCCGGTCGCTGCCGAAGCTTGCCGCTCCTTGCCGAAGCCTGCCGCATCGCGCTATGGTCCTGCCAGTGGTCGGTACGGTCTGCGAAAGGGGGGACATGTCGGACAACCTGGAAGTGCCCAGTTGGCGTGATCCGACGCTTGGGACGATGAAGCGAGTCGCCCTGTGGCTGTTCTCGGAGATCGGCGAAGGCAACAGCTTCACGATGGAAAGCCTCCTCAGCGCCTTTCCGAATCAGCAAGGCTCGCGCCGTATGCGTGATCTTCGGACCTTCGACTGGGAGATCGAACCGCTCGACCGCCTGGACAGAAGCTCCTACCTCCTTAGGCGTGTCGGCCGTCGCGTCTGGGAGCCCGGAGTCACCCGCCCGGCGCGTGGGGCGCTGACGAGCAGCCAGAGGATCGCCATCCTCAGCCGTGACGGCTACAAGTGCACCACATGCGGCATCGGCCCAGGGGAGTCGTACCCATCGTCGGACGACCGTGGGCCTGCGATTCTGCACGTCGCGCGAATGAAAACGCGGACCGCGAAGGGCCTCATCGAGGAGGTCCTGCGGACTCAGTGCGCCGCCTGCAACGTCGCAGAACGCACGGGTCAGCTGATTCCTCAAGACTCGCAGGGCGCACGTGAGGCGGTGGCAGCACTGTCTGCTGGCCAGCGTGTGCAGTTGCTGGTCTGGATCATGAACGATTCGCGCACGCGGTCGGAAGTCGAGAAGGTTTGGGACCTTTACCGCGTACTTCCTGCGGACGCGAAGCAAGAACTTGCAGCGCATGTCGGCCAGCTCGTGGAGGCCGAAGTCGCCACTGAATGAACACCCTAGGCTCCGCCAGCCCCTCACCATGCTTCCCGGCAACAGTTCCGGGGCTGGCGGCCGTCACATCCCTCATCGAGAAAGGTGACAGGTCCATCATGACCTACCTTCCCCGCAGGCTGTCCATGCCGGCTCCGCAGCTCCCGCCGCAGATGCTGGTCGTCGTTGTGCTTGCGGCTGGAGTCAGCCCGCAGCGTCTTACCGAGCTCGTAGTGGCTGCGACGACTCTGATGGGCGCGTTTGCCTGGCAGTCCCGGGGCCGCCGGGCCTAGCTGGCGGGTGACGTAGTTACGTTCCGTGAAGGCGGCCGCGCTGATCTCAGCGCGGCCGCTTGCTGAACAGGGCAGGCTGCGGATGTGGCTTCTCGCTCGTGTTCACGCTGATCACTAGTCCGTGCCCTCGGCTCCATGGCCGCCCCGACGCTTGGGGAGACCGTGGAGCCGAGGCTTCGGTCTTACCAGGGCTAGGCCGTGTATCGGAAGTGCCTGCCGCTCGCGGGTACGGGTGGCAGTTGTCGCCCGTACCCGCCGGTCCTGAGGTCGGCTACTGGAGCGGATCGCTGCCCCAACCCCCGCTGTCCCAGGTGCTGATGTAGTGCTCCTTGGATGCCTCGAAGTTGGCGATCACGTCAAGGATCGCAGCGTTTGCAGTCAGCCGGTACATGACGAAACGGTCCACCGAGAGCTCCTTCTTGAGGTCCGTTTCACTGACCAACCTCTCACCGGGGCGAACCTTGTCGACATTCAGCACGGTCAGCCCGAAACTCTTGAGTGTCTCCGTGTATGCGGTGCCTGCCTCGTCGATCGTCTTCTTCACCGTTTTGGCGAATTCCTTCAGGCGCTCCTCTTTGGAAGAAATGGGCCCTGTGCTCGTCACAGCATGCGAGGAAGACACGACCAGCTTTTCCTTGGCGTAGACAGCGCATGTTGTGTAGGAGGGGCCGATAATGCCCAGGAAGGCCCCCCGCGAGCCGGTGAAGGGCGCATCCGAGCGGAAGATGGTCAGCTGGCTCTCGGACCGGACCATCACCTTCACATCGGCGCCCCACGGTTCCTTGACCAGGTCCCTCCATGCCGCACGGTCGCGGTCGTAGCCCCTGTCGGGCAACACCACGACGACCAGGGCCACCGTTGCCTGCTGAGCTGCGGTCAGCTTGCCGACGTGGGCGAGGAGCAGCTTCAGGGCCTGAAGATCGGCGATCACCCCGGCCTGGACGCAGTGCCGTGCCGGCTCTTTCACGCGGTTGAACTCATGGAAGAGAGACCCCTCAGGTACAGGGTGCGCCTCTAGCCCTGTGACCAACTCGCCGTCGGGACCATGGTTGATCACGGCCTCCTGCCTGAAAAGCGTCTGCCCATTCAGCCTGACGAGCAGATCATCGCCGGTCAGCATCAAGGCCACCATGTCATTCGTACTCATGCGTCTCATCTCCCGCAGTGCGCAAGGGCCACCTGACGAGGGGACCTTACCTGAAGTTGCGCATCAGTTACTGTGGGCTATCGGGATTGGCTGGGGTGGACCGGCAGTGTGACCGGATCGCGGCCGTCTCGTGGATCGGCGAACAACGATCATCCAGCCGCCCACATCCATCCCCGCACGCCACCCTGGGGATCCGTCGATCCCGGCTGTGGCCGTCAAGGAGGGTGCCTGATCGTCGCTGGCGCGACAGGTCACAGCCACTCATCGACGGTCGCCACGAGGACGGTCGCTTCGTAGCGAACTGCCAGCTTGTCGAATCGCATAGCGACGGCGCGGTGCCTCTTGAGGCGGTTGATCCCGCACTCGACCGCGTGACGCTCGCGGTAGTCGGCTCTGTCGAAGCGCGGGGGCCGGCCTCCGCGCGAGCCGAGCTTCTGCCGGTTGCGCATCTGGTCGGCTCTCTCTGGGATGGTGCAACGGATCCCCCGACGGCGCAGGTAGGCGCGGTTCTTCCGGGAGGCGTAAGCCTTGTCCGCCCGCACGCGATTGGGGCGAACTCGTGGCCGGCCCGGTCCGATGCGGGGCACGCGGACCTTCTCCAGCACGGGCTCGAACTGCGGCGAGTCACCGCACTGCCCCGCTGTCACCAGGATCGACATGGGCTTCTGGCCCTGCTCGACGGCTAGGTGCAGCTTGGTGGTGAAGCCGCCACGCGAGCGTCCCAGTCCGTGATCATCAGGCTCGATGAAGACCCCGCCCGGTGGTTCCTTCTGCAGGTCACCCCGCTTGCGGGCCCCGGCCGCATGCTGATGGGCGCGACACACCGTGGAGTCAACGCTCAGGTCCCAAACGATCATGCCCTTCGCGTCGGCCAGCGACTGGAGCCGGGTGAAGATGTGGTGCCAGGTGCCATCCCGTTGCCACCGACGGAACAGGTCGTAGATCCGGCCCCATGGCCCGTACTCGACGGGCACGTCCCGCCACGGCACCCCGGTTCGCACACGGAACCGTATGCCGTCGATCAACTGCCGCCGAGGCCAGACGGGGGGCCGCCCCGCTCTCGTGCCCTTCGGCAACAACGACTCCAGTACCGCCCACTGCTCGTCTGTGAGATCTCCCCGCCCCATGGACTGAGATCATCCACAGCCCAAGATCTATTTTCGACACACGGCCTAGCCCCGTCTGCCCCGACTACGGCAGCCGGTCAGCTCCAGGTGAGTTGAGCGTGCCCCGCTTGACCGGCACCGTCGAACAGCGAGGCCGCGCTCCCGACGCTGCCAGAGGTTCCGTTCTGAGCACTATTGATCCCGTCCGCGCCGTCTCCGCCGTACCCACGCGTCAGAATGTCGGTTGGGAACACCCGGACTGAAGCACCGGCTCCCCCACTGCCGACGCCATCAGCTCCAGCGCCTGAGCTACCTCCGGGGGTGAGGTAGTCCACGGCGCCGCCCATGCCGCCAACGGTTCCACGGCCGTCATGGCCGCGTACTCCCGCCCCGGTGCTCCCACCGGGTTCGCCAGATTCGCTGGTTCCCTGGGCGATCCCGCTACACGCTCCTGTGCCCCCGGCACCGCCCGCAGCGCCAGTTCCGCTGGCACCACCCGTGCCCGCCGCCCCAACGTCGCCACCAGTACCTCCCGCCCCGCCGTGACCGCCAGCGCCGCCCAGACCCCCACCGGCCCGGATGACTGTGTCTCCTCCCGATGCTGTCAGCGTGCTGTCCCCGCCGTTCCCGCCGGCAGCGCCGTTGGCTCCCATGGCCCCATTGCCACCGTGAACACCCGAGCCGGTAGCCCCAAGGCCTCCCGTGCCGCCATCGGCGCCAAGCCCGCGGGCTCCTGGGGAGCCGACGGTGAGCGTCAGCGTGCTGCCGGGGGTAACAGCCATCGTGCACCGTGTGTGGGCGCCGCCGCCGCCCCCTCCGCCGCTGCTCCCGCTTCCCCCACCCCCGCCGCCGCCTCCCGTCCTACTGCCTACAGCTCCGCCACCGCCGCCACCACCTTGGCCTCCGGCGCCCGCGCCGCCGCCGCCGGCGCCCCACAGGTCGGCAACAAGCCTCGTGGTACCGGCCGGAACGGTGATGGTGTAGGTGCCAGTCGAGTAGCTATCGACTGTTGCGGCGGCTGCGCTGTGAGCTGTGAACAGCGAAGCACTGACGGTGGAGGCCAGTACGGCCAGGGCCGCTGCCAATCGTCCAAGTCGTTCAGGGGCCTGGGCTGCCGGGCTGGCACAGTTATGCCGTGAGCGGTCAGCGTTCATGGTTTTCACCTCTGTGAGATAGGTCGAGGGTTCATGCAATCCGAGCGGGAGTCATGGAGTCCGTAGGCCGGAGGCTGAAACAGGGTGGTTGAGTCGATCGCAGTGCGCGTCCAACATCACATGGGCGTCACACAAGGGCTACGGCGGCTGCTGCATTCGGAGTGGCACCCTGCCACTGCGCCAAACAGCAATGCTCCTGGAACAGTTGGGCGTGGGAACGCCCACGAGTGATCGACTTGAGCTCTAACGCTGGATGGTGGCCTACACTGATCATCAGCGCGGGGGCGCTGCTCCGGAGGTTCACCGTGACCGCCCCCCCTGCCCTCTCAGCCCGAGGGCGACCCGACCAGCCAGCCGCCGGCCCCGGCCGCGCCGGACTCCGGCAGCACGCTGATCACCCAGGACACCCTGACCCGTCTCCTCGCCCGCGAGAAGAGTCAAGGCGAGCGCGGCGCCGTCAAGCGGCTCGTGGCCGACCTGGGCTTCGCGGACAGCGCGGCCCTCTCCGCGTGGGTCGAGGCGCAGCGCGCCGCCGAGCAGGCCTCGCTGTCCGAGGTCGAGCGCCGCGAGCAGGCCGCCGAGCAGCGCGAGCGAGCAGCGGCCGAGCGTGAGGCGGAGGCGTTCACCCGCCTGCGGGCCGCAGCCCGGCAGACCGCGCTCGCCCGGCTGGGCGCCCACGGCGACGACCTCGCCGACGCCGAGCGGCTCCTCGACGCTCCCGACGACGCCGACGAGCAGGCCGTCGCGGCGGCCGCCGCCTCCCTCAAGGAACGCCGCCCCGAGCTGTTCGGCACCACCGCGCCCGCCACGCCGCCGCCCGCGCCGGGCGGCTCCCCGGCCGGCGGCCCGCCGCCGCGCGGCCAGGCCCCCGCCGCACCCGGCTCGGCCGGCCTGGACATGGCCCGCCGCCGCGGCTTCCTGCCCACCAGCTGACAGCCACCTGACCCTGCAGCAACCCGGGACCCGCGGGGACCACGCCCCCTCTTGCCCGTGGACAGCGCCACCGCGCGGTGAGTGCCCGAAGCCCGCCGCCCGCCCGACCCCCGAGGAGGGGCCGCCTTGACCGTTCAGCCGATCTCCACGTCGGCGTCGTACACCGCCGACCGCAGCTGGCTCGGCTCGCTGCACGGCATCGACTCCACCGAGACCGTCACCCTCGACATCACCCGGTTCACCGCCGGCACGCACTACCTGGCGTCCACCGACCCCATCCAGCCGTACAGCCGCGTCCTGTCCGGCGTCCCCGTCGCCCGGATCACCGCCTCCGGCCTCTACGGCCCCTACGACCCGGCCGCCACCGACGGCCGCCAGCAGCTGGCCGGCCTGGTCTTCGCCGACGCCGTGTTCGCGCCTGGGCAGACCAAGGTCGCCGCCGCGATGCTGTGGCACGGCGTCGTGCGCGCCGCGAAGGTCCCCGGCGGCATCGACCCTACCAAGATCCTTCCGAGCAGCACCGGCCCGCTGATCCGCTTCGTCTGAAAGGAGGTTGACCTGTGACCATCCAGGACCTGCTGACCGGTGTCAGCACCACCGACCTGACCGCGTTCGCCCGATCGATCCCCACCCCGGCCGACTTCCTGCTCACCCAGAACATCCTGCCCACCGTCGTCGCCCACGACGTGAAGTGGCGCATCCGCCAGACCGGCCGCTACGTCAACACCGCCAAGTTCCGCGCCTACGACAGCTCGGTGCCGTTCGCCGAGCGTCAGGCCTGGCAGAACACCCGCGAGGGCATGCTCCCCGCCCTGGGCCAGAAGCTGATCGTTGGAGAACAGGAGCAGCTGCTCCTGGAGCAGTCCCGCGGCGCCAACCAGGACCGCCTGATCGAGCTGCTCTACGACGACGTCGAGCGACACGTCGAGGCCATCCGTAGCCGACTGGAACTCGCCGCCGGCGACGTCCTCCTCGACGGCCGCTTCACCCTCGCCAACGAGAACGGCCTCACCACCGAGATCGACTTCGGCGTGCCCAGCGCCAACATGCCCACCGCGCCCAAGCCCTGGTCCGACCCGGCCTCCGACCCGATCACCGACGAGCTCGGCTGGATCCAGTACCTCGACGACTTGGGCCTGCCCGAGCCGGAGATGGTCCTCACCTCCCGCCGCGCCCTGTCCTACCTCGGCAAGAACGCGGCGTACCGGGCCGCCTACTACGGCTCCGTCAACCCCTCGACCACGCCGACCGCCACGCTCACCCCGCAGCAGGTCAACGTCGTACGCGGCAACTACAACCTGCCGCCCGTCACCATCTACAAGGCCCAGGTGCGCGTCGACGGCACCCCGACCCGGGTCCTGCCGGACGACCGGTGGATCCTCCTGCCCCCGGACCGCCAGAAGTGGGCCGAGACCATGTACGGGACGACCGCCGAATCCCTGATCCTGTCCCGCGGCACCAACCCCGAGATCGACAAGACCGACGCCCCCGGCATCATCATCACCCGAGGCGCCCAGGACGACCCGCCCCAGCTCTGGACCAAGGGCGCCGCCGTCGGCATGCCGATCATCCACACCCCGGACGCCCACATCGTCGCGAAGGTCCTGTGATGCCGATGCCGCGCCGGCTCGCCACCGCCATCCACATCGACCACCCCACCACCGGGGAACGGCTCCTCCTCCAGCCCGGCGACGAACCCGACCTCGAGGTCGCCGAACTCATCACCCACCCCGACGCCTGGGAACCCGACGACGCCGAGCAGTACGACGACGAAGACGACGGCCCCGAGGACGAGCCCGCTCCCCGTCGCCGAACCAAGGCCACCATCACCGAGTAACCCCGGCCGGCACGGCCAAGGCCCGGCACCAACACCCAGGTGCCGGGCCTCACCACACCCCGAAGGACAAACCGATGGACGAAGCAGCCAAGGCCTGGCTCCTCGCACAGCTCGGCCCCGCCACCGACCCCGCCGACCTCCACGCCCGCTACCAGCGCCTCCACACCGCCCGCGCCGTCGCCCTGGAAGTCCTCGCCGAACGCCGCGCCCGCCTCCTCACCGACCCGCTACGCCTCGTGGTCGACGGCGTGGTGACCATGGACAACACCGCCAACCTGACCGGCATCGAACGGCAACTCGCCCAGCTCCAGGACATCCTGGGGCCGGACGAAGTCGGACCCGGCGACGACGGACTTCCCCACCTCGTCACCGGCTACCTGCGCCCTGCCCGCCGCATCCGGTAGCCGAACCACCACGTGCCGGCATGTGTAGGTGGCCACCTCCTGGAGTTCAGCCCGGGAGGTGGCCACAGTGAGCGAGTGCTTGCATCGTCAGAGCCGTGTGACTGGCGCCACGGGGCCCGCCTGATGAGGGAGTTGGCCGACGCTTGCTACCCCGGCCGCAGACTCGTCCTCGCTCGTGTTCAGCTGCGCACCAAGGAGGTCCACTTCTGGGCGGGGCTGTTGTTGCAGTCGTACAGCTCGAGTCGGGCGCTGTTGGTCACGGTGCCGCCGGGGAGGTCGATGCAGCGGCCGGATGCGGGGTTGTAGAGGCTGCCGTCGGGCCGGGGGGTGAAGGTCTGCTGCGGTGCGCCGTTGCCGCAGTCCCAGATCTGCAGGAGGGTGCCGTTGGCGGTGCCGCGGTCGGTGGCGTCGAGGCAGTGGCCGAGGACGCGGAGGCTGCCGTCGGGTGCGAAGGTCCACTTCTGGGCGTTGCTGCCGTTGCAGTCGTACAGCTGAGCGGCGGTGCCGTTGGCGTTGGCACCGCCGGCGATGTCCATGCACTTGCCGGTCTGGGCGGTGTAGGTGACGGGGCTGTTCTCGGCGTAGACGCTCAGGGCGTTGACCCAGCCGTTGGTCCAGGTGAAGTAGGGGTCGGTGGTGGTGGAGTGGCCCGTGAAGGTCTGGATGACGCCGCCCGGAGTCAGGGCCCAGAGGGTGGGCGAGCCGATGCCGGTGAGGTCTCCGTCGGAGCCGATGACGGGCCAGTTGGTGCTGGTGACGCCGTAGCCGATCTTGGTGTCGGTGGCGATGGCGGTGAGGGTGGGGTAGTTGGTGTGGCGCCCGAAGGGGCCGTTGACGGTGATGGTGCCGGTGGTGAAGGTGTAGCCGCGTAGGTCTCCGTTGCTCTGGTTGCGGGCCCAGAGGCCGGGGTGGCCCTGGCCTGCCCAGTCGCCGGGGGAGATGAGGTCCCAGCCCTTCCAGCCGGTGGCGGCGAGCCTGGTGGGTGAGCCGAAGAGGGCGTCGCCGATGGTGGGGTAGAACCAGAGGGCTCCGGTGCCGTCGGGGCTGGTCTCGATGGTGAACAGGCCGGTGCGGTTGAGGAACTTCTTGCCGGTGTCGAGCTTGGTGGTGCTGGGGTCGCCGCTGGCGGCGATCTGCAGGGTGGTGGACCAGTCGGTGGCGTTGTAGCCGGTGCAGTCGGTCAGCTTCGGATCGCAGGCGGGCTTGGTCAGAAGGCTGTTGGCGTCGAAGACACCGGTGACGCCGGTATTGCCGGGGTTCTGGTAGTACCAGAGGTTCTGGTCGCCGTCCTTGTGGACGATGAGGTCGTCGACGTTGTTGCCACCGCGCAGGCTGCCGCGGTGGGTGGTGCGGTAGTTGGCCCAGGAGTCGCCGCCCGGGGACTTGGCCTTCGGTGCAGCCAGAGGGGCCCTCCCACCGGTGGCGGGGATGCTGTAGGCGCGCAGGTCGCCGCCCGGGTCGGCGGTGACGATGTCGGGCAGGGCGTCGCCGGTGACGTCGCCGAAGGTCGGCGCGGGGCTGTTGGGGTTCCACGGGGCGTAGAAGGCGTACTGGGCGACCGGGGAGAGGTTGCCGGCGTTGTCCTCGGCCTGGAGGTAGAGGACGTTGGTGCCCCAGCGTCCGGGGGTCACCTGGATCTGGCCGGTGGGCATGGCGCTGCCGCACTGCCAGGTGGAGTCGACGAGTTGCGGGTCGAAGCTCCAGCGCAGGCAGGCGACACCGGAGGTGTAGCCACCGCTGGGGTTGGGGTCGGTGGCGGTGAAGGGGATGCCGCCGCTCTGGCCGGCGTAGAGCTGGGGGGTCTGGCCGTTGCCGCTGGGCGGGAACTGCTTGCCGGTGTCGGTGACCGTGGTGGGGAAGGTGACGGTCGGCGGGGTGAGGTCGACCTTGAAGTAGCAGGCCGGGGTGGACCCTGACGACGGCATGTTCCGCACGGTGTCGTTGGCCACCATGCCGAAGCCGTAGGCGTGGCCGTCCTGGATGACGTTGGCCGGGACCTGGAAGCTGGTGACACCGCCGTTGCCGACAGGAGCGGTCATGCCCGACGCGACGTCGGGGACACCGGGGACGTTGTAGTCCCAGATGTGGTCCCAGGTCGCGACCTGCGCCTGGACGGGACTGGAGACGGTGGCGTTGAGCCAGACGGCGTTGTTCTGGGCGGATCCGGCACCGAGCCAGGCCCAGTGGTCTCCGTTGCTGTCACCGCAGGCCTGGTTGGTCGCCGCGGGGCTGACCGTCGTCGGGGCGGGCCACACCGAGGGGTTGGTGGGGACGTTGGGGACGCGGTCGTACATCACGGACAGCGTCGGCTGGTAGGTGAACCGCTTGAAGGCGTACTGGTTGCTCTCGTCGCCGTAGAGGCCGAAGGTCAGCTGCCCGTAGTTGACGTACTGCCTCATCGCGCCGCCGATGTCGAAGCTGAACGACACGTTGTCGTGGCACGATTGCTGTCCGGAGCCACCCACCATGGCCGTGTCGCCGAGCTGACCACCCTGCTGCCCGGGCTGGTTGGACCAGGTGGTGCCGTTGCCGATCGGCCCGTTGGTGACGTAGAGGTTGAGCGGGTACTTGGTGGTGCAGGAGAAGTCGGCGGAGACGTACTCCTGCATGGTCATCGTCGCGGAGTCGATGACCGCACCGCCGAGCGCGCTGATGTCGAACTGGTAGAAGCTGCGCTCGATGTCGGCGGGGATGCAGCTGCCGCCGTTGGGGTAGGTGCCGCACTTGCCGACGCCCGGGTGGTCGGCGTCCTTGGGGCCCTGGCGCATCCAGTTGTTGGAACCGTCGTGGGCGGACTGGACCCAGGTCCAGGAGTTGCCCGTCAGGGTCCAGGGCAGGTAGTCGGGGTCGATGTAGTACGGGGCGGTGCCGTGGGCCAGGAGGTCCTGGTCGGGGGTGAGGTCGATTCCGTTGTTGTCGGCCTTGACCGGCATGGTGGCGACCTTGGAGGCCGTTCCGGGGCCGGTGTCGGAGCCGGCGGTCGGGGCCTGGCCCGCATCGGTCGGTGCGGGAGCGGGCGCGTCTGCCGCGGCTGCTCGGAAGGTCAGGGCGGTCTTCGTCACGGGCGGAGGATTGTTCGCGGCAGGTGCGGCGGGTGCGGTGCTGCTGTCCCACATCTGTGGGGTGCGGGAGACCCAGCGGGGCTTGCCGTCGTCGCCGACGACGGTGACGTTGCCGTGATCGTCGTTCTTGACGGTGACGCCGTCGAGGGTGGTCCCGAAGTGCAGGTTCTTCAGGAGCGGGTTGGCCGCCGCGGCCTGGGTCCTGACGACCAGGACGGTGGTCAGGCCGCCGAGTTTGGTGGCGGTGACCTTGAGGTCGATGTCGGGTGCGACGGACGGGTAGACCGCGCTGTCGCCGGTGACGGTGGGCGCGGGCAGGGCGAACGGCGCGGACAGTGCGAGCTTCTTCCCGTCCGCACTGGTCATGGTCGCCAGCGGTCCGTCCCCGCCCTTGGACAGCGCCACCTGCCCGGCCGCGGACCTCGGCGAGAACGTGCCGTCCGGGTTGGCCGCGAGCGTGGCGTCCAGCCCCTGCCAGAGGCCGCCTCGGCGCGCCCGCTGCTGCTCCAGGTGGCTGGTGAGCGCGAGGTGGCCATCGGGGGTGGCGACGGTCTCGCTGAACTCGGTTGTGAGCGAGTCGATCGGAACGTTCTTTTGCGTGGACTTGGCCTGGGCGATGGCCTGGTCAACCACGTTCGCGGGCGGACGTTCCTGCAGCTTCTGCGCGGTAGCCGCGTTGATGGCGGCCTGCGTGGGTACTGACGGCGTGTCGGCGGCATGGGCTTCGAGCCCTGAAAGACCGGCCGTGAGCGCCAGAAGGGCAGTGGCGGTCAATGCGCTGAGCGGCGCGCCGACGTGGTGGCGCTTTCTGTTCAAAACGGGAAACTCCCCCCAAGGAACACAGATGACCTGCATGGACACAGGCCAGAGGCACCGTAGGGGGAGGTGCTGACATCGGCCAACTCAAATTCGGTGACGAAGTCCCAGGTTGGGTTGAAATGGTCGCTTCGTGGACCTCCGTGAGAAGCCTCACGCGGGGGTGAGGCTTGACTATCCAATGTCAAGTCTCGCTAGCATTCGGCGGTTCGAATGCAGGATGTGCCGCCCGCATTCGCAGGGGGCGTTAATGCTTGGGGGATGTGAAAGCGTGTCATTTATACAACGATCAGGCTCCGAGGGAGTAAAGGACAGGAGGGGGAGACTGCGCGGACGGCTCGCGGCCGTCACGACGGCCGCCGTCATCGGTTCGCTGCTGGCACCCCTGCCGCTTGCCGCGGCGGCGGATGGGCCGGACTACTCGCGGAAGTGGTCGCCGCCCAACACCGCCCTGCCGAAGACGCCTTCGATCGCTGGGCAGAACGCCGCCCCGGTGCCGGTCCCGAAGCCGGAGCACCCGGTGCCGCCGGTCTGGACCCCTCCGAAGGATCCGAAGCCGGTCGCGGGCGGCCACGCCTCGGTGACGCTCGGCACTGCACCCGAGGCCCACCCGCTGAGTGAGGGGGAGAAGCCGCAGGCCGGTTCCGAGGCCAAGGCCACAGGCCTGCCGGTGACGGTCGCACCGCTGGCCGGTTCGTCCGCGGCGGGTCAGACGATCCAGATCGAGGTGGCCGATACCAACACCTCGGCGGCCGCCGGAATCCCCGGCGTTGCGGTCACCCTCACCCGCCCCGGCTCGGGAGACGACGCACCGGTTCGTCTGGGCGTGGACGCCTCGAGCCTGGACGCCGCATTCGGTGCGAACTGGGCGGCCCGGGCGCACCTGGTGGTCCTGCCGGAATGCGCAACGACCACGCCGAAGACCGCCGACTGCCACAAGCAGACTCCGATCGAGTCGCACTACGACCCGGCGACGAAGAAGCTCGTCGCCGACGTCCCGCTGACCGGAACAGGCACCGCGAAGTCTTCGACCGCCCCGGCGACCAAGACCGCCACCGATGCCTCCGGCACGGCTCGGGCGGTGTACGCGGACTCCACCAGCACCTCGACCACGGTCGGTGTGGTGTCCGGGGCGTCGAGCGGGGCCGGAACCTACTCGGCGACCCCGCTCAGTCCCTCCCAGTCCTGGACCGCAGGCGGCTCCTCCGGCGCGTTCACCTACGGGTACCCGGTGCAGATGCCACCGGCGCTGGCCGGATCGGCTCCGAAGGTGGCGCTGTCCTACGACTCCGCGTCCGTGGACGGCCGAACCTCGTCGACAAACGCCCAGGCCTCCTGGATCGGCGACGGCTGGGACCTCGGCGCCGGCTTCATCGAGCGTTCGTACAAGCCCTGCTCGCTGGACGGAATCACCAACTCCGGTGACCAGTGCTGGGGCGGTGCGAACCTGACCATGTCCCTGGGAGGCCACTCCGGGCAGTTGGTCCCTGACGATTCCTCCTGCCAGTCCAATGCACCTGCGGCGATGGAGCAGTCGGCCTGCTCCTGGCGGCTCAAGCACGACGACGGTACCAAGATCCAGTTCCTGACTGGTGCCACCAACGGCACGTGGAACGGCTCCTACATCAAGGTCACCGACACCGGTGGAACGGTGTCCTACTTCGGTCTGAACCACGTGCCGGACGCGAACGGGAACCCGACCGCGCTCGGTGCTGACAGCGGCTCGGCGTGGACCGTCCCGGTCTACTCCCCCAACAGCGGTGACCCCTGCTACGACCCGGCCAAGGGCCAGGGCTCGTGGTGCCAGAGCGCCTGGCGCTGGAACCTCGACTTCGTCGTGGACCCGCACGGCAACCTGACCACCTACACCTACGCGCCCGAGACGAACTACTACTCCCGCGGCGGCGCCCAGAACAACGGCAACGGCACCCCCGCTGCCTACACCCGCGCCGGCGTGCCCGCCACGATCGGCTACGGCCAGCTCCTCTCGGACCAGCTGAACAACAACGGCGCCTACAACCCCGCCGCCAAGATCGTGTTCAACACCTCCGAGCGGTGCCTCACCTCCACCGCGGCCTGCGACCCCTCCCAGCGCACCACTGCCAACGCCGGGAACTGGCCGGACGTCCCGCTGGACCAGCAGTGCGACGCCACCAACCCCTGCTCCGTCTACGGCCCGACGTTCTGGACCACCAAGTGGCTGGCCTCCATCACCACCCAGGTGAAGGTCAACGGCACCTACCAGAGCGTGGACTCCTACGCGCTCAACCACACGTTCATCAACGTGCAGAACGCCACCGAGAACACCCAGGTCCCCTGGCTCGCCTCCATCCAGCGCACCGGCCAGGACACCCAGGCCACCGGCGGCTCCATCACCCTGCCCCCGGTCTCCTTCACCTCACAGCTACTGCCCAACCGCGTGGACGGCACCAACCTGGTCCCCGCCCCGCCGAACTACAACCGGCCCCGCATCCAGCTGATCACCACCGAGACCGGCAGCACCATCGGCGTCAACTACGCCCCCGCCGACTGCTCGCGGCTGAACAACGTCATGCCGGCCACGGCCGACAGCGACACCCGTTCCTGCTACAACGTCAAGTGGAACCCGCCCGGCTCCGTCGCCGGCGCAGCCCCGGTGGACGACTGGTTCCAGAAGTACCCGGTCACCAGCGTCACCGTGAACCCGGGCACCCCGCACTCGATTCCGATGGTGACCAACTACACCTACGGAAAGGCCGCCTGGCACCGCAACGACTCGCCTACGACCCAGGACAAGAACCGCACCTGGGACCAGTTCCGCGGCTATGCCTCCGTCACCGCGGTCTCCGGAAGCGGCAGCGACGGACCACAGTCGAAGAAGTCGACCAGCTTCTACCAGGGCATGGACAGAGATGTTCTCGCGAACGGCACCAGCCGAAGTGTCCAGGCCGCCGGCCCGATGGGTGGCGGGGCCACCGACTCCGACTGGCTCTCGGGTCAGATCCGCGAGAGCGACACCTACACCAGCGCCGACCCGTCCGGAACCGTCACCAGCTACACGGTGAAGTCCTTCAGCGGTGGCCCGATCACTACCGCCACCCACAATCAGGGCACGAACTTCCCCGCGCTCCTCGCCCAGTACGCGACCACCACGACGGCCAGTACGACCAAGTCGCTCAAGACAGACGGGACCTGGCAGGCCAGCACCACCACCACCACGACCGACCCCTCGCACGCCAACCGCGTCACCACCTCACTCAACAGCGCCGACGGTCTCCCGGACATCTGCACCCGCACCGCATACGCGGCCACCAGTGCGAACCCGCAGGTCCAGGAGGTGTCCTCCGAAACGGTGGCGGTCTCCGGCGCCAACGCGTGCACCGCGACCGCTGCGGCGTCCAACACCGTCTCCTGGACCCGGACCCTGTACGACGGACAGGCCTTCGGCCAGCTCGGCGCAGCGCACGATGCGACGAGCACGCTGACCCTCGACCACTTCGACTCGTCCGGGACACCGCAGTTCAGCGCCACCAACGCGACGTACGACAGCTACGGACGCACGACGAGCGCGACCGACCCCAATGCGACCGACAGCGCGCACCCGAACGGTGCGACCGTCACCACCGCCTACACGGCGGCCGCCCCGGGAGAACTGCCCAACAGCGTCACCGTCACCACCCCGGCGCCCGCCGGTGCGAGTGACGCGGCCAACGGCCGGGCTACCACCACCACGTACGACACCGCCCGCGCACTGCCGCTGACCGCCACCGACACCAACGGCCTCACGACCACCGGGGCCTACGACCAACTCGGCCGCGCGACCGCCGTGTGGCTGCCCGGCCGGGACACCAAGGCCAGCGCCAACAGGACCTTCACCTACTCCCTCCCGGGCGTGGTCAACGGCGCCGCTGTGGCTCCGACCGTGACCACCTCGGACCTGCAGGCTAGCGCCGCCTACGCCGTCAAGATCGACATCATGGACGGTAAGGGACGGGCCGTTCAGTCCCAGTCGACACCGGCACTGTCCGCCTACAAGGGCCGGCTGATCACCGACACGGTGTACGACTCCCAGGGCCGCGTCACCAGGTCCAACAACCCCTGGTATAACGACCTTGGGGCGCCGAGCACCACACTGTTCGAGACCGACACCAAGAAGGTCCCGGGCCAGACCTACAACGTCTACGACGGCCTCGGGCGCCCGGTGACCCAGCAGTTCGTGGCCTACGGGGTCACCCAGACCACGACGACCACCGCCTACCCCGGCGTCGACCGGACCGACGTCACACCGCCCGCGGGCGCCACACCTGCCTCGACGGTCACCGACGCGCGCGGCCACAAGACCCAGCTGTGGCAGTACAAGACCGCCACCGCCACCGGCAACCCGGCCGACGCCGACATCACCTCCTACACCTACACGGCCGACGGCCACCTCGCAGCGCAGAAGGACGCGGCGGGCAACACCTGGACCCACGGCTACGACCAGCGCGGCCGGGAGATCACCGGTACTGACCCGGACACCGGGACCAGCACCAAGAGCTACGACACCGCAGGCCAGCTCGCAACCGCCACAGATGCGCGTGGGCAGACCATCGCCTACACCTACGACCTGCTCGGCCGCGTGACGGGCACCTTCTCCGGTACGGTCGCGCCGGCCAACCAGCTGACCGGCTTCACCTACGACACCGTCGTCAAGGGCAAGCCCGCAACCTCGACCCGCTACGTCAACGGCGCCACCGGCATCACCTACACCAGGTCCGTGCTGGCCTACGACACCGCCTACCACCCGACCAACATCACCACCACCATCCCCGGCACCGAAATCGGCCAGGGAACCACCCCCTTCACCTACACCTACCAGGCACAGTACGACCCGGTCACCGGCGCGCTGACCGACGACGACCGCTCGGCCGTCGGCGACATCGCCGAGGAATCGCTCCACTACGCCTACGACTCCTACGGCCCGCTACGTTCCTACGGTGCCGTCGGCGGCGCCACCTACGACCTGTCCTCGGACTGGGACGCCTACGGACGCAACATCCGCTCCACGGTGAACCCCTGGGGCACCCAGATCGTCGTCACCAATACCTACGACGAGTCCACCGGCCGACCGCTGCAGCAGTTCGTCGACAAGCAGACCGCCGCCACCGGCGCCGTCCAGCAGCTCACCTACGCCTACAACCAGGCCGGACAGCTCACCGGGATACGCAACATCCCGGACAACACCCCGTCATCCACCGACCTCCAGTGCTTCGGCTACGACTACCTCGGCCGGCTCACCACCGCCTGGACCGACACCGGCACACTCACCCAAGCCGCCCAGCCCACGGTCGGCGGAATCGGCGCGTGCGCCAACTCCACCCCGACCAGCGGCGCCCAGGCACCGCTGAGGACCACGGTCGGCGGACCTGCCGCGTACTGGCAGAGCTACGGCTACGACCTCACCGGCAACCGCACCCAGCTCGTCCAGCACGACCCGTCCGGTAACACCACCAAGGACACCACCACCAACCAGACCTACCCAGCCGCCGGGACGGTCAACACCCCGACCACCGCTGCCAACACCGGCGGCGGAACCGGCGGACCGCACGCCCTGACCGGCTCCACCACCACGGCGCCGACCGGTACCACCGGCAGCAGCGCCCAGTACGACGCAATGGGCAACACCACCGCCGTCACCGACACCTCCGGCACCGCCACCCTGGCCTGGAACAGCGAGAACAAGCTCGCCTCCTACACCAAGACCGGCACCGCCGGACCCACCACCTACCTCTACGACGCAGGCGGCAACCAGCTCATCCGCCGCGACCCTGGCAAGACCACCATCAACCTCGGCGGCGACGAACTCGTCTACGACACCAACGCCAACACTGTCACCGGCATCCGCTCCTACCAAATCCCCGGCGGCATCACCCTCGTCCGCCAGGGCGGCAACTCCACCTACCAGATCGCCGACCACCACGGCACCGGCACCTTCGCCATCGACGGCACCACCCTCACCGAGACCCGACGCCCCTCCGACCCCTTCGGCAACCCCCGCGGCACCCAGCCCACCACCTGGGCAGGCGACAAGGGCTTCGTCGGCGGCACCAAGGACGACGCCACCGGTCTCACCAACCTCGGCGCCCGCCAATACCAACCCACCACCGGCCGCTTCCTCAGCGTAGACCCCCTTATCGACCTGGCTGATCCCCAGCAGTGGAACCCGTACGCCTACAGCAACAACAACCCCGTCAACCTCAGCGACCCCACCGGACTTGCACCTTGCAGTACCGGAATGGCGACTCAGTGCGGAGGATGCCAAGGGCCCTTCTGTCAGCCTCAGCCCGAATCCGACAACGTCCAGGTCTGCACCCCCGGAGGCTGCTCTGCCGACCTTCCAACTCCCAAACAGGAACAGGGCACGATCTCAGACTCCCTCTGGGGCTTTGGAGAAGGGGTCGCAGAGAATGTGATCTCGGTGCTGGACGTTGGGGCTATGGGGTTTGCCGACCCGATCGTCAAGCCGGTAACCAAAAAGATCCATTCGACAGTAAATAGGCACGCAAACACCAACTCGAAGAGCTTCAAAAATGGCAAGAAGAGTGGTATTGGGTTTGCGGCCGTAGCGACCGGGGGGCTCGGTGGGCCCGGCGAAGCCGCCGAGCTGTCTGAGATCTCTACCGCTTCTCGTGCAGAAATGCTGGAAGCGGAGACCGCTGGCCGTTTTGGGGTCTGCAGTTTTGCCGCCTCGACGCCAGTCCTCATGTCGGACGGGAGCTCTCGCGAGATCAGCGAGATCAAGGCCGGGGAGAAAGTAGAAGCAGCGAATCCACAAACAGGTGAAAGTGGGGGCCAAACTGTTACTGCCACCTGGAGACACAACGACAATGACCTCGTTGATGTCACCATTCAGTCAGGCACCACCAAGTCGATCATCCACACTACCTCCAAGCACCCGTTCTGGGATGTAACCGCTCAAGGCTGGGTGCCCGCAGCTGCCCTCCTGCAGGGTCACTCCCTCAAGACCGATGACGGCCGTGAGGCCACTGTTGCGGCAGTTTTCGAGGTTGTTGGCCAGCAGGCCATGTACAACCTCACCGTAGCCAACCGTCACACGTACTATGTGCTGGCGGGGACCACGCCGGTGCTTGTGCATAATGAGTGCGGACCCGGCGAACTAGATGCAATTGGCGCACGGGGCAGGGCTGAGGAACTCCAGGGTATGCGGAATGACTATCCGAACGCGGATCAGCATGGCACTACCGCAGTGATCGGTGTCTTTAATACCGAGACGAAGACCTGGGTGAACCGGATTGCCATCAACGGTCCGGGAGAGATGCCATCTACCTGGACCCTGCGTCCAGGGGAAGAGTTCGTTCAGGGTCGCGGGCATGCGGAGGAAACTATCCTGAATGGTCTCGGGCCAAATGAGATTGTTGGCTTCGGGGGCACTTCCCGAAATATCTGCTGGGATATCTGCTATGGCCGCCTGGATTCAAAGGGTCTGATGTTCGGTGGCGCCGGATATCGTGGTGGGAATGCGGATAAATCGCCGTTCTCGCTGTTCTGGTCTGAAGGGTGGTAACAATGAGGCGAGTTAGACATGAGAGCGCCGAAGGGTTTGCCTGCGGCGATCGCCTGATCCTCTCGGCTGAGCCGGTTGACGTGCATGTATCTTCCGTGACCGCCACTCGGGTCTTCATTGAGTGGCCGTGGCGCGAGATCGACGACGAGTCGAAGAGTCGTTGGGATGGAACGGTTGGATTCTCGCGCGATCCTGACCACTGGGATTGGCGCAATACCCCGTGGAGGCTGGAGCCCGACCCGTCCGAGCTTTCGACTGGGGGAACCTGCATGCTGGGAATCCCGCCAACCGAGGTTCAAGTGGTCGCCATTGACCAGTACGATCCGCCCGCTGATTTCGGATGGACGCCTCGGCCGACATGGGCACTCGGGGTTTGTCCTGTTTCCGATCTCTCGGACGAGGAAGCCGGATATGTCCTCTACTTGAACTCGGGAGAGCCAATCGTCATTGACCTGGCTTAGCCACTGCCGGACTGAGTTGTGATCTTCGAGAATTAGAGACTCTTATGGAGTGGTTCAAGCGACTCCATGGACATCCTCGAAAGCGGCTCGAAGATGAAACTCAGGGGCCCCATCGGAAGCGTCTCCGATGGGGCCCCTGAGCGTTTGACGGCAGTAGTTGACGGCAACGTCAGCGGACGGGTACTGCACAAAGCGGCGGGCCGTCGCTGTCGTCGGGGTTGGTGACGGCCTCGGAGGACTTGCTGAGGGTACGGCCGAGGAGGTCGATGGCGTCGCGCTGGAGGCGGAGGCGGACGTGGGCATACACGGTCGCGGTGACGCCTATGTGGGCGTGGCCGAGAAGTTCCTTGATGACGACGAGTTCGACGCCCTGTTCCAGCAGCAAGGTCGCGGTTGAGTGCCGCAGGTCGTGGAATCGGATCGCCCGCAGGCGGGAGCGTCGGAGGAGCGCGTTGAACTGGCGGGTGAGGGTGGCGGGTTCGATGGGGTGGCCGTCCAGGTGAGTGAAGACGAGGCCGTTGTCCATACACTCGGCGCCGGCTTGCTGCTTCTCGCGGGCCTGCCGGTCACGGTGTGCGCGGAGCGAGGTGATGCAAGGGGCTGGGAGGGCGATGCGGCGTTCCGAGCTGATGGTCTTGGTGGGCAGAGTGGTGAGGCCGCCGGTGGGGGTGCGTTGGAGGGTACGGCGGATGCTGCCGGTGCCGGTGCTCGGCCGCGTCGGCGTGCACCGTGCGTAGGTGGGGCGCGAGGTGGCCGTAGAGGGCGCTGGCCATGGCGTGTTGGGCGGGGGAGGCGTCGACGGCGTCGACCTGGGCCGGCTCGTGGTGCGCGGTGACGTATGCGGCGTGTCGGGCGGTGCCCGCCCCGAGGTCGGCCGCGACGAGGCCGGTCAGGTCACCCAGTACCTCGGCCCCCGGGCCGCCGTCCTGGGCCCAGATCCAGGAGAACTCCTCGGGGACCGATCGGTCGGTGTCGCTGCGGGTGCGGCCGTAGTGGTGCCACAGGTCTGGCGCGGCGTGTTGAGCGTTCACCCTGGTCATCCGTGCGCCCGGCCCGCCTGGGCAAAGGAGTTCGGGTGTGATCCACCGGCCCACATGGCGCTCTCGCGGATGGTCTCCCCGACGAGGCGCGGTCCGTGGAGCAGCATGGCGTGCACCGCGCTCAGCGACCGGGCACCTGCCCACACTCCTGTGGCCGGCACGGTGAACTGCCGCACCCCGATCCCGACGTTGGTGAACCGGTCCGGCTCGATGTACTGGCTGCCGCCCGTGCCGCAAAGGTAGGCGCTCGCGCCGACCGACCGGCACAGGTCCACCAGCCGCTGGGTGCGCCCGGCCCCGGCCGCCAGGTAGCTGCTGCGCACCACCCGACCGGTCCAGCCCAGCGTGCCGAGAAGCAGCAGCGTGGACGCCTCGGTGATCTCGGCAGTCCGGTCGGTGGCATCGAATAGGTCGAGCAGCGAGCTCAGTTGCTCGGCGAAGGCAGGCCAGATCGGCGACGGCCGGTACTGCTCCCGCAGAACGCCCTCCAGCTGGCGGCGGGCTCGCGCCGGATCGGCGAGGCGGGCGTCCCGGATCAGGGTGGCCCTGCCGTCCGGCAGGTGCGTGGGCAGGGAAACCCACCGTGTGGAGTCGCTGCTCAACGAGCCGAGACGGGCGCGGTGCTGGTAGTCGCGGCGGGCGAACTGGACGTCGTCCAGCACCACCCACACGTCCGCCGCGAAGAGCTTCGCCACCGTGGACAGCCGCGGCAGCAGGTTCGGCTGGTGGATGGCACACACCGGCCCTGCGCCCGTGATGGGCAGTCGGTCAGCTGAGAAGGCGGCTGGTGAACCCATCGTTGATGAGCCGCTGGTACGCATCGAGCACACTCCCGGGTACGTCCTGGGCGACGGCGAAGCCCAGTCGGGGGTACTCGATGACCCGCTGGAGGTCACCTACCAGGGAGTCGATGACCAGGCTCTCGTCGCCGATCGTCTTCACGTAGTCGTGCAGGTCCATCGGGGTGGAGGCGCACACCGCCTCGACCTCGGGCCACACCTGGCGGCACGTCGCGAAGGCTCGCCGCTCCATGTACGGCATGGACACCAGCAGCACCGACGACACGGGTACCTCGGCGGCTGCCAGCACCGCCCGGCTGAACTCGATGTTCTGACCGGTGTTGCGGGCCGTCGGTTCGATCAGCACCGCGCTCTGGGGCACGCCGAGGGCGATGGCGTGCTCGGTGAAGTGCACCGCCTCCCCGTGGGGGAAGTGGTCCGGCCGACTGGGGTTCGGGCCGCCGGTGAACACGATTCGCTTCACCAGGCCGCGCAGGTACAGGTCGGCCGTCTCCGCTGCAACCCCGAGGTCGTGTGAGCCCAGCCCGATCGCTACGTCGCACGGCCGAAGGTCGTGCCCCATCTGCTGGTAGTCCCACAGCAGTGTGGTGTCCGCCCACTGCTGGTCGGTGATCTCGCGCTTCGTCGTGCCGGTCACGTATCTCTCCTGATTACCTGAACTTGACGGCTCCACCTCCCAGTTCGAAGCCCTTGCGGATGCCCTCGATGCTGCGGAGCTGGTGGCTCATACCGTACGTGGCAGCCGTGGCCGCCGCCTTGTCGAGCACCGCGAGTCCTTCGTCGGCGGTCGCCCGGTCGGACAGCAGGACGTGACCGTGCGCGGTGGCCAGTCGCACCTGGTGTAACGGGCTGGGGCCAGTGCCGGCTGACTGTGCTACCGAGATCAGCCTCGTGGCTTCCCCGAGATCACCGGCGCCGCGGTGCGCGAGCGCCAGCTTCTGGTGCGCGGTCGCCCAGTCCTCCTGCTCGTCTGCCGCCTCGAATCCCCGGATCGCGGCAGCCATCAGTGGCATCGCGGCATTGTGGAGACCCTGCTTGTCCAGCGCGGTGCCGACCCACAGGCGCGCCCTCAGCTGGTCGCGGCTGCTCAGCCGCACATCGTTGGACAGTTCGTCGTAGCGGGAGGCGGCGCCCTGTAGGTCCCCGGACATCTCCGCGACGACGGCGAGCGACAGGTCGAGCTGCGCGACCCGACGCGGGATGCCGAGCTGCGTGAACACCGACCGGGCGTCCGCGTACGAGCGCGAGGCCGACCACGGGCCGAGCAGCACACCGCGGTCCCGCTGGAGGTCACCGGCCAGCGTGGTCGTCCGTGCGAACAGGTACAAGCCCCGTTCATCAAGCTCGCGTGCCGGCCACCGGGTCCGCCACCGCTCCAGCAGGTTCGATGCGACGACGAAGTCCTGTCGAGACGCTGCTGCAATGGCCCGCTCGATGTCCTCGGACCACGTCTCGTACTCCCACAACCGGGGACCTTCCGGCGCCGGTGCCGCCGGCGCCCGGCCCTGTTGGGCCAACAGTGCCTCGAACCGCAGCATCGCAACGGCGTCGAGGCGGGCCAACGCCGTATCCAGGATGGCCTGAGTGTCCGGACGCGGTCGCGTCTTGATGCCCAGGCGCTCCCAGTTCGTCACCGTCCGTACGGCGAGACCTAGCAGTGCTGCGAAGTCCCGAACGCTGAGGCGGCTCGCACGCCGCAGCGCCCGAGCCTCCTCCCCGGTCCACTCAAGCACCGATGCCATGACCACCTCCTCGCTCGGCGACCATCGAAGCACCCCGCGACCAGCCGGTGTATCGGAACTGCCACGCAACTGCCACAGCAAGGCATTTCACTCCGGTCGCCCGGGCGTCACGCTGGAACAGCTGAGTCGCCCGGCCAGCAGAGCGGAGGCCCGAGAGTGGAACTCACCGAGCAGCGGTCCGTACCGCCGCCGCACGTGGTTGGCCTGTTGCGGCTGTCTCGCGGGAAGCCTGTGCGGTATGCGGTCCTTGCCGCGGTCCTCGCCGACTTCTGCGTCCAACGGGAGCTCAACCTCACGAGGGTGGTCACCGGGAGCGACCTCGACGAGATCACGGGCCACCCTGGTTTGTACGGAGTCGTTCTGCCGTCGATGGCACACCTGGGCTCCGTCAGCGAGCGGACCGTCCGCCGCCAGCAACTCGCCGATGCTGGCCTGCAACTACTCGTCGTTCGCGGCCTGCAGGCAGGGCTAGCAGCCCGCAGCCGGCCGTCAGGCCGACACTCTCGTGCCCCGACCGAGACAAAGGCCATCCACCGCGACGGCCACACGCGACCACTACGGCCGCTTCCCCGGCAATACCTGATGCCGCCTTGCGGCCCGGAGGAACCGTCATGCTGCACCGCGTACTACAACTCCATGTCCGGCTCGGAACGGCGTCGATCGGCGCCACCCGCAAGCTGATTGCCGACCGGGTTGTCCAGGCTGGCATCGTCCTCGACGGCGATCGGGCGTACGCGCTTCGAGTCGCCTCGTCGGAACTCCTCGACAACGCGATCAAGTACGGCTGTGTCGAACTTTCCAGCACCGAGGTTGAGTTGACGATTGACGCCGAGCTTGACCAGGTCCGCCGCCGACTCCGGATCACCATCACCGACCCTGGTGTGACCGTGCCGGCGATGATCGGCAGCGACGACCCGGACGCGACTGGTGGCCGCGGTCTCGTGGTCGTGGACGGCTACGCCGACGAGATCGGCTGGGGCCAGCGCCTCGACGACGAGGGCCGGGCGGCCGGCTGGTCCGTGTGGTTTGAGCTTGCCGTACAGGAGATGCCGCCGACCTTCGGTCAAGCCACCGCGAACGCGGAAGTGCAGCCGGAGGAGCCGGTCTTGGTGCAGCCGAGGCTGCACGCATTGAAGATGTCCGCCCTCACGCGCCGAAGGCTGACTACGGTGGGGCGGTTGAACCGCCGTGCGAGGGAATTCCGCGCCGCGTAGGCGCCACAGTCCGCCCCGAAGCGGGTGGCGCGGTTCCGATCGTCGAACCGCGCGTGGAGGCCGAGCAAGGGTGCTCGGCCTCCACACCCGCCCCGCCGCCTTCCCCAACCCGCAGCACGGGAAGGCGGCGGGCCGCCCGGCCGCCCCACTGCGCCCCCGGCCCGGGGCGGCCGGGCCGCGCCCTCGAACCCAGAGAAGAAGGACAGGAGATGCGCACTCTCGCCCGGGTCCCGCCCCACGTGCTCGGCGGCCGATGGCTCGCCGGAGTCAGCAGCAGACCCGGCCATATCCAAGCGGGCTGGCGACGCGGCGGCCCCGCTCTGCTGCCGGTGAGCTGCCGCTTCGACGTTGTGATCGTCGTCGGCACGGCCCTGACCCGGGCGGTCGTGGACGAGCTGCACGGCAGCGGCCAGGTGATCGGCCCGGTCCTGTACGACCACGGCGCCGAGACCAGCTCCTGGCTGGTGCCGGTGAGGCCCGGAGCCGCCTGGCAGATGCGGTCCACCGTGCTGCTGACCGCCCTGGCGGACGGCCGAGACCCGCCGCTGGTCGCATTGCCGGCGCCGGGAGTTGGGCGGGTCGCCTCCCTGGAGTGGCTGGTCCAGCCGGACGGCAGCGGGACGCTGACCCGCCACTCGGACCTCGCTGTCGCGCTGCGTCGGGCGCGCCCCGCCCTGAACCGCTCGGTCCCGGCGGCCAGCCCGGGCCTTGTATCGAACTCGCATGCATGGAGGACAAGTTGACCGCGATCGTTCCGACTGTGCTGCTCGCGCGGCAGGTGGTCGAGGGCATGCGCTGGATCGGTGCGCAGACCAGCGACCCGGACGCGACCCGCAGGGCGTGGGCGAGGGGACGGGCGGTGCCCGTCCCGGCCGGTCGGGCCTTCGCCGTGGTGAGGCTTCCGGAGCCGCTGGGCCGCGCGGCCGTGCGCGCGCTGCTCGACAGCGACCACAGCCTCGTCGGCCCGGCGCTCATCGATCACACGGAGGACGTCGTCGAGATCTTCGTGCCCATCGCCCCGGCCGTGTGGCAGGGCCCGCACGCCAAGCTGATCGACGGGAGTCGGGTCTCGTCCCGGATGATCAAAATTCCGCCGCCCAGCCGCCGCGCGGACGGACGGAAATGGCTGTGCCCGCCCCGGGCCCTTCCCGGCTGCTCGGCCGTCCTCACCGACCCGTACCGCCTCGCCGAGGAGGTGGCCGTCGCCCGCAACGCGCTCCTGGCCGGCGGCTACCGGCTCGGCCCCTGATCCCCTCCCGCCGCCAACCGCCGCCCCTGAGTGCGGTCGGCAGCGGGGAACCACCATGCCCGACCCAGCCGATCGGCGGCACGGCTTGCCGCCCGGTCCCGGCCTACGACTTCCCATTCATCCCGCACGATGACGAACCCCAGGAGCCAGTGATGGCCAACGGCACCGCCTACGAGGCCTTCCAGAGGCTGGCCGCGCCGAAGTTGAGGCCGCAGACGCGGTTCGAGGACGGCGTGCCGCTGCTGTCCGTGGACGAGGCGGCCGAGGCGATCGCGGCCGAGCTTCCCCCGCTGGGCGGGCCCACCTTGACCAGTCCGGCGCTGGACCGGCTGGCCGCGTCCGTTACGCGCACGGCCGCGCGCCTGCGGCGCGCCGACCCCATGGACCCCCGGGCCGCGCTGATGGACCTGCTGGCGGACGAACTGCGCGACGCCGAGGCCGAGTTGGAGGAGGGTGACCATGCGGCGGCGGTGGGCCGCGTGCGCCGGGTATGCCTGATGGCGCTGTGCCTGGACGAGATCGCCAGCCACGCGCCGGTGGACGGTGGGCGATCCGCCGACGCGATCGGCCCGCCAGCGTCCGTGTGCCCGGGACCGCCTCGGTTACGAGCCCTGGAACCCGCCGTGCCGCGACTGGCCATGAGCTGCGCGCTGGAGCCCGGGCGGCCGGTTCCCGACGTGCCGTGGGTGGGCCCGCGCCTGGGCGACACCGTCCTAGGCGCGCACTTACGGCACCTGCGGGAATGCCAGGACCTGTCCTGGGCTCAGATCGCCGCCCGCCTTCCCGCCGCCTTCCGTGCGGACGGCGGCACCATCGCCGACCTGGAGACCGGTACCGGTACGACTCTGCGCGAGGCCGCGCACCGTGGCCGGCTCGGCGCCTACCTGCACGCCTACGGCGCGGGCGCGGCCGCCGCCGCCGATGTCCACCAGCTCCTGACGGACGCCGAACTGGCCCGGCCGGGCTACGCCATCGACCGTGGTCCCGGCCGCCCGCACCGCTACCAGCTCCTGGAACAGAGCGCCGACTCCGTGCTCCTCCTCGGGGCCGTCCTGGTCCCCGCGGCACTGCGCACCCCCGCCTACGCGATCGCCGCGTCCCTCGACGCCCCCGCACTGCGTGTGCCGGGCGACGTTCCACTTCCCCAGGTCGCGCCCGTGCTGGAGGCCGGGTGCCCCCTGTGCCGGATCTACCGAGCCGACCTGCTGCTCGACCCGGATGCCGCCAGTGCCTGGCAGCTGGGGGTGGGCGCCGAGCAGGCCGCCGCGTTCGAGGAACGCCTGCGCCGCCCAGGGGCACCGGAGGCGACGGTGGTCCTGTCCTGGAGCGCGCTCGCCAGCCGCTTCGCAGGGGCCGCCGTCCACGCCGAGCAGATGCTCCACCTCGCCGACCTCGCCCGCACCACCGCACTCAGAGTGGCCGTTCTGCCCGACGACGACGGCTACCTCGCCACCCACGACGTCGCCGTGCTGCGTACCGGCGGCCGCGCCGTGACCGCGTCCTCGGGCCTGTGCGACATCACCTACCAGGACGGCGCGCTCCGCCGGGCGGGGATGGCGCTGGAGCGGGCGCTGGCGCCGGACACCAGCATCGAGATGCTGGAACGGGCCGCGGCCGCAGACCTCCCGGGGCGGAGGCTGTGGTGATCAACAACGTCATCTCCAGCGGCACCGCCGCGGGGGCCGGCCTGCTCCGCCGCGCCCGCGGCCTGTGCGCGGGCGCCCCGGCAGACCTGGCCGACATCACCACCATCGCGGAGCGTCTGGGGGTCGAGCTGTGACGCCTGAGGAGAGCCGCGAGATCGTCCTCACGACCGCGCGACGCCAGGGCCTCGACCCGCGCGGAGCCACCCTGCTCCAAGGTGGCCCCCACCACACCTGGCGCCTGCCCAAGTCCGGAGCCGTCGCCAAGGTCTGGGCCCCCGGCACCCGTTTCCAGGACGCCCTGCTCCCGACCCGGATCGCCCTGTGGCTGCTGCGCAACGGCATCCCCGCCGCACGGCCGGTGGGCCGCGACGCCTACCCGGTGCCGCACATGGGCCGCTACGTGTCGCAGGTGACCTTCGCCGAAGACCTCGGAGACGAGCGTCCGACCTGGAGCCAACTCGGCGCGGTGCTGCGCCGGTTGCATGACCTGGAGGTCCCGAAGCACATCGGCGTGCCGGTGTTCAACCCGTTCCCCGGCTTGGCCCGGCGTATCGCCGCCCTCCCGGCCGGCACCCTGTCCCCTGAGCAGCTGTCCCGGGTCCGCGCGCTGCTGGCCCAGGCCAGGGAGGCCTGGAGGACGGTGCGGTGGCCCGAGCGGTGCGTCACCCACGGCGACGTCGGAGTGGGGAACAGCATTCTCACCGGCGAGGGTCCGGCGCTGATCGACTTCGAGCGCACCTCGATCGGGCACCGCTGGCGGGACCAGGCGGCGGGGGCTTGGCGGCGCGATGTCTTCGGCCAAGCGGCGGGGGAGTACGACGAGTTCGTGACAGCGTACGGCGCCGACGTGACGGCCCTGGACGGCGGCCGCATCTACCGGGAGGTGCTGACCCCCGAGTTCGCGCTCAACGCGTGGCTCAACTGGGCCGAGTTCGCGCTCGCGGAACCCGAGCTGCAGCCCGAGGCCGACCGCCGCCTGGCCACCATCACGGGCCACTCCTGCCTCCCGCCGTTCCCCTGGGCCTGGGCGCCGAACGCCGCCCAGGCGGTACAGACACAGCCGGAGGCCACGACGTGAGCGGCGACCCGCGCACCGCACCCGGCGACCACGCGGCCGCCCTCGTCGCCCGCACCGGCATCCCCGTCCTGCTGCTCGTCGACCAGCCCGCCTCGCCGACCCTGACCGCCGGCACCGGAGGCGACCCACGCCGCTACACCTCCACCACCGCGCTGTACGACAACGGCGTGCGCACCGAGGTCCACGCCCCCGGCGGGCCCACCCCGGCCCGGCTCGTCCGCCAAGCTCTGCCCGGCGCCCCCAGGACCGGCCCCTCCTACCTCGCCACTCCGGGCGCACTGGCCCGCGCCGTGGAGGCACGCCACGACGGCCTGACCGCCCGCGCCGCGACCTGGAACGGCTGGACCCTGCTCCAGCTCACCCACTCCGGCAGCGGCTTCCCGGCGCTGCGGCTGATCGGCGCCGACTCCCTCCCCACCGGGCGCCCCGGTCACCGGCCCCGCCTGTCCAACCCCGCCTGAAACGCCTGTTCAGAGTTCTGGAGCCACGATGACCACCTTCTCGTTCCGCAACGACGCCGAGGCCGCCGCCGTCGACTACGCCCGCTACTGCGGCCTGATAGAGGCCGCCGCACCACTGGTTGCGGACCTGTCCGGCCTCCCCCTGCCCGCGCGCGTCGTCGCCTGCCCGGTCACCCCGGAGCAGTTCGTCCAGCGGCAGGTCGAGCACGCCGGGCTGATGTTCGCCCTCGCCGTCGGCGACCTGCCGACCGGCACGTTCACCGACGCCGCGATCACCGCCATGAACGCGCAGACGCGCGCCTACACCGAGGCGATGGTCTCCCGCCTCTACCCGACCTCCCCGGCGGCGATCATGTGGAACGAGAACGGAGGCGCCGAACTCACCTTCATGCCGCAGGTCTACGACGAGCACCTCCACCCCACGGGCCGCCAGCTGACCACGATCTTCGCGCACCAGCTCACCCACCTCTCCCAGTACGCCCTGCGCCCCGAGCTGGCCTACGCCCCGCTGACGTGCAAGCTCCGCGACGCGGCCGCGGGCCTGCCGCCCGAGCAGCACCTCGTCCCCGCCGCCCTCACCTTCGGGCACGCCCAGTACGTCGAACGCCTCGCCTCCAAGCAGCTGTGCGGGCAGGGCGTCATCGGCGCCCTGCCCCACGAGCCGCAGCCCAGCGCCCTCCACACCGAGCTGCGGCAGGACCCGCAAGCGCCGACGAACAGCCCGAACTTCAACCTCGGCGAGCAACTCGTCACCGCGGCGGTCGCCGCCGGCGGGCTCCCCCTGCTGCGCTCCGCCCTGAACCGGGAGGACCTGTACCCGACCGAGACCGAGCTCATCGCCCCGGCGCCCTGGATCGCCCGCCTGGCGAAGGCCTGACCCCGCCCCCTCTCCCGCGCCCCGAGCCCGGCACGTTCCGGCCCAAGGCCCCCGCCCCTCTCCCTCACCCCCGGAAGGTGACCCCACCGTGTCCGCGCCCCGCTACACGCCCACCGCCCAGGCCGTCCAGGACCGCATCACCAGCTACGCCGACACCTTCGGCCCGCTCTTGCGCAGCTACCTCATCCAGCTCGGCGAAGCCTTCGACCACCCCGCCGAATCCGCGTTCACCCCCAACGCCCTCTCCCTCGTCTCGGACCTGGCCCTCGCCGGAGGCAAACGCCAGCGCGCCGCGTTCGTGTACGAGGCCGCACGGCTTCCCGGCACCGAGGCGGTGGCGGGCGCCGCCGACATCGGCGCGCTGGCCATCGAACTGCTCCAGACGGCGCTGCTGATCCACGACGACCTGGTCGACAACTCCTCCACCCGCCGCGGCATCCGCTCGACGTTCGGCTCCTACACCGCCCAGATGCCCGCCCACCCCCAGTACGCGATGGGCATGACCGTCATGGCCGGCGACCTCGCCTCCTACCTGGCCGCCGACGTGATCGCCGCCTCCGACCTGCCCGCCGATCTCGCGCTGGCCATGACCAGGGTGATCCTGCGCGCCGGAAAGGAGACGTACTGCGGCCAGATGATCGACCTGGAAAGGGACTTCACCGCCCTGCCCGACCTCGCCTTCCTGGACACCGTGTCCGACTACAAGTCCGGCCGCTACAGCATCATCGCGCCGATCCAGCTGGGACTGCTCGCCGCAGGACACGACCCCGCGCCGCACCACGACACGCTGCACCGCTACTCCCGGGCCGTCGGCATCCTCGGCCAGATCCGCGACGACTACATCTCGTTCTTCGGCGACCCCAAAGTCACCGGCAAGCCCGACTCCGTCGACGCGCGCGCCGGCCGCCTCTCCTACCCGCTGCGCGAGGCCCTCGCCGCCGCCACCATCCGGGAGAAGCACCACATGCGCACCGTGCTCGGACGCACCGACGCCACCGACGCCGACATCGACATGGTGCGCGACATCGCCTACACCCACGGCGTGGACGAGACGCTGCGCACCATGATGGGCCAGCGCGCCCAGCAGGCCCGGGACGAAGCCGCGACCTGGCACCTCCTGGGCTGGGACCCGGACGCGGTCGGCTTCTTCGCCGAGTCGACCCTGTGGGGAGCGGAGCGGGCGTCGTGAGACTGCGCCGCCGACGGCCGGCACCCCGGCACGTCGCACTGGTCCTGGACGGCAACCGCCGCTGGGCACGCCGCAAGCACCTGCCCAAGGTCACCGAGGGCCACTGGGTCGGCTTCCGCCGCATCCCCGACGTGCTGCGGTGGTGCGACCAGGCCGGGATCGAGGTCGTGACCCTGTGGATGCTCTCCACCGACAACCTGCGCCGCGACCCCGAGGAGGTCGCGATCGTCATGAACGTGATCTGCGCGGTCGTACGCAGCCTCGCTTTCCAGGACCGGTGGACGATCCGCCATCTCGGCACCACCACCGGACTGACCAGCGAAGTGCGGGCCGTGCTGGAGTGCGCCGAGCGGGAGACCTGCGGCCCGGGCCGGGTGATGACGGTGAACCTGGCGATCTGCTACGGCGGCCGCCAGGAGATCGTCAGCGCCGTACGGGCCGTGCTCGCCCGGACCGTGGCCGAGCGCGGGATCAGCGCGCACGAAGCCGTCGAGCACCTGACGCCGGAGCAGATCACGGCCGAGATCACCGCCGGGCAGCCGCCCCCCGACCTCGTCGTCCGCACCAGCGGCGAACACCGCTCCTCCGGCTTCCTCCTGTGGACGGGCACCCATGCCCGCTGGTGGTTCACCTCCACCCTGTGGCCGGAGTTCACCCGCCGCCACCTCCACCGCGCCATCAGCGACTACCGGAAGGCACCCTTATGACCTCCACCGACACTGTCCAGCTGGCCACGGACACCGGCATCCGGCCGGGCCGGATCGTCACCCTGCTGGGCATCGACGCCTCCGGCAAGGACGTCCTCGCCGAAGGCCTCGTCCGCCACCTGACCGCCCGCGGCACCAGCGCGCAGTTCCTGCCCCGGCGCCACTACCTCCTCGGCGAGCCCACCGGCCCCACCGCCGACCTGAACCGCACCCTGTACGACGGCGCCCTGCGCGCCTTCTACACCGGCGCCCGCACCCCCGACGGCACCGAGGTCTGCGACCTGATCGCCCCCGACGCCGACCTGCGGGGCAAGCACATCACCCGAGCCCTCACCGGCGTCGACATCGCCTACAACAACCCGCGCACGGTTCTGGCCTCCTCGATCACCGAGATCGCGGGATCGCTGGCCTACTGGGAGAGCGTCCTGCTGCCGAAGGCCCGCGAGGGCCAGGTCGTCATCGACACCCCTCACCTGATCCGCGCCGTCGTCAAAGGCTGCACCATGGTCCAGCACCACGCCGACGAGGGCACCGCGCTCGACCGCCAAGCCGCCCAGGTCATGGCCTGCGCCCGCGAGGTACTGCGCCCCGACCCCGCGCTGACCGTCCCGGTGCTGCTGCGTGTGACCCCCGAACTCGCCTACGAACGGCGCGTGGCACAGCACGGCGGCCTCGGCCCGCTGGAGCACTACGGGCAGGTCGGCGGCCACGCCACCCGGGACGCCTACCTTGACCTCCAGCGGAGGGTGCAGGCCGAGCTGGAGGTCATCGCCGCGCACTGGCGCGCGGTCGTGGTGGACATGGACCCCGACTGGCACGATGCCTGGCCGGCCGCCCTGGAGGCGATCCTCGGCGACGAGCGGATGCGCCTGTGAGCCGCACCGGCCAGGCCGGGCGGCTACTTGCCGTACCGGCGGTCGCGCTGAGCGAACGCCCGCAGCGCCCGCAGGAAGTCGACCTTGCGGAACGCAGGCCAGTTCACGTCGACGAAGTGGAACTCGCTGTACGCCGACTGCCACAGCAGGAACCCCGACAGGCGCTGCTCGCCGCTGGTACGGATGACCAGGTCGGTCGCGTCGGCGCCCGCTGGCGAGTACAGGTTGGCGCTGATGTCCTCGGTGTCGAGGACGTCGGCGAAGTCGGCCGGGTCACCGCCGGCGTCGACGTGGCGGCGGAACGAGCTCTTCACCGCGTCGACGATCTCGCGGCGTCCTCCGTAGCCGACCGCGACGTCGACCAGCAGGCCGCCGCGGTCGCAGGTGGCGGACGCCGCCTCCTTGAGCGCGCGTGCGTGGTCGCCGGGCAGCAGGTCCAGCGAGCCGATCACCTGCACCCGCCACGGCTTCCCGGGTTCCGCGAGGCCGGTCACGGTGTCCTGGATGATGCCCAGCAGCGGGACGAGTTCGTTCTCCGGGCGGCCGAGGTTGTCGTCGGACAGCATGAACAGGCTGACGTGGCCGACGCCCGCCTCGGCACACCAGCGGAGGAACTCCTCGACCAGGGCGCCGCCGACGCGGTAGCCCTCGGCGACGTCGTGGCCGTGGCCGTTCGCCCGCGCCCACCGCCGGTTGCCGTCCAGCATGATGCCGATGTGCTGGGGCCGGGGCAGACCCTCCAGGCCTTTCAGAACGCGCCGCTCGTAGACCGGCATCGCGGCGTTGCGCGCCCACATGGGCAGAAGCGCCATGACTCCTCCTAGGACAAACCAGGATCAACTGGTCGAAGACGGTACCAGTCCGATCCCCAACTTCCCCACCCGAAGCCAGAATTCAAGGAGAGTGCCGGTGCACACCGTTGAAGACGTCCACCGCGAACTGGACGACATCGACTGGCAGCTGTCCCGCGACAGCGCCACCCGGGCCCGCGGCATCCTGCGCAGGCTCGCCGACGACCGGCCGCTGCTGACCGACATGGTCGAAGCGGTCCCGAACACGCCGGAGCTGATGGGCCGCTGCGAGCACCACCCGCTCATGTCGCGCATGGTCCTCGCCGACCGCCCCGGCGGCTGGTGCCTGCGCCTGCACCGCTTCGAGCACGACGAGCGCGACCTGATCCCGCACACCCACCGCCGCGCGATCTACTCGCACATCCTCCTCGGCGGCTACCTCCAGGCGTGGCACCGGCGCACCGACGGCAAGGACGGCGGGCCCTTCACCACCGCCGACCTCGTGCCGGCCGTCATCTCGATCGAAGAGCCCGGCGCGGACTACATGCTCGGCGACCCGCTCATCCACCAGACGATCATGCGGCCCGGCACCGTGAGCCTCTTCCTGTCCGGCCCCGCCCGCCAGGACCAGTGGTGGCCCGCCTGCGACCTCAACGGCATGGTCACCGAGATGAAGAAGGACGACATGGAGCAGGTCAAGGACTTCTCCATGACCCCCGCCCACCACGCCGCCTTCGCCGCCATGCTCCGCTCCCACGGGATCATCACCGGAAGGACCGAACTGTGACCCGAACCCCCGTCCCGCTGCCGCCGGCCGTCGCCAACCTCCTCAGCCTCTCCGGCCGAGCCCGCGAGATCCCGATGGACGACGCGGGCCTCCCCGACAACTGGGCCCCGGCCGTCACCGCCTCCGTCCTCGACCTGCTCACCACGGCCGAGACCGGGACCCGCAAGCTCTCGCACACCGGCTCCGGCCGCACTGACCTGTACATCGGCCGCGACGGCGACAACGCGTACTACGTGCGGATCGCCGCCGGCAACCACACCGTGCCCCGCCCGGCCACCGACAAGACCGCCGTGTTCACCCTCGCCGGCACCGCGCTCCTGGAGGCCTACACCGACACCGCGCACATCGAAGCCGACGACCCCCAGTACGTCCGCGAATTCCGCCCCGGCTCCATCCACTTCGTCTTCCCCGGCACGCCGCTCACCGTCGAGCTGTCTCCCGACGCCTGCCAGCTCGTCGTCTCCCGGGGACCGATGACACCGTTTGGCACCGAACTGGACGAAGGCGCCCACGCGAACGCCTCGAAGACCGCAGCCAGCCTCCTCGCGGCCCTCGACACCCACCGCGCCACCCAGGCGCCGCACGACCAGAGTCAGAGCTGATCCCGCGTAGGTCGCGTCAATAGCTGGTCACCCGATTGCTACTTGAAGGGAGCAACCAGTCGACAACCACGCACCCTGCGGGCAGTACCCACGTGGAGGCTGCTCGCCGGCGCTCCACCCTGTGGTGCGCGTTGCCTCTGCTGCTGTCCGGGGTGCCAGTGACTTAACGCAACCAGGTAGTTCTGACCTGGGGTGTTGCCAAGGGGTAATCGCATGGACACGTACGACGAGGAACTGGGCAGGAGCATAGACGCTTGGGTGGAGGCTGAACTGGCTGCCTCGCCGGAGTGGGGGACCGACAGGTACGACAGCATCCGCCAGCAAGTGGAAGGCAGTGAACTCGCTGCCGCCGCTGAGGAGTAGGGGCGAGAAGCGCCGTACGTGGTGCGGGGCGGTAGCCGCTAGCGGCTACCGCCCCGCACCCAGCTCACCGCGACGCAGGTCCTGCGCCACCCCCGTAGGACGGACCCGCGGACGAGACCGAGGGGGCAGGCGCTCGATGTTGACGGCGATGGCGTGAGTTCGCCGACCAGCGGGCAAGTAGTCGGGCACCCCGGGGCTTTCGAAGTCACCGGCTCGGGTCCGTGGATTCTCTACCTTCCGCGCTGCTCTCTATTTCGTTGATCTGTTCACCGGGGTGCGGCGCTTCCGTTGGGACGGCGGCGCCGCACCCCGGTGATGTCTATTCGTCGTCTTCGTCGTCCTCGGACTCGGCGGTCCACCACAGGTCGACCCGATAGGATTCCAGGGTCTCGTGGTGGGCTGCGAAGACGGCGTCCGAGTTGAGCTGTCCTTCCGACGTGGCCAGTTGGGCGCGCAGGCTACTCTGCTGGTCTTCGGCTGCCTGGCGTCCCTTCCAGGAGACGCGTCCTTCGTAGACTCCGGGGCGTGGCACCTGGAAGTCGCCGGCGATCTCGGGTGAGAACGCGCGGATGACTACGTATCCGGTGGGCGTTTCGAGTTCGACCTCGCGTTCACCTTCGGCTTCCCAGGCGCTGTCGGCTGGTGCCGGGCCGTCCCACACGCGAAGGAGGATCTCGGCGGGAGAAGTGCCTTGAAGGCTGTGGATGTAGATCTGGGTGCCTGTCCCGGCGACCACATCTCGTCGGCTCCTGTCGAGGGCTTCGTTGCTCGGGATGGTGGCGTCGGCGTCGTACACCACGATCTTGCCGTTGTCGGGCCACGCTTCGGTGCGGAACTCGAAGAGGACGGTCACCGCTTTTCCTTTCCGAACTGACCGGTGTCGGCTACGGGATGATCTTCACGTAGAAGGGGTCGCCGTTCAAGAGCCGGTTGACGGAGTAGACCTCCCCGAGCATGTTGCCGCCCTTGCCGTTGTCGTCGCCGTCTATGAGGCGTGCGGAGTAGCGCCTGTCTCCCTTGTTCGCACCTTCCTTGGTGGAAGCGAAGGGGTACTCGTCGCACTCCAGGCCGGACTTCGTGTAGTCGCCCCAGATGTCGTCGCAGGTTTTGATGGCGGCGGCGCGATTCTTCCTCTGCTCCTCTCGGTCGACGAGGCGGTGAAGGGGTTCCTTTGCTCCGGGGATGGTTTTGGCCGTGAAGGAGGGGAAGGTCCGTTCGGGGTTGTTCTGCGCGTCGGAGATGTGTCGTGCGCTTTCCCTCACTGCGGGGTCGGAGAGACTCATGACGAGTTCGACCCGGGCGGCGGTGAAGACGGTTCCCTTGTACTTGCCGGCTGTGGGGCCGGCGTAGTCGAAGCGGACGTCGGAGTGTGCGGCGTCATCGTCCTTGAACGCCCGTGCGGGTGCGGTGGGCGACTTGACGTTGATCGACATGGTCACTGTGGTGTTGACGATCTGGTTGTCGCCCTGGTCGTACAGGGGGCCGTTGTCGGGCGAGGTGTAGGTGAGTGTCCAGAGCGGGTTTGAGTTCCACGCGCCGAGGAGGTCGCTGCGGCGCTTCGTGTCAGGGTCGGTCACGCGGCCGCCGAGGTGGGTGAACTCCTGGTCGATGGACCACAGTTTCGCGTCCTCGCTGCCGACGGGCGCGACAATGATGTCTTCCACGCTGGCGACGTAGTCGACCCTGCGCTGCCCGTCGTAGGCGAAGCCGAGGAGCCAGACCTCGAACCAGAGGCGTCCGATCGTCTCGCTGCCGTCCGTCCTGCGCAGCACCACGTCGTAGTGGTGGTGTACGCAGCTTTCGAAGCGGTTCTTGACCCAGCCCGCGGGCGAGGTCTTGTCGGCCCGTTCGGCGCATTCCTTCTTGAGATCGGGGTCGTCGGCGGATGCGGCATCGGCCTCGTACTGAGGCGGGGAACCAACGCCGGTTTCCGGCTGCGCGGCGGTGTACTCGGACAGGGGGACCGGCCGGCCGAGGCGTGCGAGTTCCTCAGCGGGCACGGTCGAGGCGGGAACGAGCACGAAGGGCGCGGGTTCGCGGGGGGCGGGCGGGCCGGCGGCGATTGTGCCGGCGGCGAGCAGGACGGCACAGACTCCGGTTCCCGCGGTTCGCAGGAGTCGGCGTACGGGTCGGGTGTTCACGGAGCGGGCTCCTAAGTCAGGGGCGACTGGTCAGGACTGTGGGCGGTATGAACCGGGCCGGGACGAGGGCCTCCGCGTGTCACTGCGGGCAGGCCGAACCCCAGCAGGCGTCGACGAACTCGCCTGTGCTCTGGGTGTAGGCCGCGGCGAGGCCTGCGCTTCGGGGGCCTGCCTGGCTCCGGCCGTGGGTGGGCATATCGGAAGTGACCACCCACAGCGGGGTGTCGGCGTCCCACTGTGCGGCCGTGCGCCGCCCGCTGGAGTCGTCGGCAACGATTCCCGCGTGCACCCGCAGCGACTCCAGCGGGACGCCGAACTCGGCTGCGGTGCGCAGCTTGAGGTCATCGAGGTTCACGTCGGCGGTCTGTGCCGGGGGGATGCGGTCGCCTTTGCGACGCGGTGTTGTGGCGGGCTGGTCGGTGTTGCACTGTTTGGCGGTGCGCAGGCAGTCGGCGAGGCCTGGCACGGTGCTCAGGCAGGCGTCGGGGGTGTTCTGCAGGCAGGTGTGGAGCGTTTCCTGGTCGACGCCGTTGAACACGGTCGGGCGTTCGAGCACGGGGGATGCCAGCGTGGGTGCTGTGACCGGGGCGAGGGGAGCGGGTGCGGCCAGCGGTTTGCCGACGTTCCAGGAGGTCGTGACGGGAAAGGACGGCGGAGGCGGTGTGCTCGTCGTCTGCTGGGCGGTGAAGCAGTACGGTGCGGTGTTGGGGCTGGTGCTGCCGGGACGGAGGTCGCCGCACCTGCCGAGGCCGAGCTGGGTGGCGGTGTTGGCGGGAGCGAAGCGGCCCCAGACCTTGTTCTCGTCCATCCACTGGGGCCGGTCCTCGAAGACCGGTACGTCCACGTGCTCGGGGTGGTTGACCTCCAGGCCGACGTCGACACGGTTGCCGTCGGAGGCCCGGGAGACGGGTTTCTGCCCGGTGGTGGTGCCGACCGAGTTGAAGTCGTAGAAGACCTCCCACTGGGCGCTGTTGTCCTGGCGCTGGAGGAGGTAGCTGTGGTTTCTGCCGTCTGCCTTGTCTGGGCCGACGCCGACGTTGATGGCGGTCTCCCGGCCGCTACCCTGGTCAGGTAGCTCCTCCCAGTGTGGTGCGTAACTGGCGGTCTGCGCACCGGTCTTCTGTGCGTACAGGCCTATTCGTACGGTGGCGGGCGAGGCGATGTCCGGTGTGACGGTCAGGTAGTTCGCGGCTCCGACCATGATGTTGGGGTTGTCGCTGGAGTCAAAGGTGATCGGCAGGTTGCGCCAGGTGGCGAACGCGCCGCGGATCGGCTGGCCTGCGTTGGCGCAGAGCATCGCCCACTGGGTGATCTTTGCGCTGTACATTCCGTTGCAGTCCCGCGTTGGTGCCTGGGCCGACGCGGCGGGCGCTGCCGACAGCACGGCCGCGACGGCACCGGTCCATACTCCAACTAGCGTCAAGGCACGCTTGGTTCGTGTCACGGATCCCCTCCAAAGTCCTGAGACAGTGGAATGGACACTAACGGTCATGGCATCGTCAAGTACGGGTATATCAATGGCTATGACGCCTTTCCGGCCAGCGCCCGACATGCGAGGCACGTGATCGCCCGACGCCCGTACGCGTCAGCTCCACGAGCACGTGCGCGTTCTGAATCCCCAGGCAGAACGATATCTGCGGGCCCATCAACCTCACTGGCGAACGCACTGGAGCCAATGGTGCTCCGATCTTCGCTGGCCGGCTTTCGTTGACCTTCTCGGCCCTTTCGCCGCGATCCGGGCTGGCCTGATTACACGGTAGGAGGCACCGGCCTGGGCGCCGGTGGTGATCCCCGGACCTCGAATGGCCGGTGTGCCTGATGCGCGGAGGGCGGTCACCAGAGGCTCAGGGGGCGGCGCGATCGCTTCCCGGACTCGTTCAGACTCTCCATCGGTCAGACCGGCGCGGATGACGGCGATCTCCTTGGCCACGATGAATTCCAGTGCGCCCAAGTAAGAGAGTTGTTGCCGGGTCAGGCCACGCAGGGGGTGGGTGAGGGCGAGTGCCTCGATCGTCTTGATCGCGGGAAAGCGGCCGCCCGGACGCGGGCTTCGCCGCCGTGCGATTCGCGGGCGGAGACCTCGCGCTGGAGGCAGGCGACGAGGAACTCGGTGTGGGTCCAGGACTCGGTGCGGGCGCGTTCGGCGAGTCGGTCGGCGGCGTCCAGCAGGGTCGGGGCCTTCATCGCTCGGCAGAGGAAGGCCAGGCCGACGGTGGTCTGGCGGCTGGTGTGGCGCCGGCCGTGGCGCCGGCCGTGGCGGGCACTTCGGTGGCGGTGAGCATCATCTGGCCTCCTTGTCGATCGTGCCGCCGTCGATGACGGTGAACGGCCGGTCGTAGCTGTCCAGCGGGTGTTGCTCGACCTCGATGTCGGCTGCGGTGCCGCCGGTGGCGGCGTCGGGTGCCCGCCGCAGATGGCGTACGGTCTGGTGGCGCATGCGCTAGCCGGCTTCGGCGTGCTCGGGGTCGGCGATGGTCTGATGGCGGGCCCAGCAGCGGGGATGTTCGGCGACGAGCTCGCCGTCGGTGGTGACGACCTGGACCTGGTCGGTGTCGGTCAAAAGAACCCAATACCGCGTATTCAAGGGGTGGTTGGGCCAGTCAAGACCACGTCCGGGTGGTGTTCCAGCCGGTTCCTGGCCGCCCGGACGCTGGAGCACGGTGACGGCTACGCGGCCCGCGACGTCCTCGCCCACCTGACCGTCGCCGCCGCCCTCGGCTCCGCCGAGCGCCAGCAGCTCGCCGAGACCGTGACCGCCTGCGGCCTAGGCCGAGGCGAGCTGCCCGCCGACCTGCACGACACCTTCGCTGCGGCCCTCGACCGCGCCGCCATGGCGCTTACCCGCAGCCTGGCCGCCAGCCGAAAAGGAACGCATGGACTACAGGGTTTGGTATCTGATCCCGGACGTGGAGGTCGATGGCGAGGCCCTGGGGGCGGTGCCAGGAGGTGGCCGGGTCCCGTCCCCCTTCCGCGGCCCAGTATCCGGGGCCGGCCGCCCGCCTCAAGGGCGCTTCGCGTGGCTTCGCCACCGGCCTGCGGCCGGCCCTTGACCCGGACGGCCTCTTTGCCCCGGACCCCAGGCAGCTATCAGGGGGACGGGGGAGGTGTGTATGGGCTGTTCAGCTGCACCGCCGTGCCTGCGGACGGCGCAAAACGATCATGAATCCGCCTCGGTCGAAGCGACCTGGAGCCGTCGAGTTAGATTGACTAAAAACCCTCTTTGAGGTAATATTGTTCTTGTTGGGAGGGGATGGCACCCCCACTCAACAAGTAGAGATCAGGCACCTGTTGGAGGATTTGTGACCACTGTACTTGCACCCGCTGAGCTGCTGGACGACGAGACCTTCTCGCCGGAGTCGATCGAGCCGATGGGCGCGATCAAAGCTGAGTCCGTTGATGAGGGCGCCGACCTGGGGGAGTCCCCGACGAAGATCCTTCTTGAAGGCGTCGACCCGGCCGAATTGATCTTCACGCGCAACGTCCGCAAGGCCGAGCTGACGCCGGACTTCGTCGACTCGATCGCGGAGCACGGCCTGCTCCAGCCGATCATCGGGACCCCCTACGAGTCGGGGATCGCGATCATCCTGGGGAACCGGCGCACCATGGGTGCGATCGAGGCTGGCCGGACCGTCGACGTCATCGTGCGCAACGACCTGAGCGCCGAGGACGCACGGATCATCGCGCAACTCATCGAGAACATGCACCGCGAGGACATGCGCGAGAGCGAGATCGCGGACGCGTACGCACAGCTCTCCATGGAACTCGGCCTCGACGCTGACCAGATCGCCGCGCGGGTTGCTCAGGACCCGAAGAAGGTCAGGGCCTCGATCGCGCTGTCCGCGATGCCGAAGAGCGCGCGGCAGGCCGTGGACCACGGCGAACTCACCCTGGAGGACGCCGAGGAGCTGGCGGAGTTCGAGAGCGACCCGAAGGCGTACAAGCGGCTGCTCGACACGATCGAGCGGGGCGGCAAGCTGGAATGGGCCCTCAAGAACGAGCGGCGTAAGGCAGTGACGGCTGTGCTGCGGAAGGAGGCCACCCAGGTCCTCAAGGCGGCCGGTGTCCGGATGGTCGGCGAGCCGTACGGGTTTGGGTGGAACGGGTCGAAGGAGGTCGGTCTTGACCGTCTCGCCGATTCGGACGGAGTGGTCCTGACTCCGGAGAGCCACAAGAGCTGTCCCGGTAACGCGGCGTTCTTCCACGAGAACACGCCCGGTGAGGTGAAGGCGACGTTCCTGTGCCGTGACCCGCACCAGCACGGCCACCACGTGTCCGGCTCCTACTCGTTCCTCAGCCCGGAGGAGCAGGCCGCCAAGGCAGAGGCCGAGCAGGCAGATCGCGAGCGCCGGGAAGAGCTGGCGATCGCCCGGGAGATCCGGCACGAGTTCATCCAGGAGCTCTGCCGGTCCAAGAAGGTGCCGAAGGGGCTGACCAAGCGGGTGCTCGGGATGCTGTACACGCTGGGGTCGGACGAGACGAGCCCTGACGTGCTGGAGTTCCTCAAGGCGCCGGGCGACGACGACCGGAGCGCGCGGTACGGCCGATTCATCGGGCGGACTGCCGAGGCCCGGCTGCCGCTGGTGCTGCTCGCCAGTGTCGCGGTCCGAGTCGAGCGCCACGTGAGCGACGCGGTTCGCGGCTGGGGGAAGACGTGGGCCGCACTCGCCTGGTTCGAGCTCCTGACCGCCTACGGCTACGACCTGAGCGAGCCTGAGATCGAGTTGGTCGACGCACTTCGGGCGAAGATCGCCGCCGCCGAGGCGCGGGCGGCGGCCGAGGCGGAGGCCGCCGCCGAGGAGGACGAGGACCAGGGGGACGAGGACGGCCAGGAGGTGACGGCGGAGGACGAGGAGGCGCCCGCCGAAGCCGAGGGGGAGGACCAGGACGGCGAGAAGCTGACGGCCGAGGACCAGGAAGACGCGTTGGACAGGTACCTCGCGATTGTGGAGGACGACGAGTCCGATGACCCGGTCAGCGAGGACAAGGGGGAGCAGACCGAGGAGGCCGACGACTGGGAGGCCCGTTACCCGGAGATCAACGAACCGATTGCGGCCTGACCGCCGGGAGGGGTGACCCCCTCCCCATCACGCCGGGGGTGTCCGATGGCACCGGACACCCCCGGCCCCGCAGACCACACCACCCACGCCGGAGGCCCGCATGCACCTGTACCTCGCCACCACCGACGACCCGCCACTCACCGTCCGGACCGATCTCGCCGTTCACCTCGCTGGCCGCCACGAGACGCATGCCGTGTTGCTCGCCCGGACGATCCTGATGACCATGCCCTCCGCCCGCATCCGCCTCGCCCACCCGCAGCCTGCCTACGAGGCGTACGCCGCGTGGTCGGGCGCCGCCGACCAGGCCGCCGAGTTGTTCGCGCGGGCCCGTTCCGGCGTCGTCCCGGAGCCCGAGGGGCAGATATCCGGGCACCTGCGTCTGGACGCTCCGGTTCGCCCGCCGATCGTGGAAACGCTGCCCGCGAAGATCAGCCCCACCCGCGCGCCGCAGCTTCGAGTCAGCATCGGCGGGCTGCTGACCATCGTCACCGACATGGACGCCTTCGCCAGCCAGCTCACCCTCTGGACCACGGCCTACCGGCACGCCGCGCGCCGCTGGGACAACCTGCCCGACATCGAGGAGCTGGCCGCCGGGAAGGTCCCGACGTTCGAGGACGCCGAGGCCCCCGTGCTCACCGGGGCGGCAGCATGAGCAGCCCCCGGCCGACCGGCCCGCAGTACGTCACCCTGGTCACCGAAGGCGGCTACCGGATGCACGCCACCATCACCCTGGACTGGGGGCAGGGAGCCGCCCTGTACCGCATCGCGGAGCTGGGCGGCACCCTCACCGTGGGGTGGCAGTCGGGCCACTACTACCTGAACTGCTGCGACGGCGACGCGATCGAGATCACTTACGGCAAGCCCGACCGCTCCCCGTACACCGAGCACTTCGAGGACGCGCCGACCGTCTACGGAGTGCTGCTCGCCGCCCAGGCGGTGTTCCACCCCGAGACGATGAGTCCGACGAACCATCGGTGGCTGGTCGTCCGGCGGGAGATCGGCAGCCGCTACACCCCCAGCGCCCCGGAGGGCACCCAACGCAGGACCGCCGCCATCGTCCACACGATCACCCAACACATGCTCACCCGTCCCTGGGCGGCTGAACTGCGCCGCGCCCACGACCAGAATCATGCCCCCGCCCGGCACTGCCACCACCAGAAGGCAATCCGTGAACTGGAGGAGGAGGCGGCCCAGCTCCAGGAGGGGTTGAACCGGGAGAGGGAGCGGGCAGCGGCGCAAGCCGCCATGATCGAGACCGACACCGGCGGGGTCCGCGTGACAGCTCTGCCCACGCCGGTGGCGGAGCACCAGCCGCTCGCTTCCTGACCCGGCCGCCGAGCGCGGCGGCCGGCACCGAGGGGGAGGGGGCATCGAGCCCCCTTCCCCTCGCACGCGGCCACCGACCGGGGCCGGCCATCTGCCGCGCCCGCCCCGACCAGTCACCCAGAGCGCCAGCGCGCCCGCCAGCGCCGGGCACGTACGCTGATGAGAACCACCCGCGCCCGCCCGGCGCGAAGACGAGGAGCACCACCGATGCACGACCCCGCCACCCCGGAGAGCCGCCGCCGCGCACTGTCCTCCGCCCTGGGCTCCGTCCAGGCCGAGGGGCTCACCCCCAGCGCGGACTACGCTGCCGACGCGGAGGAGTACGCCGCCGGACAAATCTCCGCCGACGAACTTGTGGCCCGCGCCGAGGCTCGCCACCGCGCTCCGGACGCCGAGCAGGCGACCTCCTGACGATGGTCGACCCCTACCTCGACCCGGACAGCGGCGTCCTGCGCAACAAGCTCGGCATCACCGACCCCCAAGCCCTCGCCGCCGCGGAAGCCGACATCACCGCCGCCCGCCTCACCCGTCTCGCCGAGCGACCGCTCCCCGGCGCCTATGACCTGGCGCACCTCCAGGCGTTCCACCGGGAGATCTTCGGCAGCATCTACCCGTGGGCCGGCCAGATCCGCTCTGTCGAGATCGCCAAGACGGACCGGTTCTGCCTCGTCCGCATGATCCCCGGCTTCGCGGACGACATCTTCGGCCGCCTCGCCCGACGCCAGGACTACCTCCGCGGGCTCGACCGCGACGGCTTCCTCGACGGCTTGGCTGACCTCTACGGCGACGTCAACGCGCTGCACCCCCACCGCGAGGGCAACGGCAGAGCGCAGCGGGCGTACCTCGGCCAGCTAGCTGCCGACGCCGGACACCCGATCGACTGGACCCGGCTCGACCCCGAGCGCAACGTGCTCGCGTCCATCGCCAGCCTCAGCGGCAACAACGGCCCGTTGCGCTCGATGCTCTCGGACCTCACCGTCGACCAGCCGGCACCGAGGGCCCGCGCGGCCACCACGACCAGCGAGACCGTCAGGGCAACCCCGACGCCGACGCCAGCACCAGCGCTCCAGCCCCCGTCGCCGGTCCAGCAGTCCAACCATCCGACCATCCGGCGCTGACCCCGGAAAGCGTGGCGGCCGGTGGACACCCCCGCGGAAGCGGGTTGGCACGGTCCACCGGCCAGAGACCACAGCACCTCCGCGAACGCGGTGGAGCATGCGGACCTCCAGGGTAGAGCACGAGCCGGAGGGCCCAGGGGCTCGACGGCGAACCTGGTGGACAGCCGGCTTCGGCGGCGGTGGTGGTGGTCGCCGCCGGGGGCGGCGGGATTCGGGCGCGCCTTCGGCGCGGCTGCCTTTTCTGGTCCGGGCGCCCCGCTGCGCGGTTCCCCCGGC
>NZ_JBFBGS010000044.1:0-81812 GCF_040684795.1 Kitasatospora sp. NPDC089797 | reverse complement strand
ATCCGTCCGGGGGCCGCTCCACGTTCTCGGCGAAGCGGACTACTTCACGTTCTTGGCGAAGTAGTCGAAGGCCTGCTTCGCCTGGTCCTGGAGCGACGGTCCGGCCAGGTACCCGGCCGGGCCGCGGTTGCCGACCGCGCTGACGCTGACCAGGTTGGGCTTGCCGTCCTTGGTGATGAACCAGCCGCCGCCGCCCGCCCCGCCGGTCATGGTGCAGCCGATCACGTACATCGGCGGGCGGGCGCGGTCGAAGGACAGCCGGCCCGGCGCGGCGGGGGAGTCGCAGCGCTGCAGCTCGGTGCCGTCGAAGGGCCGCTCGACCGGGTAGCCGAACGCGGTGGCCGAGGTGACCTGCTCGCGCGGGGCGTTGAACCAGACCGGGACGGAACCGCCGACCGCCTCCTCCAGCGACGGACCGGAGCCGGACTCGGGCCGCACCCGGACGATCCCGTAGTCGTACTGGTCGTGGGCGCCGACCCCGTCCTCCTGCAGCCAGGTCGGCGACACCAGGGCGCGCACCGCCGTCCAGCGGCCGTAGGGGGCGGCCTGCCGGTCGTCGTACGGCTTGCCGCGGACCACCCCGCCGTCCCGGTTGAAGCCGGGGACGAAGGCCAGGTTCCTCACCCAGCCGCCGCCCCTGCCGTCGTGCAGGCAGTGCGCTGCGGTGTAGACCAGGTCGCTGCGGCCCGGGTTGAGCGGGTCGGCGACCACCGTGCCGGAGCAGACCGCGTCGCCCTGCGGCGTGGTCATCAGCAGCTTGCCGACCAGGGCGGAGTCCGGGCCGTACGGGTGCGGCTGCGGCTGGGCCCGGACGGCCGCCGGCGGGGCGTCCCGCTGGACGGTGTCCGGGGCGGCGGCGGTCAGCGAGTACTCGGGGGTCGGCCGGGCCTTGGCGGCCTCCGTCCGGGCGGTGGTCCAGTAGCCCGGCGCCGCCCGGCCCGGGGCGCCGCTGTCGGCGACGTACCGGGCCCAGTCCTCCAGCTTCCAGCCGCTCAGGTCGCCCAGGCTGGTCGGCGCGGCCTTGGGCAGCGCCGCGGGCGGGCCGGCCGGGGCGGCCGGGTTGTCCGGCCCGCAGGCGGCCGCGGTGAGGGTCAGGGCGGCGAGCAGCGCGGCGCCGGCCGTGGCGGCCCGCCGTCCGCGGGTCCTGCCGGTGCCACCGGTGCCACGGACGGTGCTGGTGGTGCTGATGGTGCGCAAATCGAGGTGCCCCCGTGGTGGTGCCGGTCACTGCTTCCTGGAGATCCAGTCCAGGGCCTGCCGGGCGACCGTCTCCAGGTACGGGCCGCTCAGCGAGGTGTGCTCCTGGGTGCCGATCGACGTGTTGCTGACCAGGGCGGTCTTCCCGTCCGGCATGGTGGCGAACCAGCCGCCGCCGCTGGCGCCCTGGGTCATGTTGCAGCCGATCGTCAGCATGCTCGGGCGCTTGGGGTCGAAGGACAGCCGGGTGGGCTTGCCGCCGTCGCACTTGTACAGCTCCTGGCCGTCGAACGGCTTGACCAGCGGGTAGCCGACCGCCGAGACCTTGAGCTGGGCGCGGGGCGCGTCGAACCACACCGGGACGGCCGAACCCACCGTCTCCTCCAGGGACTTGCCGGTGTCGCTCTGGTTGTGCACCCGCATCACGGCGAAGTCGTACTGGTTGGCGGCGTCGCCGGTCGGACCGCCCTCGACCATCCACTGCGGGGAGGTGACCACCTGGTCCGCCCACCAGGTGCCGAGCGGGGCCAGCTCGGACAGCGGTGCCTTCTTGCCGCCGCTGGAGGCACCGGAGTTGTTGTACGCGGGGACGAAGACCAGGTCCTTGAAGAAGTCGCCGCCCTTGCCCTCGTGCACGCAGTGCGCGGCCGTCCAGACCAGGTTGCTCTTGCCCGGGTGCTGCGGATCGGCGACCACCGTCGCCGAGCAGTTGCCCCGGCCGCCCTGGGCGGAGAAGAACACCTTCCCGGAGGGCTGCTTGAGGTACGGGCGGGGCACCTGGACCGCCTTGACCACCGGCGGCTCGGGGTCCGTCACGCCGTCGTCGGTGGACGGCTTCGGGGTCGACGGGGCCGGCTTCGCGGTGGGCGGGGCCGGGTCGGCGGGCTTGGCGTCGCCCATCTTGTCCGGGTCCCAGAAGTCCTTCACCACCGGGTTGTTGAAGACGTGCTTGGACGCCCACTTGTCCCAGTCGTCGAACTTCCACTTCTTCAGGTCGTCCCAGCTCTTCGGCAGGCCCTCCAGCAGGCTGGTCGGCAGGCCGGACGGCAGGGTGATCCCGCCGATCACGCCGCCGCCGGAGGTGGCGGAGGCGCTCACGGTCGCGGTGGGCGGCGGCGCCGCGGACCTGTCGGGGCCCGCCGGGCCGTCCGGTCCGCAGGCGCTGACGGCCAGCAGCGTTCCGGTGGCCAGGGCGGCGGCCAGGACTGACCGGTGGATCGGTGGCATCGGTGCGCTTCCCCCTGCGTTCGGTCGGGCTTCGGTACGGCGGCTCGCCGCCCTGGAGTCTTCCATCGCCGTGCAGGACGGCGGCGGCCGCCCCCCGGGTTCCGGGGCTGAGCGGAGGTCACCGATCCGTGATGCGGGGAGGCTTCCCCCGTCCGTCCGACCGGCCCTCCGGTCGGCCCGGCGGTCGGCGCTCCGGCCGACGCTTCGTCCGCGCAGCAGGGCCGACCGGTCCGGTGGCGCACTATCACCGATCTTCACCCGGACGAGTGAGTGGTCCTTGTGATCACCCGTCATGGATAGGTAACCCTTACCTGACGCGACGGTGCGAGCGCCCGCCGAACCCCTCCGCCACCAGCGCGCGTCCGCACCCCACGCGCACCAAGGAGCAGCCTTGAGCACCGCCCTCACCGGAGCACCGCCCGTCCCGCCGCCGACCGCGGACCGGTCCGCCGGGCCGGACCCGCTGCTGCACCCGGAACCCGCCGTCGCCGCCGAACAGGCCGCCCTGGAAGCCCTGTTGCGCTGCTGGACCCGGGAGACCGGCGCCCGCCCCGGACCGGACGGCCGGCTGCGGATCGAGGTCCTCGGCGGTGCCGCCCGGCTCACCGCCCCGGTCCGCTACTGGTCGCCCGGCGGCTGGCACCGGTTCGGACCGGCCACCCTCGCCGCCGGGGGGACGGACCCGGCGGCGGAGGACGGCAGCGCCCCGGTGGACGCCGTCACCGCGGCCGCCCTGCTCGCCGCCGCGGCCGCCGACCGGCCCGACCCCGGACAGGTCGCCGACCTCGCCGCCCGGGTCGCCGACTCGGTCGTGCGCACCGCCGAGATCCTCGCCCACCACCGCACCGCCCCCGAACCCGGCGGGCCGGAACGCTCGCACTTCCTCGCTGCCGAACAGGCCCTGCTGCTCGGCCACCCGCTGCACCCCACCCCGAAGAGCCGCGACGGCCTCGGCCCGGCCCAGAGCGCCGCCTACTCGCCCGAGCTCCACGGCTCCTTCCAGGTCCACTGGTACGCCGTCGACCGCGCCCTGCTCGCCGCCGACTCCGCCGTCGCCCCGAGCGCCGACCGGATCACCGCCGCCCTGCTCGGCGACCGCGTCACCCTGCCGTCCGGCACCGCCGCACTGCCGCTGCACCCCTGGCAGGCCCGCGAACTCGCCCACCGGCCGGCCGTCGCCGCGCTGCTCGCCGACGGGCTGCTGCACGACCTCGGCCCGGCCGGCGAGCCCTGGTACCCCACCTCCTCGGTGCGCACCGTCTACCGGCCCGGCACGCCCTGGATGCTCAAGCTCTCGCTCGGCCTGCGGATCACCAACTCCCGCCGGGAGAACCTGCGCAAGGAGCTCCACCGCGGACTGGAGGTGCACCGGTTGCTGGAGAGCGGGCTCGCCGCCGAGTGGCGGGCCGCCCACCCCGGCTTCGACGTCGTCCGCGACCCGGCCTGGATCGGCGTCGACCACCCGGACCTCGGCGACCCGGGCGGCCTGGACACCGTGCTGCGCGCCCAGCCCTTCGCGCCCACCGACCGCGCGCTCTGCGTCGCCGGGCTGATCGCCGAACAGCCGGACGGCAGCGCCTCCGGCGGCCCGGCCGGCACCGTGCCGTCCCGGCTCGGCGACGTCCTGCGCGCGCTCGCCGCCCGCACCGGCCGCCCGCTGCGCACCGTGGCTGCTGAATGGTTCCTGCGTTACCTGGACGCCGTCGTGCTGCCCGTCCTCTGGCTGGACGGCCGGGGCGGCATCGCCCTGGAGGCGCACCAGCAGAACAGCATCGTGCTGCTGGACGGCGAGGGCTGGCCCACCGGCGGCCGCTACCGCGACAACCAGGGCTTCTACTACCGGGAGAGCGCCGCCGAACGGCTGACCGCCCGGCTGCCCGGACTCGGCGCGCACAGCGACACCTTCCTGCCCGACCCGGTCATCGACCACCACTTCGCCTACTACCTCGGCATCAACCACGTGCTCGGACTGGTCGGCGCCCTCGGCTCCCAGGGGCTGGCCGACGAGACCGTGCTGCTGGCCGGGCTGCGCCGGTTCCTGGCCGGGCCGCGCGCGGCCGCCACCGGCTCGGCACTGCCCGCGCTGCTGCTGGACGCGCCCACCCTGCCCTGCAAGGCCAACCTGCTCACCCGGATCAACGGCCTGGACGAACTGGTCGGCCCGGTCGCCACCCAGTCCGTGTACGTGGACATCCCCAACCCGCTGGCGGGGGCCTGATGCTGGACGACCTGCCCGGGTGGGGCGACGTCCCCACCCCGGCCGGCCGGTTCCGGCTCGCCCCGGTCCGGCTGCCCGCCGACCTGGCACTGCTCACCGGGTGGATGAACGACCCCGAGGTGGACGAGTACTGGGCGCTCGCCGGACCGCCCGCGGTCACCGAACGGCACGTCCGGGCCCAACTCGACGGCGACGGGAGCAGCGTGCCCTGCCTCGGCCTGCTCGACGGCCTGCCGATGAGCTACTGGGAGGTCTACCGCGCCGACCTCGACCCGCTCGCCGGGCACTACCCGGCGAGCCCCCACGACACCGGGGTGCACCTGCTGCTCGGCCCGGCCGCCAGCCGCGGCCGCGGCCTGGGCGCCCCGCTGCTGGACGCCGTCGCCGCCCTGATCCTCCGCCGGAGACCGCACTGCCGGCGGGTGGTGGCCGAGCCCGACGTCCGCAACCGGCGCTCGGTCCGGTCCTTCGAACGGGCCGGATTCCGGGCCGCCGCCGAACTGGACCTGCCCGACAAACGCGCCGCCCTGATGGTCCGCGACCGAGACTCACCCCCTGCCTAGGACAGCCCTGTGGACACCTCGACACCCCCTCCGTACGACCTGATCGGCGTCGGCATCGGCCCGTTCAACCTCTCGCTCGCCGCCCTCGCCGAGCCCGTACCCGGCCTGCGCACGCTCTTCCTCGACCAGCGCCCGGAGTTCCGCTGGCACCCCGGCATGCTGGTGGACGGAGCCCGGATGCAGGTGCCCTTCCTCGCCGACCTGGTCTCGCTGGTGGACCCGACCAACCCGTGGTCCTTCCTCAACTACCTGCGCGCCCAGGACCGGCTGTTCCCGTTCTACTTCGCCGAACGCTTCCAGCTGACCCGCCGGGAGTACGACCACTACTGCCGCTGGGCCGCCGAAGGGCTGCCCAACTGCCGCTTCGGCACCGAGGTCACCGCCCTGCACCGGGAGGGCCCGCTGTTCCGGGTCGAGACGACCGACACCGCGACCGGACGGCGCTCCACCGCACTGGCCCGCAACCTCGCCCTCGGCGTCGGCACCCGGCCGGTGCTCCCCGAGGCCTTCGCCGGGTTGGCGGACCACCCGGGGGCCTTCCACTCCGCCGAGTACCTGGACCGCCGCGGCCAGCTGGCCGGCGCCCGGGACATCACCGTGGTCGGCAGCGGACAGTCCGGCGCCGAGATCTTCCTCGACCTGCTCCGCCGCCACGAGGGCGACGGCGTCCGGCTCCGCTGGCTCACCCGGACCAGGGCGCTCGCCCCGATGGAGTACTCCAAGCTCGGCCTGGAACACTTCACCCCCGACTACACCCGCTACTTCCACGGCCTGCCCGCCCCGGTCCGGGACGCCCTGGTCAGCGCCCAGTGGCAGTTGCACAAGGCCGCCAGCGCCGAGACCCTCGCCGAGATCCACGACCACCTCTACGAGCGCACCATCGGCCGCCCGATCGACGCCGCCCCGGTCGAGATCACCCCCGGCACCGCCGTCACCGAGGCCCGCCCGGGGCCCTGCGGCGGCCTCGAACTGCGCCTGCGGCACACCGACTCCGGTGCCGAGCACGTGCTGCGCACCGACGCCGTGGTGCTCGCCACCGGCTACCGGGCCGCCCGCCCGGCCGCGCTCGAACCGCTCGCCCCGCTGATCGACTGGGACGAGTCCGGGCGCTACCGGGTCGACCTCGACCACCGGGTCGCCACCCGGCCCGAGCTCACCGGCGGCCTCTACGTCCAGAACGCCGAACTGCACACCCACGGCGTCGGCACCCCGGACCTCGGCCTCGGCGCCCACCGGGCCGCCGTGATCCTCAACGCCGTCACCGGCCGGACCGTCCACCGGCTGCCCGGCCGCACCGCCTGGACGGGCTTCGCCCCGCCCGGGCCCGCCACCCCGGCGCAGGACCCCGCGACGACCCCCGCCCAGACCTCCGCCCGGACGCCCGTCGTCCCCCGCCCCCAGGAGCTGACCCGTGCCGCAACCGTCGGCCGCTGAACCGCCGCTCTACCTGCCCCCGCACCTCACCGCCGGGCACTGGCAGCGGGCCGGCCGTGCCCTGCTGGCCAAGATGCTCGGCGAGTTCGCCTACGAGGACCTGCTCCGTCCCGTCCCGGGCGCCCTCGACGGCGAGTACCTGCTGAAGCTGCCCGAGGCCGAGTACCGCTTCGCCGCGCGGCGCGGCGCCTACGACGGCTGGCAGGTCGACCCGGAGTCGATCCGCTGCTCCCGCCCGGACGGCCTCGACCCGCTGCGCTTCCTCCCGTACGCCCGGGACGCCCTCGGGATGCGCGGCGAGACCACCGCCCACCTGGTCCGCGAGCTCTCCGCCACCCTCACCGCCGACGCCCGCCAGCTCGCCACCGCGCTCACCGCCGCCGAACTCGCCGAACTCGACCACCCCGCACTGGAGGGCCGGCAGACCGGCCACCCGTGGATCGTCCCCAACAAGGGCCGGATCGGCTTCTCCGGCACCGACGCCGCCCGCTGGGCCCCGGAGGCCCGCAACCCGCGCCCGCTGCCCTGGATCGCCGTCCACCGCCGGCTCGCCGAGTACCGCGGGGTGCCCGGCCTGGAGCGGCCCGAGCAGCTGTACGCCCGCGAGCTGGACGACGTCGACGCGCTGCGCGCCCCGCTCGGCGCGGACGACGACGACTACCTGCTGCTGCCGGTCCACCCCTGGCAGTGGGACGAGACGGTCCTGACGCTGTTCGCGCCCTGGATCGCCTCCGGCGAGATCGTCCCGCTCGGCTCGGACGGCGACCCACGGCTGCCCCAGCAGTCCATCCGCTCCTTCTTCAACACCGCCCACCCCGAGCGCTGCACGGTCAAGCTGCCGCTGTCCGTCCTCAACACCCTGGTCTGGCGCGGGCTGCCGGTCGAGCGCACCCTCGCCGCGCCCGCCGTCACCGCCTGGCTGCACGGGCTGCGGGACGCCGACCCGTACCTGCGCGACGAGTGCCGGGTGATCCTGCTCGGCGAGATCGCCTCCGTCACCGTCGACCACCCGCTCTACCGGGAGATGCCCGACTCGCCGTACCAGTACAAGGAGCTGCTCGGCGCGATCTGGCGCGAACCGCTCGGCCCCGCGCTCGCCGCCGGCGAACGCGCCCGCACCCTCGCGGCCCTGCTGCAGACCGGCTCCGACGGGCGGGCGCTCGCCGTCGAACTGATCGCCCGCTCCGGCCTCACCCCCGCCCGCTGGACCGGTCGGCTGTTCGCCGCGCTGCTGCCGCCGCTGCTGCACTTCCTCTACCGCTACGGACTGGTCTTCTCCCCGCACGGCGAGAACGCCATCGTGGTCTTCGACGACCGGGACACCCCGGTCCGGCTCGCGGTCAAGGACTTCGTCGACGACGTCAACCTCAGCGACCAGGACCTCCCCGAGCTGCGCGGGCTGCCCGCCGAGGTCGCCGACGTGCTGCTCCGCGACGACCCCCAGGGGCTCTGCCAGTTCCTCCACTCCGGGCTGTTCATCGGCGTCCTGCGCTACCTCGCCCCGCTGCTGGAGGCGCAGGCCGACCTCGCCGAGACCGAGTTCTGGGCCCTGCTGGGCGCGGAGATCCGGCGCTACCAGGAGCGCTTCCCCGAGCTGGGCGAGCGCTTCGAGCTGTTCGACCTGTTCCGGCCGCGGATCGACCGGCTCTGCCTGAACCGCAACCGGCTGATCATGGACGGCTACCAGGACCGCCCGCACCGCCCGCACGCCGTCCGGCACGGCACGGTGCCGAACGCCCTGGTCGGCGTGGAGGTGCGCGTTCCCGCCCAACGGGACCGGATTGTCACCCCCGCCCCGTAGGGTGGAAGGGTCATGACGAACGACTCCGAATCCCACGCCGTTGAATCCCAGCGGGCGGCGGCCCCCGGCGACGAAGCCGAGGAAGCCGTCGCCGTCCCGCGCTCGCGGATCCCCGAGCTGCTGCACGCCGCGGTCGAGTCCGTCGGCGGCGTCGAGCGCCCCGGCCAGGTGCGGATGGCCGAGGCCGTCGCCGACGCCGTCGACCACGCCGAGCACCTGCTCGTCCAGGCCGGCACCGGCACCGGCAAGTCCCTCGCCTACCTGGTGCCCGCGCTCGCCCACGGCGACCGCGTGGTGGTCGCCACCGCCACCCTGGCGCTCCAACGCCAGCTGGTGGAGCGGGACTTGCCGCGCACGGTCGAGGCGCTCCACCCGGTGCTGCGCCGCCGCCCGCTGTACGCGATGCTCAAGGGCCGCTCCAACTACCTGTGCCTGCACCGCGCCAACGAGGGCACCCCGAGCGAGGAGGGCGAAGGCCTCTTCGACCCGGTCGACGCGCTCGGCGGCCCCGCCGGGAAGCTCGGGCAGGAGGTGCTGCGGCTGCGCGACTGGGCCGACGAGACCGAGACCGGCGACCGGGACGACATGAGCCCCGGCGTCTCGGACAAGGCCTGGGCGCAGCTGTCGGTCAACTCCAAGGAGTGCCTGGGCGCGACCCGCTGCGCGTACGGGCAGGAGTGCTTCGCGGAGAAGGCGCGGGAGCGGGCCAAGCTCGCCGACGTGGTGGTCACCAACCACGCGATGCTCGCGATCGACGCGATCGAGGGCGCCCCGGTGCTGCCCGAGCACGGGCTGCTGATCGTGGACGAGGCGCACGAGCTGGTCAACCGGGTCACCGGCGCGGCCACCGCCGAGCTGACCGTCGGCGCCGTCAACCGGGCGGTGAAGCGGGCGGCCCGGCTGGCCAACGAGAAGGCCGTCGACCTGCTCCAGGCGGCCGCCGAGAACTACCACGGCCTGATGGAGACCGCCCAGCCCGGCCGGGTCGAGGAACTGCCCGAGTACCTGGCCTACGCGGTCACCGCGATCCGGGACGCCGCCCGCCAGGTGATCACCTCGCTCGGCGAGACCAGGGACAAGGGCCTCAGCGACGAGGACGCGGTGCGCAAGCAGGCGATGGCCTCGGCCGAGGCCCTGCACGAGACCGCCGACCGGCTGCTGGAGGGCTCCGAGTACGACGTGGTCTGGATCGAGCGCAGCGACCGCTACGGGCTGGGCACCGCCTCGCTGCGGGTCGCCCCGCTGAGCGTGTCCGGGCTGCTGCGCGAGGGCCTGTACAAGGAGCGCTCGGTCGTCCTCACCTCGGCCACCCTCAAGCTCGGCGGGGACTTCAACGGCGTGGCCGGCTCGCTCGGCCTGCCGAAGGAGACCAGGCTGCCGGACGTGCGCACGCCCGGGGACAACCCGGAGCCGGGGTTCGGCGAGGCCGCCCACGGGGAGGACGCCGTCCCGTACTGGCGGGGGATCGACGTCGGCTCCCCGTTCAAGTACCCCAAGCAGGGCATCCTGTACGTCGCCAAGCACCTCGCCGACCCCGGGCGGGATCCCGAACGGCCGGACATGCTGGACGAGTTGGCCGAGCTGATCGGCGCGGCCGGCGGGCGCACCCTGGGCCTGTTCTCCTCGATGCGCGGCGCCCAGGCCGCCGCCGAGGCGATGCGGGAGCGGCTGGACCACCGGGTCCTGCTCCAGGGGGAGGACACCCTGGGCGAGTTGATCCGGGAGTTCGCCTCGGACGCCACCACCTGCCTGTTCGGCACGCTCTCGCTCTGGCAGGGCGTGGACGTGCCGGGCTCGGCCTGCCAGCTGGTGGTGATGGACCGGATCCCCTTCCCGCGGCCGGACGACCCGCTGATGAGCGCCCGCCAGAAGGATGTCGAACAGCACGGCGGGAACGGCTTCATGGCGGTCGCGGCGACGCACGCGGCGCTGCTGATGGCGCAGGGCGCGGGCCGGCTGGTGCGCGCGGCGGACGACCGGGGCGTGGTCGCGGTGCTCGACCCGCGGGTGGAGACCAAGCGGTACGGGGGCTTCTTCCGGTCCTCGATGCCGGAGTTCTGGTACACCACGGACCGGAACCAGGTGCGCCGCTCGCTGGCGGCGATCGACGCCTCGGCGGCTCCGGTGCGGCCGGTGGCGAAGCGGGGCTGAGGCCGCCGCCCGGGAACGCCGGAGGGGCTCCCCGCTCTCGCGGTGGAGCCCCTCTCCGGTGTGCGGTGATGTGGCGGTGGTGTGCGGCGGCGGGTGCCGCCCTCCGGGTCAGAGCCGGCGCAGCACCGCGACGACCTTGCCCAGGATGGTGGCGTTGTCGCCGTTGATCGGCTCGTAGGCCGGGTTGTGGGGCATCAGCCAGATCCGGCCGTCCTCGCGCTTGAGCCGCTTGACGGTGGCCTCGCCGTCGATCATCGCGGCCACGATGTCGCCGTTCTCGGCGACCGGCTGGCGGCGCACCGTGACCCAGTCCCCGTCGCAGATGGCCGCCTCGATCATCGAGTCGCCGCGCACGGTGAGGGCGAACAGCTCGCCCTCACCGACCAGCTGGCGGGGCAGCGGGAAGACGTCCTCGACCGTCTGCTCGGCCAGGATCGGACCGCCGGCGGCGATCCGGCCGACCAGCGGCACGTAGGAGGTGGAGGGGCGCCCGGCCGTCTCGGCGGTGTTGGGGCGGGCCACCTCGACGCCGCGGACCTCGTAGGCGCGCGGTCGGTGCGGGTCGCGGCGCAGGAAGCCCTTACGCTCCAGGGCCATCAGCTGGTGCGCGACCGAGGAGGTGCTGGACAGGCCGACGGCCTGGCCGATCTCGCGCATGGACGGCGGGTAGCCGCGCCGCTGGACGGAGTCGCGGATGACCTCGATCACCCGGCGCTGGCGCTCGGTGAGGCCGGCCTCGTCGGTGCGGATGCCCGGGGGTCGCCCGGGCATCGAGCGGGCCGGGGAGGGGTGGGAGTCGTCCATCGTGGGGGCGTGCTCGATCGGCTGGTCGGGGACGCGGCCGGTGGTGGAGACGGCCGGGCCGGAGAGGCGGTGGTCTTCGCTACGGTCCATGCTGATGTCCACGCTCTGCTGATTCGTGGTGCGCTGCCCCACCTTGAACTGGGAGTGTTCCTGCACCGGGATGGTGTTGGTTTCGATGGTGTTCACGGCGGCCCCTCTCGACGGCTGTCCTCTCCCTTTTCCAGCCCAACGCACCTCCTATCGAAAGGTTGCGCCAAACACACGTTCGAGTGAATTATTCGGGAGTTGGCTGACTCGATCAAGGCTTTGTTGTACATCGAGTAAATGTTCGACCGGATGTCGACTCCGGAAGTCTAATCGGCGCCGACACGCCAGGGGTGCCGCTTCCCCCCGGGGCCTAGATGTAGTGGCTAGAGTCCTCTCCGTGCCCAGTACTAGTGGTCGTGCCCCATGATCGGCTTGCCGATGCGGGGGGCGCATCGCATAGACTCGACCCGTCCGCACGTCCTGCCAGGGAGGGATCCCGAGGTGCACTGCCCCTTCTGCCGGCACTCCGACAGCCGCGTTGTCGACAGCCGGACCACCGAGGACGGCAGCTGCATTCGCCGTCGGCGACAGTGCCCGGACTGCGGTCGCCGTTTCACCACCGTGGAGACGGCCGCGCTGATGGTCATCAAACGCAGCGGCGTCACCGAGCCGTTCTCCCGGCAGAAGGTCATCACCGGGGTCCGCAAGGCCTGCCAGGGCCGACCGGTCACCGAGGACGCCCTCGCCCAGCTCGGCCAGCGGGTCGAGGAGTGCGTGCGCGCCAGCGGCAGCGCCGAGCTGACCACCCACGACGTCGGGCTGGCCATACTCGGCCCGCTCAAGGAACTCGACGTGGTCGCGTACCTGCGCTTCGCCAGCGTGTACCAGGCGTACGACGGGCTCGAGGACTTCGAGGCCGCCATCGCGGAGCTCCGCGCCGAGCGACCCGAGCCCGAGGCGGACGGCACCTGCGTGCCCGTTCCCGCCGCCGCGCCCTAGGCGGCGCACCCGGGCTCCTTCGGCCCCCGGACCCCAGCACCGCACAGGCCCCCGCGGGCCCTCGGCATCACACCGGGCCCCGCGTGGGCCCTCAGCACCACACCCGGCCCCGCGTGGGCCCTGGCGTGCCCGAAATCTGGGCACAGAACATGACAAAACGTGCGCGAGTGGGCGGGGTCTCCGCCTGCCCGCACGCCGGAAGAACGAACCAGCAGTGCCCGGACTTTTCGGGGCACTTCGGGCGTTTGCCCAGGAGGAGGAGCGAGAAGTGACAGACACCACGAGCGGTTCCGCACGCGGGTCGAAGTCCGAGAAGGCCGCGGCCAAGGGCGCCAAGGCCCCGAAGGGCGGTCTCCGGATGGAGCGCATCCACACCACCCCTGGCGTGCACCCGTACGACGCGGTCCGCTGGGAGCGGCGCGACGTCGTCATGACCAACTGGCGCGACGGCTCGGTCAACTTCGAGCAGCGCGGCGTCGAGTTCCCCGACTTCTGGTCGGTCAACGCGGTCAACATCGTCACGTCCAAGTACTTCCGCGGCGCCGTCGGCACCCCCCAGCGCGAGTGGAGCCTCAAGCAGATCATCGACCGCGTGGTGCTCACCTACCGCGCGGCCGGCGAGAAGCACGGCTACTTCGCCACCAAGGACGACGCCGAGATCTTCGAGCACGAGCTGACCCACGCCCTCCTCCACCAGGTGTTCAGCTTCAACTCGCCGGTCTGGTTCAACGTCGGCACCAAGCAGCCCCAGCAGGTCAGCGCCTGCTTCATCCTGTCCGTCGACGACTCCATGGAGTCGATCCTCGACTGGTACAAGGAAGAGGGCATGATCTTCAAGGGCGGCTCCGGCGCCGGCCTCAACCTCTCCCGGATCCGCTCCTCCAAGGAACTGCTGTCCTCCGGCGGCACCGCCTCCGGGCCGGTCTCCTTCATGCGCGGCGCCGACGCCTCGGCCGGCACCATCAAGTCCGGCGGCGCCACCCGCCGCGCGGCCAAGATGGTCGTGCTCGACGTCGACCACCCCGACGTCGAGGCCTTCATCGAGACCAAGGTGAAGGAGGAGGAGAAGATCCGCGCCCTGCGCGACGCGGGCTTCGACATGGACCTCGGCGGCGACGACATCACGTCCGTCCAGTACCAGAACGCCAACAACTCGGTCCGCGTCAACGACGAGTTCATGACCGCGGTCGAGAACGGCACCGGGTTCGGCCTGCGCGCCCGGATGACCGGCGAGGTCATCGAGACCGTCGACGCCAAGAAGCTGTTCCGCAAGATGGCCGAGGCCGCCTGGGCCTGCGCCGACCCCGGGATCCAGTACGACTCCACCATCAACCGCTGGCACACCTGCCCCGAGTCCGGCCGGATCAACGCGTCCAACCCGTGCTCGGAGTACATGCACCTGGACAACTCCAGCTGCAACCTCGCCTCGCTGAACCTGATGAAGTTCCTCCGCGACGACGACTCGTTCGACGCCGAGCGCTTCGCCAAGGTCGTCGAGCTGGTCATCACCGCGATGGACATCTCCATCTGCTTCGCCGACTTCCCGACCGAGAAGATCGGCGAGACCACCCGCGCCTTCCGCCAGCTCGGCATCGGCTACGCCAACCTCGGCGCCCTGCTGATGGCCACCGGCCACGCCTACGACAGCGAGGGCGGCCGCGCCCTGGCCGGCGCCATCACCTCGCTGATGACCGGCACCGCCTACCGCCGCGGCGCCGAACTCGCCGGTGTGGTCGGCCCGTACGACGGCTACGCCCGCAACGCGGCCGCCCACCGGCAGGTCATGAAGCAGCACGCCGACGCCTCGCTCGACGCCGTCTCCTTCGACGACCTGGACGCCCCGGTCTGGCTCGCGGCCAACAAGTCCTGGCAGGACGTGCTGCGCGTCGGCGCCCAGAACGGCTTCCGCAACGCCCAGGCCTCGGTGCTCGCCCCCACCGGCACCATCGGCCTGATGATGGACTGCGACACCACCGGCGTCGAACCCGACCTCGCCCTGGTCAAGTTCAAGAAGCTGGTCGGCGGCGGCTCGATGCAGATCGTCAACGGCACCGTCCCGCGCGCGCTCAAGCGCCTCGGCTACCAGGACGAGCAGATCGAGGCGATCGTCGCCCACATCGCCGAGCACGGCAACGTGGTGGACGCGCCCGGGCTGAAGGCCGAGCACTACGAGGTGTTCGACTGCGCGATGGGCGAGCGCTCCATCTCCCCGATGGGGCACGTGCGGATGATGGCGGCGATCCAGCCCTGGATCTCCGGCGCCATCTCCAAGACCGTGAACATGCCGGCCGCGGCGACCGTCGAGGACGTCGAGGAGATCTACTTCGAGGCGTGGAAGATGGGCGTCAAGGCGCTCGCCATCTACCGCGAGAACTCGAAGGTCGGCCAGCCGCTCTCGGCCAAGAAGAAGGACTCCGAGGACAAGACCGAGGAGGCCCCGGCCGCCGCGGTCGAGCGGGTCGTCGAGTACCGCCCGGTCCGCAAGCGCCTGCCGAAGGGCCGCCCGGGCATCACCACCTCCTTCGCGGTCGGTGGCGCCGAGGGCTACATGACCGCCAACTCCTACCCGGACGACGGCCTCGGCGAGGTCTTCCTGAAGATGTCCAAGCAGGGCTCGACCCTCGCGGGCATGATGGACGCCTTCTCCATCGCCGTCTCGGTCGGCCTGCAGTACGGCGTGCCGCTGGAGACCTACGTCTCCAAGTTCACCAACATGCGCTTCGAGCCGGCCGGCCTGACCGACGACCCGGACGTGCGGATGGCCCAGTCGATCGTCGACTACATCTTCCGCCGCCTGGCGCTGGACTTCCTGCCGTTCGAGACCCGCTCGGCGCTCGGCATCCACTCCGTCGAGGAGCGCACCCGGCACCTGGAGACCGGCTCCTACGAGCCGCTGGAGGCCGAGGAGATCGACACCGAGTCGCTCGCCCAGTCCGCCCCGGTCGCCGCCGCGAAGCCGGCGCCCGCCCCGGCGGCCGCCGAGGCCCCCAGCCCGGCCCCGAAGCAGGCCCACAACTCCACGGAGCTGATGGAGATCCAGCTCGGCCTCAACGCCGACGCGCCGCTCTGCTTCTCCTGCGGCACCAAGATGCGCCGCGCCGGCAGCTGCTACCTCTGCGAGGGCTGCGGCTCCACCAGCGGCTGCAGCTGACGGATCCGGTGTTCACCTCCTGAGGTGAATCCCCGAAGCGGGGCGAGGACTTCACGGTCCTCGCCCCGCTTTTCCGCGTTCCGGGGGCTGATGTCACGAAGGCGGTCGCCGGTCGGTCGTAGGGGGTGTCGGGGCTTCCGGGAGGAGTGGTGCGGTGATGGTCGGGACGGTGCTGGTGACCGGGGCGACGGGGACGTTGGGGCGGGAGGTGGTGCGGCTGCTGGTGGCGCGCGGGGTGGCGGTGCGGGGGTTGAGCCGGCGGCCCCGGGCGGCGGGGGACGGGGTCGAGTGGGCGGTGGGGGACCTGGTGACCGGGGCGGGCGTCGCGGCGGCGGTCGCCGGGGTGGCGACGGTGGTGGACTGCGCGACCACCCGGGGGCGGAGGGACGTGGCGGCGGTCGGGCGGTTGGCGGCGGAGGCCCGGCGGGCCGGGGTGGGGCACCTGGTGTACGTGTCGATCGTGGGGATCGACCGGGTGCCGCTCGGGTACTACCGGGCGAAGCTCGCCTGCGAGCGGGTGGTGCGGGAGTCCGGGGTGGGGTGGACGGTGCTGCGGGCGACGCAGTTCCACGACCTGGTGCTGGAGGCCTTCGACCTGAGCGCGCGGTTGCCGGTGTTCCCGGTGGCGGGCGGTGCCCGGATCCAGCCGGTGGAGGTCCGGGAGGTGGCGGCGCGGGTCGCGGAGCTGGTGGGGCGGGAGCCGGCCGGGTTCGCGCCGGAGGTGGGCGGGCCGCGGGTGTGGACGTACCGGGAGCTGGCCGGGGCGTACCTGCGGGCGGCGGGCCGGCGGCGGGTGCTGGTGCCGCTGCCGGTGCCGGGGGCGTTGGGCCGGTCGTTGCGGGCGGGTGGGCTCACGGTGCCGGAGCGGGCGGTGGGGGAGCGGGGCTTCGAGGAGGCCCTGGCGCGACGGTTCGGGTGAGCGACCCGGCCGTTGCGGCGAGCCATCCGTCCCCCGTCCCAACGGTTCCCCGTCCCGCGTGTGTCAACCAGGGTTGACATTCGCGCGACTGTCAACCATGGTTGACAGCATGAGCGAGAGCGGAGAGCTCGCGGCCGCCGCGAGCAGTCGTGACCCCGCCGTCGGGCTCCGGGCGGTCCGCGCCCTGCGGGACCTGGCGGACCGCCTGGAGGCCCTCCAGGTGGGAAACGCCCGGTCGCAGGGGTGGTCCTGGCAGGACATCGCGGTCTGCCTCGGGGTGACCAGGCAGGCGGTGCACAAGAAGCACGCACGACGGGGGCCCGGCAAGGGCGAGAACGGAGGCTGAGCGATGTTCGAACGGTTCACCCGAGGAGCCCGGCGGGCTGTGGTGATCGCGCAGGAGGAGGCCAGGCAGCTGGGGCACGACCGGGTCGGCACCGAGCACCTCCTGCTGGGGATCCTGGAGCAGCCGGAGGAGCCGGTCCTCGCCGTGCTGGCGGAGGCCGGGCTGGACCAGGAGGCGGCGCGGCAGGCGCTGCGCCGCCTGCGGGGGAAGGGCGACCAGCAGGTCCTGGCCACGATCGGGGTCGACCTCGACGCGGTCCGCGAGGCGGTCGAGGCGGCCTTCGGCGAGGGCGCGCTGGACGATCCGCCGGAGGAGGGGCGGAAGCGCTGGGGCCGGTTCCGCCCCTCCGCCGACGGGGTCGTGACCGGCCACATCCCGTTCTCCTCCCCGGCGAAGAAGGCGCTGGAGCTGTCGCTGCGGGAGGCGCTGCGACTGAAGTCGAAGGAGATCGGGGTGGGGCACCTGCTGCTCGGAGTGCTCCGCGAGGGCGAAGGGCTCGGGGTGCTGGTGATCGCGGAGCACGGGCTGGAGCCGACGGCCGTCCGGCGGGCGGTGGAGGCCGAACTGGCCTGAGTCGCGGTGCCGGTCGGGGTGGAAAGTGTCGCTGCGGGGTGTGCCCGACGTGAATGTAAGGAGATTGACCGTCAACTAGCGGCTTGAGGCCAATGTCTGAATCGATATGATCGGCCGAAAGCGTGAACCGATCAGCCGCCCGGAGATGTTTCACGACGTCACCGGGCGGTCTGGTATGCGCCCGACCAGCTGTCGGCGGCCGCAACCGTCGCCGACCCGCCGCCCGCGCCGCCGCCCGCCGACGTTGCCGAGGACCGCACCGATGAGAGAAGCCACCAGCCCCGACGGTCGGCCGCGCCGTCGCCCCGCGCCGCGCACCACCGCCCTGACCGCAGCCGCCGTCCTGCTGGCGCTGGTCGCCGCGCCGGTCGGGATCGGCCGGGCCCTGCACGCCCACCAGCCGGTCACCGCCCTCGCCGTGGCCGCGGTGGCGGTGCTCTGGCTGATCGCGGTCGGCCAGGCCGCGAGCGGTGCCGAGCGCTCCCGCCGGCTCACCGAGGACCTGGCCGCCCAGCACGAGGAGACCCGCGCCGCGCTGGTCGCCGCCGGCACCGCCCGGCAGGCGGAGACGGCCGCCCTGGACCGGGCCGCGGCCGCCCTGGTCGAACGGGACGCGGCCCGCGCCGAGCAGGCCCGGATCGAGGCGGACGTCACGGCCGCGCACGCCGAGCTGGCCCGGCTGCGCACCGAGCTGGACGCCGAGCGGGCCGGGGCGGAGGAAGAGCGGGAGCGGTCCGCCGCCGAGCGGGCCGAGTTGGAGCGGATCCCCGCGGGTGTCCTGCCCGAGGTGGTGCAGAAGCTTCGCGGGGGCGCGGCCGTGGACAGTGCGCTGTCCGCGTACCGCAAGCACCCCCAGTACGCGCTGCTGCGCGCCGTCGGGGAGGAGATCGGCCGGGGCGAGCGGCTGCGGGCCGCCGCGCTGGCGGTCTGCGCGACCGCTGCCGGCCGGGTCCAGGCACTGGCCACGAGCATGCACGCCGAACTGCGCGAGATGCAGCACCGGCACGACGAGGAGGTCCTCGGCGACCTGCTCCGCCTGGACCACTCGACCGCCCAGGCGGGCCGGATGGCCGACAGCATCGCGGTGCTCACCGGCGCCCGCTCCGGTCGCCGCTGGGCCAAGCCGATCGCGGTGGAGTCGGTGCTGCGCGGCGCGCTCGGCCGGATCGGCGCCTACCAGCGGGTCCGGCTGCACAACGCCAGCACCGCCGCGGTGGCCGGGTTCGCGGCCGAGGGTGTGATGCACGCGCTGGCCGAACTGCTGGACAACGCCACCAACTTCTCCGCCCCGCCGGCCGAGGTGCACGTCTACGTCGAGGAGGTGCCGGCCGGTCTGGCGGTCACCGTCGAGGACAGCGGGCTGGGCCTGAGCGACAGTTGGCTGCGCCGGGCCGAACGTGCCGTCTCCGCCGAGCCGCTGGACCTCGCCACGCTGTCCGCCGGTACCCGGCTGGGCCTCGCGGTGGTCGGGGTGCTGGCGCGCAAGCACGGGCTGCAGATCTCCTTCCGGCCGTCGGCGCGCGGTGGTACGGGGGTGGTGATGCTGATCCCGCAGCAGTTGGTCACCCACCCGGCTCCGACGCCCGCCACGGCTCCCGAGGCAGCGCCCGTCCGGGCTTCCGCGCCCGCCGCGGAGTCCGTGCGCCCCGCGCTCACCCCGGCCCGCCCGGCGCCCGCCTCCCTGCCGCCCGCGCCCAGCGCCTCGCGGGTGTCGAGCGCCCCGCCCGCTCCGGGAACTCCCGCCGTGATCGCCGCGCCCCTCGCCCCCGCCGTACCCGCCCCGACCCCGTCGGCGCCCGCCCGGACTCCTTCGGCACCCGCCCGGATGACCGACAGCGGTCTGCCGCAGCGGCGGCGCGGACAGACGATGGCCACCGCCACCGCGGCGGCCCCGGCCGCGAAGCCCGTACGGACCGACGCGGCGCGCGCCGCCGCCCGGTTCGGCGCCTTCCGCAGGTCCGCCCAGCCGGCCCTGCCCGCATCCGGGCCGGTCCAGCCGGCCCAGCCGACGCAGACGACGACGTCGGCCTCGACATCGACCGCGGACCCCGACACCACGCCCGACGCTTCCCCCGTCACCGAGAAGGACTCCTGATGAGCAGCGCCCCCGAACGCGACCTCGACTGGCTGTTGGAAAACCTGCTGGCGGCAACCCCCGGCACCCGGCACGCCCTGGTGCTGTCCGCCGACGGCCTCAAGCTCTGCCACACCGCCGGGCTGAGCGCGGACCAGGCCGACCAGCTGTCCGCGATCGCCTCCGGGCTGCAGAGCCTGGCGCACGGCGCCTCGATCGAGTTCGGCGACGGCAGCGGCGGCGTGCGGCAGTCGATGACCGAGTTCCACGGCGGCATCCTCTGCATCGTGGCGGCGGGCGAGGGCGCGCACCTCGCGGTGGTCACCGACGACGACGCGGACGTGGGCGTGGTCGGCCACAACATGCACGGCCTGATCGAGCAGATCGGCATCCACCTCAGCGCGCCGGCCCGCGATGCGGACGCGGGCCCGGAGGCGAACGCCGAGGTGGGCCCGGAGGCGGACGCGGGAGCGGAGGCCGTCGGGGCCACCGGACGAGGGAGCGCCGGGATATGAACGCCGGGCCGGTGCTGCCGGGCCGCGACGACGACCCGGACCGCCTCTACACCATCACCGGGGGCCGGAGCCGTTCCCCGGAGAACGCCTTCGACCTGGTCACCCTGATCGTCGCGGAGCGGCAGCCGGCGCCGGGGATGCAGTCGGAGCACGCCCGGATCCTGCGGCTGTGCGAGGCCCCGACCGCCGTCGTGGAGGTGGCGGCGGAGCTCTCCCTGCCGATCTCGGTGGTGAAGATCCTGCTCGGCGACCTCCTGGAGTCCGGCGCGGTCACCGCGCGCCACCCCAGGTTCGCGCCGAACAAGGCCCGGCTGCCCGACCTCGACACGCTGAAGCAGGTGCTGCATGGCCTCCAACGGCTCTGACCTCGGGGACGACCGGTCCGCGGTGCGCACCCCGCTGCGGGCGACCGCCGACAACGCGCTGAAGATCGTGGTGGTCGGCGGTTTCGGGGTCGGCAAGACCACCCTGGTCGGTTCGGTCAGCGAGATCCGCCCGCTGAACACCGAGGAGGTGATGACCCGGGCGGGGGAGGGCGTCGATCCGGAGGGCAGCTGGGGCAAGCGCTCCACCACGGTCGCCTTCGACTTCGGCCGGATCACGCTGTCCGAGCGGCAGGTGCTCTACCTGTTCGGCGCGCCCGGGCAGGAGCGCTTCTGGTTCCTCTGGGACCGGCTGTTCAGCGGTGCCCTGGGCGCGGTGGTCCTGGTGGACACCCGGCGGCTGGAGGACTCCTGGTACGCGATCGACCGGCTGGAGCACCACGGCACGCCGTTCATCGTCGCCCGGAACAACTTCGGCGAGCCCGGCCACACCCTGGAGCAGGTCCGGGAGGCCCTGGACCTGCCGCCGGAGGTGCCGCTGGTGGACTGTGACGCCCGCGACCGGGAGTCCGGCAAGCGGGTGCTGATCGACCTGGTCCACCACCTGGCCGCCCTCGCCGGTGCCGGGCCCGACGACCTGGCGGAGGCCGGTGCCGTGGCCGTGGCCGTGCCGCCCGACGGGGTCGGTACCGGGCCCACCGTCACCACCGCGCCCACCGCGCCCGCCGCGCCCGCCGCGCCCACCGCCACCGCCGGAGCACTCGAAGCGATCTACGAGGAGAGCACCCCGTGACCGAGCCCGCCGCCACCCCGCCCCCGGGCTGCCCGGCGCACGCCGGCGCCACGCCGCTGTACGGGCCGCGCTTCCAGACCGATCCCGCCCAGCTCTACCGCGAGCTGCGCGCCGCACACGGACCGGTCGCCCCGGTCGAGCTGGCCGGCGGAGTGCCCGCCTGGCTGGTCATCGGCTACCGGGAGCTGCAGCAGGTCACCGGCCAGCCGCAGCTGTACGGCCGGGACTCCGGCCGTTGGCACGCCTGGGCGACCCTGCCCGCCGACTGGCCGTTGAAGCCGATGATGGCCCCGGTGCCGTCGATCCTGTACGCCGAGGGCGAGGAGCACGTCCGCCGTTCCCGGGCGGTCACCGACGCGCTGGCCGGGATCGACCCGTACGAGCTGCGCAAGCACGCCGAGGAGATCGCCGACGGGCTGATCGACGAGTTCGCCGGGCGCGGTGAGGCGGACCTGGTCGCCGAGTACGCGCACCGGATGCCGTTGCTGGTGCTGTGCCGGGCGCTGGGTCTGGACGAGGAGCAGGCACCGCAGCTGATCACGGCGCTGCTGGCGATGCTGGACGGCGGTGCGGACGCTCCGGCCGGCGCCCAGCGGCTGCTGGAGCTGATGCAGGCGCTGGTCGAGGAGAAGGCCGAGTACCCGGGCGCCGACGTGGCCTCGCGGATGCTGTCGCACCCGGCGGAGCTGACCCGGGACGAGGTGATGCGCGACCTGCGGGTGCTGCTGATCGCCGGTCACCAGCCCAGTTCGTACTGGATCTCCAACGCGCTGCGGCTGATGCTCACCGACGAGCGGTTCGCCGCCTCGCTGGCCGGCGGGCGGCGCAGCATCAGCCAGGCGCTCAACGAGGCGCTCTGGGAGGACACCCCGACCCAGATCTTCGCCGGCCGCTGGGCGGTGCGGGACACCCAGCTGGGCGGTCAGCGGATCGCCGAGGGGGACATGCTGCTGCTCGGCATCGCGGGGGCGAACGCGGACCCGGCGGTGCGCGAGGCCGACGGCCGTCCGGCGGAGGGGAACCGGGCGCACATGAGCTACTCGTACGGCGAGCACGGTTGTCCGTTCCCGGCCCAGGAGACGGCGGAGGTGATCGCCACCACGGCGATCGAGGTGCTCCTGGACCGGCTGCCGGACCTGCGGCTGGCGGTGGCCGAGCACGCGCTGGTGTGGCGGCCGTCGGCCTGGGTGCGCGGGCTGGTCGCGCTGCCGGTGTCGTTCACCCCGGGGCACTAGGGCAGTTGGGGCTGCGCGGACCGCCCGGTCCGCCCGGTCTGCCAGGGCCGCCCGGTGTGCCAGGGTCGCGGGGCGTGGGAGTGGGGCCCGGTCGGCCGACCCGGCGCGGGGCACGTCTTGCGGATCCGGGCCGGGCCGGTCAAGATCCACAGTGCGTGCACAATCGTTCGAAGTCCCTTGATCTGCAGGAGAGTTGACGCCGATGACCGCTGCCCCGGCCCCGATGGCCCTCGACCCGCTGGCCCGTGACAACGCCGCCGAGGGCGCCCTGCTGCGGGCCGCCGGCCCGGCGGTGCCGGTGGTGCTGCCCGGTGGGGTCGCCGCCTGGGCGGTCACCCGGCACGCGGCCGCCCGCGACCTGCTCACCGACGCCCGGCTGGTGAAGGACGCCCGGCACTGGGCGGCCTACCAGCGCGGCGAGGTGCCGAAGACCTGGCCGCTGATCGGCCTGGCGGTGCCCGGCCCGAGCATGGTGACCACCGACGGCGCCGAGCACCGCCGGCTGCGGGCGCTGGTCGCCCAGGCCTTCACTCCGCGCCGGGTCGAGCTGATGCGCCCGCGGGTGGAGGAGATCACCGGTGCGCTGCTGGACGCCCTGGCGGCGGGGGAGCCGGTGGTCGACCTCAAGTCGGCCTTCGCCTTCCCGCTGCCGATGACGGTGATCTGCTCGCTGCTGGGGGTCCCGGAGTCGGACCACGGGCTGCTGCGCGACCTCTACGAGCGGTTCTTCGGGGTCAAGCCCGACCCGGCGGGCATCCAGGCGACCGTGGCCGGGCTGAACGCCTTCGTCAACGGCCTGGTGGCGCAGCGCCGTTCGGCGCCCGGCGAGGACCTGGCGAGCGTGCTGCTGGCGGCGGACACCGAGGGCGGGGCGCTCACCGACGCGGAGGCGGCGGCCACCCTGCGGGTGATCATCGCGGCCGGTCACGAGACCACGGTCAATCTGATCTGCAACGCGGTGCGGGCCCTGCTGGCGCACCCGGACCAACTGGCGCTGGTGCGGGCCGGGGAGGTGTCCTGGGACGCGGTGGTCGAGGAGTCGCTCCGCTGGACGCCGCCCACCAGCAACTTCCTGTTCCGCTTCACCGCCGAGCCGGTCGAGGTCGGCGAGGTGGTGATCCCGGCGGGCGAGCCGGTGCTGGTCTCGTACAACGCGATCGGCCGGGACCCGCTGCAGCACGGTGTGACGGCCGAGCTGTTCGACATCACCCGGGACCCGAGCCGCCACCTGTCCTTCGGCCACGGACCGCACGTCTGCCCGGGCTCGCCGCTGGCCCGGCTGGAGGCGGCGGTCGCGCTGCCGGCGCTGTTCGAGCGCTTCCCCGGGCTGTCGCCGGTGGTGCCGGACGGGGAGCTGCGGCCGAGCCCCTCGCTGGTGGTGAACAGTCTGCTGGAGCTGCCGGTCCGGCTCCGGTGACACCCGGTCGCGCCGTTCGTCGGGGCCGCGGCCGCGTCCGGTTTCCGGGCGGGGACGCGGCCCGCAGCGGTCGCGGTCGGTGTTTCGGGCGTCCCGGTCGGGGCACCGGTACGGGAAGGTCGACCATGGACCTTGGCGGCGGCGGACGGCTGCGTTAACGTCGTCGAATCGGTTCGGCCGCCGCTCGTCCAGTGCTCCCGTACGCCCATCTCCGGTACAGCGCAATGTCGTTCAGCCCACCCTAGGCAGCACGCCCTGGCGAGGAGGACCGCATTGACCCTCAACCCGACCGCGCCGTCCACGAGTTCGCGTCGTCGACTGGTGGCCGTACCCGCCCTGTTGGCGGCACTGGCCCTGACCGCGGCCTGCTCGAACAGCTCCGGCGGTTCGGGTGACGGCGGCGGCGCGGCCCAGACGCTGACCGGCGACTGCGCCACGTACCAGCCGTACGCGGGGCATTCGGGCACCACGGTGACGATGTTCGCCTCCATCCTCAGCCCGGAGTCGGACAACCTGGAGAAGTCCTGGGCCGAGTTCAGCAAGTGCACCGGCATCAAGATCAGCTACGAGGGGTCCAACGACTTCGAGTCCCAGCTGCCGGTCCGGGTGGCCGGCGGCAACGCCCCGGACTTCGCGATCATCCCGCAGCCGGGCCTGCTGGCGCAGATGGTCAAGAGCGGCAAGGTGGTCAAACCGCCGGCCGGGACGGTGGCCAACCAGGACAAGTGGAGCCCGGTCTGGAAGACCTACGGCTCGGTCGACGGCACCTTCTACGCGGCCCCGATGAGCGCCAACATGAAGTCCCTGGTCTGGTACTCGCCGAAGACCTTCAAGGCGGCCGGCTACGAGGTGCCGAAGACCTGGACGGACCTGATGGCGCTCAGCGACCGGATCGCCAAGGCCGGCGGTGCCAAGCCCTGGTGCGGCGGCATCGCCTCCGGCACGGCCACCGGCTGGCCGGCCACCGACTGGCTGGAGGAGGTGGTGCTGGGCACGTACGGCGGCGACGTGTACGACCAGTGGGTCGGCCACCAGGTGAAGTTCTCCGACGAGAAGATCACCGCGGCGATGCGGACCGTGGCCGGCTGGATGCTCAACCCGGCCTGGGTCAACGGCGGTTACGGCGACGTCAAGTCGATCGCCACCACCACCTTCCAGGATGCGGGCGCGCCGATCCTCACCGGCAAGTGCGCGATGCTCCAGCAGGCCTCGTTCTACGAGGCGCAGTGGCCCAAGGGCACCAAGGTCGCCCCCGACGGCGACGTCTTCGCCTTCCACCTGCCCGCCGTCAACCCGGCGATCGCCAACCCGGTCGAGGGCGGCGGCGAGTTCCTGGCCGCCTTCTCCGGGCGGCCCGAGGTGCAGGCGGTGCAGAACTACCTGTCCAGCTCGGACTGGGCGAGCAGCCGGGTGAAGACCGCGAGCGGCTGGGTCTCGGCCAACCAGGGCGTGGACAAGAGCCTCTACACCGATCCGATCGACAAGCTCTCGGCGGAGGCGCTGACCGACCCGAGCGCGACCTTCCGCTTCGACGCCTCCGACATGATGCCGGCGGCGGTCGGGTCCGGGCAGGAGTGGAAGTCGCTGACGGCCTGGTTCGCGGAGGGGCAGTCGATCCAGAAGGTCGCCGGCGACATCGACGCCGCCTGGCCGAAGTAGCCGGCCGACCGGGGCACTCGGGGACCACCTGTCGAGGGCGGTGCGGGGCCACCCACCCGCACCGCCCGCCCCCTTCGCCCGGTTCCGCTCCCGTTCCTCCGTTCCTGCCCCCTGCTCCTGCTCCTTCGTCTCCGCTCCACTGCTTCCGCTCCCGCTCCTCCGCTTCCCACCGGATGACCCGAAGGGACGTGCAGCCATGTCCGTATCCGGCTCCCCACCGGTCGCCGACTCCCTGGCCGTCGGCGCCTGGGGCGACGCGGCGGTCAAGTTCGGCAACAGCCTCGGCGCGATCGCGGGCTTCCTCGGCATCCTGCTGGTGGTCTTCCTGGTGGCCGGCCGCGCCCGGGGCCGACTGGCCCGTCCGCTGGCCGTGCTGGTCTTCCTCGGTCCGGCGGTGGTGCTGCTGGTGGTCGGGCTGGTGGCGCCGCTGATCCGTACGGTCTACCTGAGCCTGCACAGCGCGGACGGCAGCACCTTCGTCGGCGGGGAGAACTTCGGCTGGGCCTTCACCACCGACTCGGTGCGCGAGGTGCTGCTCACCACCCTGCTGTGGCTGGTGGTCGCCCCGCTGGCGGCGACCGGTCTCGGCCTGGTGCTGGCACTGCTGGTGGACCGGATGCGCGGCCAGGCGGTGTACAAGTCGCTGATCTTCATGCCGATGGCGATCTCGCTGGTCGGGGCCTCGATCATCTTCAAGTTCGTCTACGAGGCGCGCGGGAAGGACCAGCCGCAGATCGGGCTGCTCAGCCAGCTCGCCCACGCGGTGGGCTGGTCGGACCCGCCGAACTGGCTGCTCAGCCAGCCGCTGAACACCTTCCTGCTGATGGCGGTGATGGTCTGGGTGCAGACCGGCTTCGCGATGGTGGTGCTGTCGGCGGCGATCAAGGCGATCCCGGACGAGGTGGTGGAGGCGGCCCGGCTGGACGGCGCGACCGGGGTGCGGCTGTTCTGGCACGTCACGGTGCCGATGATCCGCACCACGGTGATGGTCGTGCTGACCACCGTCATGATCATCACGCTGAAGGCCTTCGACATCGTCCGCACCATGACCGGCGGCAACTTCGGCACCCAGGTGCTGGCCAACGAGATGTACTCGCAGTCCTTCGTGCAGTTCAACGACGGGCGGGGCGGCGCCCTGGCGGTCCTGCTGTTCCTCGCGGTGCTGCCGCTGGTGGCCTACAACATCGTCCAGCTGCGGAGGGAGCGTGAGGTGCGGTGAACGGGAGTGAGGCGAAGGCCGCCGCCCGGGGCCCGGTCCGGGTGAACCCGGTGCGGAGGGCCTTCAGCAGCCCGCTGGCCTCGGTGTTCGTGATCGCGATGACGGTGCTGTGGACGATCCCGACCCTCGGCCTGCTGGTCACCTCGCTGCGGCCCAAGCAGGACGTGACCGCCGACGGCTGGTGGAACGCCCTGCTGCACCCGGACTTCGGCCTCGGCAACTACCACGCGGTGCTGTTCGAGGGCGGCTCCGGCGGGTCCACCGGCCTGATGCCCTTCCTGGTGAACTCGCTGGCGATCAGCATCCCGGCCACCCTCTTCCCGCTGGTGCTCGCGGCGATGGCGGCGTACGCGCTGGCCTGGGTGCGGTTCCGGGGCAGCGACACGGTGTTCTTCACGGTGTTCGCGCTCCAGGTGGTGCCGCTCCAGATGGCGCTGATCCCGCTGCTGCGACTGTTCTCCAGCGGCGCGCACCTGGGCTCGCTGACGCTGATCCCGGCGCTGGACCTGAAGGGCAGCTACGCGCCGGTCTGGCTGGCGCACACCATGTTCGCGATGCCGCTGGCGGTGTTCCTGCTGCACAACTTCATCGCCCAGCTGCCGCGGGACCTGATGGAGGCGGCGGTGGTGGACGGCGCCTCGCACTTCAAGATCTTCCGCTCGATCGTGCTGCCGCTGTGCGCCCCGGCGCTGGCCTCGTTCGCGATCTTCCAGTTCCTGTGGGTCTGGAACGACCTGCTGGTCGCCCTCACCTTCGCCGGCGGTACGCCGGAGGTGGCGCCGATGACGGTCCGGCTGGCGCAGCTGTCCGGTTCGCTCGGCGGGCGCTGGGAGCTGCTGACCGCCGGGGCCTTCCTGTCGATCATCGTTCCGCTGATCGTCTTCTTCAGCCTCCAGCGGTACTTCGTCCGCGGACTGCTGGCGGGCTCGGTCAAGGGGTAGGGCATTCTGAACGCGTTCAGAAGTAACTTTTGAACTTGTTCAGAATGGTCTACAGTCGGCAGCGGCAGCGGCGCTGAGCGCGCCCGCCGCGGACCGCCCGGAGGGCGGCTTCCGCCTGCCCGCCGACCACCGAGGGGGACTCATGCCGGGCCCGTCCACGCCTGCCCCGACCGATCCGCAGCCCGCGCCCTTCGATCCGAACCGACCCGGGCCGCACTCGTCCGGGGGCCCGGGCTGGGGCGGGCCGCACCCGTCCGGGGGCCCGGGCTGGGGCGGGCCGCACCCGTCCGGCCCGAGCTGGGGCGGCCCGCACCCGTCCGGCGGCCCGTACCGGCCGGGCGGCCCGCACCGCTCGCCCGGGGTTCCCGCGCCGTCGATCGGGGACCGGCTGCGCGACACCGACCCCGAGCGGCGGGCGGCGGCCACGCCCCGGGTCCTCCTGTGCGCGGTGCTGACCGGCCTGCTGACCGCCTGGCTGCTGTACGGCGGAATCGGCGCCAACCTGCTGATCTGTGGCGTCGCCACGGCCGTCGCCGCCGGCGCGGTGGCTCGCACGGCCGGTCGCCGGGTCCGGCCCTGGACGGTCGTCTGGAGCCTGCTGGCCCTCGCCCTGCTCGCCGTCCCGGCCTGCTGGGACGCGGGCTGGCCCGCCCTGCTGGCCGTCGCCGGCGCGCTCGGCCTGGCCTCGCTCGCCCTGCACGGCGGCCGCCGCTGGCCGGGGGTGCTGCTCGCGCTGCCCGCGCCGCTCTGGCAGCTGGTGCCGGGGGTGGACTGGCTCTGGGACGGCCTACGGGGGCGGTCGCTGCGCGGCCGAGGCCGGATCGTCCCGGTGCTCAAGGCGCTCGCGGTCGCGGCCGTCCTGCTGACCGTCTTCGGCCTGCTGTTCGCGAGCGCCGACGCCGCCATGGCGGACCTGCTGGCCGGCCTGACCCCCAGCCTCGACCTCCGTCAGCTGCCCGTGCGCGCGCTGCTGTTCGCCGTCGGGGTGCTCACCGTGCTGGGCTTCGCGTACACCGGTGCCGGTCCGCGCCGCTGGGACCGGCTGGCGGTCCGCCCGGGGCGGGAGCGGCGCCGGCTGGAGTGGGCGCTGCCGCTGATCGCGCTCGACCTGATGTTCGGCGCCTTCGCGGTGATCCAGGCCGTGGTGGTACTCGGCGGCGCGGACGCCGTGTTGGGCAGCACCGGGATGAGCCGTTCCGCGTACGCCCGCCAGGGCTTCTGGCAGCTGAGCGTGATCACCGTGCTGACCCTGGTCGTGGTGGCCGTCGCCAAGCGCTGGGCCCCGCGCACCATGCCCGGCGACCGTCGGGTGGCGCGGATCCTGCTCGGACTGCTCTGCCTGCTCGCCCTGGTCGTGGTCGCCTCGGCGCTCGGGCGGATGTGGTTCTACGTGGACGCCTCCGGGCTCACCCGGCTGCGGCTGTGGGTGCTGGTGGTCGAGATCTGGCTGGGCGTCGTCCTCCTGCTGCTGATCGCCGCCGGACTCACCCGAGGCGCCGGCTGGCTGCCCCGCGCCGTCGTCCTCAGCGGCATGCTCACCGCCGCCGTGTACGGGCTGGCCGGGCCGGACGCCATCGTCGCGGAGCAGAACGTGGCCCGCTACGAGCGGACGCAGCGGATCGACCTGCGCAACGTCCGGGACCTCTCGGCCGACGCGGTGCCCGCCCTGGACCGGCTGCCCGAGCCGCAGCGGAGCTGCGCGCTGCAACTGATCCGGCGGGACCTGGACCGGGACACCAGGCCCTGGTACGCGGCCGGCGGCTCGGTGGCCGACGCCCGGCGGGTCCTGGCGGAGCGACCGCCGGCGGAGCGGCCGCAGTCGGGGCGGGGGCCGTGCGAGCTGGTCGGACTGCTGACGGCGGGGGGCTGGTAGCGGGCGAACGGCGGGTCGGCCCGGGGGCGAGCGGGCGGGGGGCGGAGCGGGCCGGGGCGCCCGTAGCGCGGCGACCGACCCGGCGGGGGAGCGAACGGCGGAGCGGGCGGGGAGACGGAAGGGCCGGCCGGGAGCGTGCTGCTCCCGGCCGGCCCGTCGCGGTTCCGCAGCGGATCAGTGCATCGCCACGCCGGCGCTGTCGCCGCTCGGCAGGTCGCTGGCCTTCGCCTTGATCACGAAGAGCGCGACCAGCAGCGCGACCGCGGCGAGTGCCGCACCCACGATGAACCCGTGCGAGATCCCCTGGGAGAGGACCGAGTTGGCGGGGCCGGTGCCCGGCAGGAACTCGTGGTGCTGTTCGAAGTAGGCCTGCTCCTGCGGACTGCCGCCCTGGAGCAGAGCGGGCAGCTGGGCCTTGGTCTCGATGGTCGCGTAGTGCGCGAAGACGGTGGTCAGGATCGAGAGGCCGAGCGAACCGCCGATCTGCTGCATCGAGTTGAGCAGGCCCGAGGCGGCGCCGGTCTCCTCGCCGGGCACGCCCGCGACGGCGAGCAGCATCACCGGGACGAAGATCAGACCCATCCCGAAGCCGAAGATCACCGTGGGGGCGAGCACCCCGTCCAGGTAGCCGCTGTCCTGGTGGATCTGGGTCAGCCAGGTGAGGCCGACGGTGACCAGCAGGGCGCCGCCCGCCATGAACGGCTTCGGGCCGTACTTGGCCTGGAGGTTGGAGGCGAGCTGCGCGGCGATGATGATCGACACGCTGATCGGCAGGAACGACACGCCCGCCTTGAGCGGGCTGTACCCGAGCGGCCCCTGCACGAACAGGACCACGTAGAAGAAGATGCCGAACATGGCCGCCGCCAGGCAGAGCATCATCACCAGCCCGCCGGTGCGGTTGCGGTTGGCGAACAGGTGCAGCGGGGTGATCGGCTGGGCGGTGCGCCGCTCGATCACGAAGAAGGCGGCCAGCAGGATCGCGCCGCCGGCGAAGGAGCCGATCGTCAGGCCGTCCGACCAGCCGTAGTCCGGGTTGGCGGCCCGGATGAAGCCGTAGACCAGGCCGACCAGTCCGAGCGTGGAGGTGAAGGCGCCGGGCAGGTCGAAGCGGCCCGGGTGGCGCTCGGACTCGGCGATGTAGCGCGGCGCGGCGATCGCGATCAGGACGGCGATCGGCACGTTGACGAAGAACACCCAGCGCCAGTTCAGGTACTCGGTGAGCAGACCGCCGGCCAGCAGGCCGATCGCGGCGCCGGAACCGGCCACCGCCGAGAAGACCCCGAAGGCCTTGTTGCGTTCCGGGCCCTCGTCGAAGTTGGTGGCGATCAGGGCGAAGGCGGTCGGTGAGCAGATCGCGCCGCCTATGCCCTGCAGTGCACGGGCGGCCAGCAGCAGCGTGCTGTCCTGGGCGAACCCGCCCAGCAGCGAGGCCAGACCGAACAGCAGGGTGCCGAAGATGAACACCCGGCGGCGGCCGAGGATGTCACCCGCGCGGCCGCCGAGCAGCAGCAGCCCACCGAAGGTCAGCGTGTACGCGTTGATGACCCACGACAGGTCGGTGGTGGAGAAGTTCAGCGCGTCCTTGATGTGCGGCAGCGCGATGTTCACGATGGTCGCGTCGAGCACCACCATGAGCTGGGTGGCCGCGATCACGGTCAGGGTGATGCCCTTTCCCCGGCCCTGACCGCCCTTCGGCGGTGAGTTCTTGCTGAGCGTGTCGGTGATAGCCACGAAATGAGCCCCCTGCTGGCAACGTGCTCGGTGCTGGAGTGCGTCGGGCTCATCGCGGATCCGCTGGCCCGGACGTGCTGCTGCGCATGAGCGCAGACTAGGAAGGAACGGTGCCGTTCACTAATCTGGACGATAGCCTGCGCTTGATAGTGAACGCAAGCGTTCCTTAAGGGCGGTAAGGACGGTAGGGACGGTGGGGATGGATCGATTGATGCGGCGCCTGTCGGCGGACCGGGCGTCCGGTCGGGCGGCCCCTCGGCCGACTGCGACTGCGACTGAGGCTCCGACTTCGGCTCCGGCTCTGGCCAGGGCTTCGACGGAGGGCGCGACGCCCGCGGAACCCGCCTCGTCCGCGGGGTCCGGTGCGGTCCCGACCGGACCCGGAGCGGCCCCGGCGGTGCCGGGGGCGGAGACGGAGTCCGATCCCTGCTGTCGGGTACGGGTCGCCCGGGAGGCGCTGGCGCGGCCGATGCGGCGTCGGGGGAAGGAGTTGGAGAACGCGATCTTCGAGGCCGCGCTCGACCAGCTCACCTCCGGCGGCTACGCGCGACTGACGATGGAGGGTGTCGCCGCTGCGGCGCGGACCGGGAAGGCCGCGCTCTACCGGCGCTGGACGTCCAAGGTCGAACTCGTCATCGACGCCCTGGACTCCACTCTGCCACGCCCCTACGGCATCCCCGATCTCGGGTCCGCCCGAGCCGAGTTGCTGCAGCTCATCGAGCTGTTCACGGACGCGATCTGCTCCCGGGCGGGCGCCGCCCTGCACACGCTGATGGCCGAGCTCTCGCAGCAACAGGCCGAGGTGTTCAAGGACTTCATCGTGCAGCGGGTGATCGGACCGACCAAGGACACCATCCTGGACATCCTCCGCCGGGGTGTCGAGCGCGGTGACGTCCGGCCCGGAGCGGTCACCCCGCTGGTCGTCGACGTCGTTCCGGCCATGCTGATGTTCCAGGTCAAGGCGTTCGAGGAGCTGGCCCCGGACTTCGCGGTCCGGCTGGTGGACGACGTGCTGATCCCGATGGTCCGGCAGCCGTAGGACTCCTGCGGCCAGGGGTGGGGCGGGGGTGCGGTGCCGGCCCACCCGGCGACCGGCCGGACCGGATCGAGTGGGGCCGCGCAGTATCGGGCGGGACCGGATCGGGTGGGGCCGCGCAGTGCCGGGCGGGACCGGGGCGTCCGTGGGCGGGCTTAGGCTGGAGAGCGCCCCACCGGTGCGGGTCACCTGCCCGACCGGTCGCCCGGCCCGCGTGGGCCGCCCCGCCCCCCGACCGGGCCGTCCCGCCCGACGGGGCTGCTGTGCCGAACGGAGTCCCTGATGCCCATCGTCCCGCCGACGCACTCGGTCGAACGCTCCCTCCGCCGGGCCGGAGCCAAGGTCGTGGTCGGGCTGGACGAGGTGGGCCGCGGTGCCTGGGCCGGACCGGTCACCGTCGGCGCGGCCGTCACCGGCCTGCGCAAGCCACCGGAGGGGCTCACCGACTCGAAGCTGCTCACCGAGTTGCGCCGCGAGGCCCTCGCGCCGGTGCTCGCGGACTGGGTCACCGCGTACGCGCTCGGTCACGCCTCGTCGCAGGAGTGCGACGAGCTCGGCATGACGGCGGCCCTGCGGCTGGCCGCGGTCCGCGCGCTGGAGGCCCTCCCGGTCGAGCCCGATGCGGTGATCCTGGACGGCAAGCACGACTACCTCGGCGGCCCCTGGCGGGTCCGCACGGTGATCAAGGGCGACCAGTCCTGCATCTGCGTCTCCGCGGCATCGGTGCTCGCCAAGGTCCACCGCGACGGACTGATGGCCGAACTGGGCGAGGCCTGCCCGGAGTACGGCTTCGCGGACAACGCCGGCTATCCGTCCCCGGTGCACCGCGCCGCGCTGGAGGAGCTCGGCCCCACCGAGCACCACCGGCTCTCCTGGGCGTACTTGGACGCGCTGCCCAAGTGGCGCCATCTGAAGCGCGATCGGGACCTCGCGGGCGCGGGTCAGGGATCCGCCGACGAACAGTTGACGCTCGGTTTCTGACGGTGCGTCTGGAATTGCCCCGGGTGGGTCGGGGGGATACCCGACGTCCAATGGGTGGGGTGCCCGTGCGCGTTCGACCGGCATTTGATAGATATCCGGGTATGCCTGTCTTCCCCGAGGAGCCGGAGATTCACGAGAGCCTCCCGGGCCCCGGCGTTCCCTTTCCACGCGAGTCGGACGCACAAGCCCTCCACACGCCTGCCACCGGCGGCGCACCCACCAAGCCCACCGCCACTGCCGCCGCGCCGCTCCCGGTGCCCGGCCCGCGCCCGGCGCCCCGTCCGGCACCGTCGCGTGCCGACCGCTCGGGCCCGCCGCGCCTGATCCCCAAGCCCGGTCCGGCCCCGCGCCGCCCGGCCCCCGCCACCCCGCAGGTCGAGGTCCGGCGCATCGCCGCCACCCCGGCCGAGGCGCTGGAACGCGCCGACGAGGCGGTCGACCAGCTGCTGGACTCGGGCCGCAACCCGGGCGAGGTCCTGGTGCTGACCGTCGGCGAGGCGCACCCCTGGCAGCAGCACGAACTCTCCTTCGGCGAGCAGCGCTACTGGGCGCAACTCGCCGAGGGCGGGGACGTGTTCTACGCGGACGCCGCGCTGACCCGGCCGGTCCGCCGCGAGGTGGTCGTCCTGGTGGCCAACGGCGGTTCGCCCGCCCGGGCCGCCACGGCCTACACCGAGGCACTCGGCCGCGCCACCGCTCTGCTGGTGGTCTGCGGAGAGGCCGGCCCGGCCGTCACGGCGGCGGCCGGCGCCGCCCCGGGGTGCCCGGCCAAGGCCTGACCGCAACGTCACCCACCGTCTCCACTCCGGGTCCGGCGCCGTACGGTGCCGGGCCCGGAGCCCGTCCTCGCCGGAGCGCCCTGCTGTCGGGGGCGGGATGCCCTGCTGCGGGCGCCCTCGACCGGGCGCCCCGGCCGGCGCCCGGAACAGATGCCGGGAACGGACGACCGGACCGGTGCCCGAGGCGGACGCCCGGAACGGAGCGCCGGACCAGACGCCCGGGGTCGCTCAGCGCGTACCGGTGCGGCGGCCCGGCGGGGCGGCCGTGACCCGGGCCGGGATCCACGGCGGCTCGGACTGCGGGGAGCGCTGTGGAGCGTCGGCCCGTTTGGCCTGTTCGGCGGCCTGCTGGCGGGCACGCTGGCTGCGCGCGGCCTCGTCCAGCACCGAGCGCGGCGGCAGCTCCGTCACGGTGTGCACCGGCCCGTCCGCCCACGAACCCGCGTGCGGATTGCGCCCGCCGCGTCCGTCCCCGAGGATCTGCCAGCCCGTCGGGGTGAGCCCGACGTAGGAGCCGCAGCGCAGCCCGTGCAGCCCGGCCGCGTCCCGCAGCGCCCACATCCAGGCGCCGTCCTGTTCCGTCCAGCCGGGTGCGCCGTCGCGGCAGCGCAGCAGCACGGCCGTCCGGGTCGGCTCGGGCAGGCGCAGGTCGTGCGGGGTGATCCGGCGGAGGTGGGTCAGCAGGGCGTTCCGGTGCTGCCAGCCGTCGGTGTCATGTGGCCAGGGCGTGAACGAGGCCGAGGCGGCCAGGTGGTGGAGCGCGTCCAGGACGGCCACCACGACCGTCCCCGGTTGGGGCAGGTGGCGCTGGTGAAGTTCCAGGACGAACTCGCGCGGGTCGCGCAGCAACGGGATCCCCGAGGCGGTCCAGGTCTCCAGGTCCAGCAGCCGTCTCGGCGCCGAACTCCCGGAGAGGGGATGCTGACCTCGGCCGATACCGTTGATCACGATCCTCCTTCCTGGCCCGTGGGCAGGCGGGTGCCTGGGTACGCCGGAGGGCGGGTCCAGCGGACCGGGTTTCGGGTACCTCCCAATTCTCGGGGCAACCGGGCCGGAGCGGCAACGATGAAATGATGAACGCCATCCGATAGCCCATGTTCTGCCGGATATGTTCCACGGTGGCCCGAGCGAGGTTCAGGTGCCGCCCGCGCTTGATCCACACTGCGTGAAGAGCATCGCGAACCGTCGTCGACATGGTCGGCACTCCTTTCCCGGGTCGGGTCTCCGGTGTGATCGAAATCGCGCTACGAGCTCCTTTCCGTTAGGCCATTCGAGTGAAGGCCGTCCCGTGGGCGGCGGTCGCCCGCCGTCGGTTCACCCCTGCACGGCCAGGACCAGTGGCAGCACCGCGCCGGCGCCGGCCCGGCGCAGCAGCCGGGCTGCCACGGTGACCGTCCACCCCGAGTCCACGAGGTCGTCCACCAGCAGCACCGGCCCGCCCGCGGCCGCCACCGCCTGCTCCAGCTCCGGCGGCAGGACGAGTGCCCCGGCCAGCGAGTGGAGCCGCTGCGCGCTGTTGCTGCGGGCCCCGCGCGGGGGCAGCCCGCCGGCGTACTCGATCCGGCCGAGCAGCGGCAGCCGCCCGATCTCGGCGATCCGCGCGCCGAGGCTGCCCACCAGTTGGGGGCGGGCCGAGGAGGCCATGGTCACCACGCCCACCGGCCGCTCCAGCCGGGTGCCCTCCGCGGTGGCCGGCCCGGCCCAGCCGCCCGGGCCGCGCGCCCAGTCGGCCAGCACGGCGACCAGCGCGTCCACCGCCTCGCCGGGCACCGGGACGTCCGGTGCCTGTTCGGCGAGCAGGGCGCGCAGCCGGTTTCCCCAGCCGATGTCGGACAACCGGCCGAGCGCCCGACCGCTCTCCGCCTGTTCACCCGCCGGGATCCGGCCCTTCAGCGGCACCCCGAGCGCCTCCATCCCGGTCGGCCAGAGCCGGCGCGGCTCGAAGCTCACCCCGGGCCGGCCGAGCGCGGCCCGGGCCGCGGCCAGCGTCTCGGCGGTGACCTCCGGGGTGTGCAGCGGCCCCGCGCAGTTGTCGCACCGCCCGCACGGCACGGCCGCCTCGTCGTCCAGCTGGCGGCGCAGGAACTCCATCCGGCAGCCGGTGCCCGCCGCATAGTCGCGCATCGCCCGCTGTTCCGCCTCCCGGGAGGCGGCGACCTTGGCGTAGCGGGCGGTGTCGTACTCCCAGCTCTGCCCGGTGGCCGTCCAGCCGCCCTTGACCCGGCGGACGGCGCCGTCCACGTCCAGCACCTTGAGCATGGTCTCCAGCCGGGCCCGGCGCAGGTCCACCCGGGGCTCCAGGGCGGCGGTGGAGAGCGGCCGACCGGCCTCGGCCAGCGCGTCGATGGTGCGCCGCACCTGCTCCTCCGGCGGGAAGGCGAGCGAGGCGAAGTAGCGCCAGATCGCCTCGTCCTCGCGCCCGGGCAGCAGCAGCACCTCGGCCCGGTCCACCCCGCGCCCGGCACGGCCGACCTGCTGGTAGTAGGCGATCGGCGAGCTGGGCGAGCCCAGGTGGACGACGAAGCCGAGGTCGGGCTTGTCGAAGCCCATGCCGAGCGCGGAGGTGGCGACCAGTGCCTTGACCCGGTTGGCCAGCAGGTCGGCCTCGGCGGTGCGGCGCTCGGCGTCCTCGGTGCGGCCGGAGTAGGAGGCCACCGGGAAGCCGCGCTCGCGCAGGAAGGCCGTCACCTCCTCGGCGGCGGCCACCGTCAGGGTGTAGACGATGCCGGAGCCGGGGAGCCGGTCGAGGTGGTCCGCCAGCCACGCGAGCCGGTGCGCGGGATCGGGCAGGGCGAGCACGCCCAGGGTGAGGCTCTCCCGGTCGAGCGGACCGCGCAGCACCAGGGCGCGCTCGTCGGTGGTGCCGGTACCGAGCTGCTCGGCGACGTCCGCGGTGACCCGGGCGTTGGCGGTCGCGGTGGTGGCCAGCACCGGGACGCCGGGGGACAGGTCGGCGAGCATGGTGCGCAGCCGGCGGTAGTCCGGGCGGAAGTCGTGGCCCCAGTCGGAGATGCAGTGGGCCTCGTCGACCACCAGCAGGCCGGTGGAGGCGGCCAGCTTCGGCAGCACCTGGTCGCGGAAGTCCGGGTTGTTCAGCCGCTCGGGGCTGACCAGCAGGATGTCGACCTTCCCGGCGGCGACCTCGGCCTGGATGCCGTCCCACTCCTCGGTGTTGGCCGAGTTGATGGTCCGGGCGTGGATGCCGGCCCGGGCCGCCGACTCGACCTGGTTGCGCATCAGGGCGAGCAGCGGGGAGACGATCACCGTGGGCCCGGCGCCGCGGGCGCGGAGCAGCGCGGTGGCGATGAAGTAGACCGCGGACTTCCCCCAGCCGGTGCGCTGGACGACCAGTGCGCGGCGGTGGTCGACCACGAGGGCTTCGATGGCCGTCCACTGGTCCTCGCGCAGGCTGGCGGTGGGGCCGGCCAGCTCGCGCAGGACGGCCTCGGCCCGCGCCCGGACCTCGGCGCGGTCGGCGGTTTCGGTGGTGTGGATGTCGGGCTGCTGCATGGCGTCGATGTAACCCCATGGCACCGACAGGCGGCGAATGGGGGCACGCGGACGGAGCGGAAGACCGGGTGTATTTCATCTGGTGGTCCGTTGAACGGCTCTCGAAATTCACTCTCCGGAGTGGGCGGAGCGTGCTGCGAATGAGTGAAGGAAAATTCGGAGGCCGAGTTATCCACAGGAAAAAAGAAAATTCCGGGGCCGCTGTCGGACAGCGCGCACTCTTGCGGCCATGAACGCGATGAACAACGAACACGTCACCCTGTCCCTCGGCCCGGCTTCCACACAGCGGCCGGTCGTCATGCGCGGTCCGGCCGACATGGCCGAACTGTTGCCCTACTTCCTGGGGTTCTACCCCGACGACAGCATCGTCGCGGTCGGCCTCCAGGGCCCCGACCTGCACCAGGGCGGGGTCATCCGGGCGGACCTCCCGGTCTCGCCCGCCGAGTGGCCCGCCGCGGCGGAGGAGACGGCCGGGTTGCTGGTCGCCCTCTCCGAGCGGCACGGCGGTCGGCCGCTCGAAGTGCTCCTCTACCTCTGCCGGGATCAGGTCACGGCGCACGCCCCGCCCCCGGTGGAGGGCCTGCGTCCGCTGGCCGACCAACTGCGTGCGGCCTTCGCGCGCCGGGGGGTGGCCGTCAAGGAGTCGCTGTGCGTCTCGGACGACCGCTGGTGGTCCTTCCTCTGCCGCCGGGAGGGGTGCTGCGACCCGGCGGGCAACCCGGTGCGGCGCGGGCCCGACCCGGGCCCGGCGGCCGCCGCCGCGACGGTGGCCGGCCTGGTGCCGCGCGGTAGCCGGAAGGCGATCGTCGCCGGGCTGGCCCCGATCGGCCCGCCGGGGTCCACCGCGCAGTGCGAGGCGCTCGTCCGTGCGGAGCCGCAGGCGGCGGACGCCCCCAGGGGCCCGGGCCTCGCACTGCTGGAGCAGGCCTTCGCCGAGTTCGCGGCCGGTGCCCGGGAGCTCGACGAGGACCGGACGGCCCGGCTGCTGTTCGCCCTGCGGGACCGCCTCATCAGGGACCGCGGCGTCGAGTACGTCCGGTCCGCCGAGCTCGCCCCCGCCGAGCGGCTCTGGCGCTTCCTCGCCCGGCGCGCCGTCCCGCCGTACGAGGACTGTGCGGTGGCCCCGCTCACCCTGCTGGCCTGGGCCTCCTGGGTCGCCGGGGACACGGCCACGGCGCGGGTGGTGCTCGGCCACGTCCTGCGGCTCTCCCCGAGTTACCTGCTGGCCGAGCTGCTGTACGAGTCGATGAACGACGGCATGACGCCCGAGGCGCTGCTGGCGGCCGTCGAGGCCCAGCGGAGGCGGCGCGAGGCACGTGCGGCCGGGGCGCAGGACGGGCCCGAGCCCGCCGCGTCCGGTCCTGCGGCCGACGGTGGGCAGCAGCCGCCCCCCGGGCCCGCCCGGGCCCCGGGTGGCGCGCGCCGACGGCGGCGGGGCGGCCGGCGGAAGGGTGCGCCCGCGGGGTCGGCCCCGACCGATCGCGGTCCCGACGCTCCCGGGCGCTCCGGTGAGCCGGGGCGGGATGCGAGCGGCCCCGGCCCGGTGGCCGTGCTCCCGGCCTCCGGGAGCGGCCCGGCAGCCGGAAGCGGGCCCGCTCGGGGTGTTCGGCTCGGCCGGGCGGGGGCCGGTACCCCGGTGGCCGCGGTCCGCTTCGGTGCCGGGCTCCACCGGTGCCGGGGCATCCGCCGGGCGACGAGGGGAGTCCGCGGTGCGCACTGACCCACTCGCCGCCCCACCGGCCGGACGGCCGCTACACCTCGCCGTGGGCCATCCTGATCAGCCGGTCCAGGACCTTGCCGCCGCTCACCCGCACGCCGTCGTGCTCCCACTCGTTGGTGATCCAGGCCCGCAGACCGCGTACCGCGCGCGCGGTCTCCAGCGAGTCGGCCGTGTCCACGTACATGTCGTCGTGGTAGACGGCGGCCACGACGGGCACGGTGTTGGCGGCCAGCCGCGCCGGGTCGTAGAGGTCGGGCCAGTCGGTGCGGGCGGCGAGCAGGTCCGCGGTCTCCTTCAGCGGGCGCAGCGCCGGGTCGGTCTCGAACATCCAGGAGTAGATCATCTCCCCGGTGAACAGCACCGGGGCGCCGGACTCCAGCGCCGCCCGGGCGTCGAACTGCGGGAACTCCTTGCGGACCCGCTCGGCGGACCAGGCCGTGCCGCCCCGCTCCACCGACCGCTGGCCGTAGATCGACTCGTGCAGCACGGCGTAGAGCGGTCCCGGGGCGAAGGAGAGCTGGGCCTGCACGTCGGCCAGGAAGGCGTCGGAGAGTTCGGCACCGGCCGGGCCCTCGACCCAGGCCTCTTCCAGCAGGTAGTGCAGCGTCCCGGAGCCGCTGCCGCCGCCGAGCAACATCCCGAGCACCTGGAAGGCCTCGACGGTGAGCTGCCCGCCGTCGGGCAGGGCGGCGGGGGACTCCGCGAGGTGGGCGGCGATCCGCCGCACGGCCTCGACGTCCTGAGGGAAGCGGGCGTAGTGGTCCTCGTTCTTGCGGACGACGCGCGGGTAGGCGGCGCGGTACACGTCGTCGGCCGAGCTGCCCAGGCCGGAGAGGCCGCCGGTGATGAAGGCCTCGGTCAGGCCCTCGGGGGCGAAGGAGAGGTAGGTGAGGGTGCAGAAGCCGCCGAAGCTCTGGCCGAGCACGCTCCAGCGGCGGTCGGCGCCGAGCAGCCGGTGGCGGATCAGTTCGGCGTCCCGGACGATCGAGTCCGCACGGAAGTTGGCCAGGTAGTCCGCCTGCTGCTGCGGTCCGCCGCGCCGGGCGAGGGTCTGCCGGGTGGCGGGCGTGGACCGTCCGGTGCCGCGCTGGTCGAGCAGCAGCACCCGGTAGTCGTCCAGGGCGCGCTCCAGCCAGGCGTCCCGGCCGAGCGGGCGGGGGGCCTTGCCACCGGGCCCGCCCTGGAGGAAGAGCAGCCAGGGCAGCTCGTCCCGCTCGCGGCCGGAGGCCACCACCTCACGGGCGTACACCTCGATCTGTTCGCCGTCCGGGGCGGCATGGTCGAGCGGGACCTGGAAGACGTGGTCGGTCGTGACAATCCCGGGCAGCCGGCTGACGGTGGACATGCAACTCCTCGGTCTCTGCTGGTCACAGCGGTTGCGTCGCGGTTCACGGGGTCACCGGGTACGGGCGCCGCGACCCCCGCACCGTATCCTGACGGCGGTCGAGCACCGGTTCGACCGCCCCTGTCCACCCAACCGGCCCCGCGGTCGCGACGGGCCCCGGTCCGACCGGTGCCGGGTCCGGGCGCTGGGTGGCAGCGGAGCCCTGGCGGAGCCGTCCGTGACGGCCCGACGGAGACGGTGCGACCGCTCGGCGGCCCTGGTGCGACCGGCTGTGGGGACGGCGGGCGTGACCTGGCGGCGGTGCTCGGCGTTCACCCCGGGGGCCCTGTGTCCGCTCGGCGCCCGGCCGCGGCCCGGTTCCGGGCGGCGGCCATCCGGCGGGGCGGCGGGCCCGCCGGTACGACGGGTCGGCCGTCCGGTGGCCGCCACGGCGGTCGGGTGCCACGGGCGAGGCGTCACCGGCGGCCCGGGGTACCGGACCTGACGGTGGGCCGGGCACCATGACGTGTCCGACGGGGACGGCACGGCGTGGCGGTACCGGCCCGGTACCGCGCACCGCACGGCACGACCCGGCGCCGGGTACGGCCGGACACGGCACACCTGCCGGCGGGTGAGACCCCGCCGGCCCGGCACCATCAGCACGCGATCGAGCATGTTCGCGGCCCACCGGCCTGATCGGCCACCGGACCGCCGAGGGGAGGAGAGTCCGGTGACCGCCATGAGGCCACTACAGGCCATGCCGGCCGAGAGCGTGGTCGGCGCGCCCAGACCGGCGGGCCGGTCCGACCAGGCCCCGGCGGCCGGGCCCGCAGGCGCACCGACCGGCCCCGGACGGCCGGCGCCCCCGCCGCGTCCGCAGCCTCCGGCCGTCCACCACGCGCTGCTCTGTGTCAACGCCCCCGCGATGGCCGCGTCCGGCCCGGACGGCCAGCTGCGCGGTCACGGCCTGCACGGCTTCTACCGCAACGGCGTCCGGGTGCTGGCCCGGATGGAGCTGCGACTGGGCGGCATGGAGCCGCTGCCGCTCCAGGGCACCCTGACCAGCGCCGCCCAGGCCCGTTTCCTCGGCGCGGTCCGTCTGCCCGGTGACCTCGACCCGGATCCGGCGCTGACCGTCGAGCGGCTGCGGCACGCCGACGGCGTGGAGACGGTCACCGTCCGCAACACCGGGTCCCGGCCCGCCCGGTTGCCGCTGGAGATCGCGCTCGGTACCGACCTCGGTCCGGTCGCCGAGATCGCCGCCGGGCACCGCCCGCCTGACCTGCCCGGCCAGGTGCAGTCCGCCGGGCTGCGCTGGTCCGGCCCGCTGCACAGTGCCGTGGCCAGCGCCAAGCCGTCCCCGCACGCCGTGTTGGCCGGGGCCGGAGTGCTCCGCTGGGACTTGGAGGTCCAGCCCGGCGCCCGCTGGTCGGTCGAGCTGCGCGCCGAACTGGAGAGCGCGGCCGGCGGCCCGCGGCCGCCCGGTGGGCGCGGCACGGGCGTCCCGTTGCCCTGGGCCGAACCCGAGGTGCGCAGCGACGACCCGCGGGCCGCTCTGCTGGTCGACCGCTCCCTGGACGCCCTTGGCGGGCTGCTGTTCGCCGACCCGGACCGGCCGACCGACCTCTATCCGGCCTCCGGCGCGCCCTGGCGCTTCGGTCTGGCCCCGGCCGACGCGCTGTGGGCCGCCCGGTTGACCCTCCCGCTTGGCACCCGGCTCGCCGCCGGCACCCTGCGTGCGCTGGCCCGCCGCCAGCAGCTCACCCCCGCCCCCGGCCGTACCGAGGGGCTGCTGCCCGGCGCGCTGCGGCACGGCGGCCCCGAGCTGCCGCCCACCTGCACGGCCACCGAGGCCACCCTGCTGTTCGTCACCGTGCTGGCCGAGGCGTGGCGCTGGGGCCTGCCCCGGGCCGAGGTCGCCGAACTGCTCCCGGCCGCCGAGCGGGCCCTGGCGGCCCTGCGGGAGGGTTCGGTCGACGGCTTCGTCACCGACCTCAGTCGTCCGGTGGAGGACCGGGCCGCCCAACCGGTCGCCGCCCGCGCGGAGGTCCAGGCGCAGGCCCACCGTGCCGCCCTGCACGGGGCCGAGCTGCTGGAGGCCTTCGGCAGGCCGGGGGCGGGGGAGTGGCGGAGCTGGGCCGCCGGACTGCGGGGGCGTTTCCGCGAGCGGTTCTGGATCGACGACCTCTCCGGCGGCCGCCCCGCCGCCGGGCTGGCCCCGGGCGGCCAGCCGCTGCCCGCCCTCGCCTCCTCCCTGGTGCACCTGCTCGACACCGGGCTCGCCGCCGACGGCGGCCGGCACGAGAGCCTGCTGGACCGCGAACAGACCAGGCTGTTCGCCCAGCGCCTGGTCGCGCCGGAGCTGGACAGCGGCTGGGGTCTGCGAACCCTCAGCGCCAAGTCCCCGCGCTTCAACCCACTGGGCCACCGCGGCGGCGCGGTGCGGATCCACGAGACCGCGCTGGCGATCGCCGGGCTGGCCGAGGCCGGCCACGAGAACGAGGCCCGGGCCCTGCTGGAGGGGCTGCTCGCCGCGTCCACCCACTTCGAGGGCCGACTGCCGGAGATGTACGCCGGGGAGCAGCGCATCCCCGGCAGTCCACCGGTGCCGCACCCCGCGGCCTGCCGTCCGGCGGCGGTCTCCGCGGCCGGAGCCGTTCACGCGGTGTTCGCACTCGCCGGAGTCCGGCCGGACGTCCCGGGCGGTCGCGTCCTGGTCCGCCCGGCCAGCACCGCCCCGCTCGGCGAACTCGAACTGACCGGTCTGCGGGTGGCGGGCGAGCCCTTCTCGGTCCGGGTGAGCCGGATCGGGGTGGCGATGGTCGAGGAGGCCTCCGCGGACCTGCAACTGGTCGCCCGCTGACACCGGGCCGGGCCCGCACCCCGCCGTCACCGGACCGCCGTCCTGCCCGCGCCGACCGTCGGCGGGCCGGTCGGCGTCCGGGCCGGCCGTGACCGATGTGCGCGCTCCGTGTGCGGGCCTGTGCTTATCGTCAGAGAGACGACTATGATCGTCGCCATGTCGCGCTACGATCCGTCGGCCTTCCCCCCCTTCGCTGTCACGGTTGACCTGGTGGTTCTGACGGTGCGCGACCACTCGCTGTGCGCCCTGCTGGTCAGACGAGGGGAGCCCCCCTACCAGGGGTACTGGGCGCTGCCCGGCGGCTTCGTCCGACCGGACGAGGGCCTGGCCGAGGCGGCCTCCCGGGAGCTGGCCGAAGAGACCGGGCTGCGCGCCCACTCCGCCCCCGGCCACGAGGCGGTCGGCCCCGGTGCGGCCGGTGCCCACCTGGAGCAGCTCGCCACCTACGGTCACCCGCAGCGGGATCCCCGGATGCGGGTGGTCAGCGTCGCCTACCTGGTGCTGGCCCCTGACCTCCCGACCCCCCGGGCCGGCGGCGACGCCAGCAGCGCCCGCTGGGCCCCGGTCGGCGAACTGCTCGGCGAGGACCCGGTCGACGGGGTGCCGCTGGCCTTCGACCACGGCCTGATCCTCGCCGACGGCGTGGAGCGCGCCCGGTCCAAGATCGAGTACTCCTCCCTGGCGACCGCCTTCTGCCCGACCGAGTTCACCGTGGGCGAGCTGCGCCGGGTCTACGAGGCCGTCTGGGGCGTCGTGCTGGACCCGCGCAACTTCCACCGCAAGGTCACCGGCACGCCCGGCTTCCTCCTCCCCTCCGGCGGCACCACCACCCGTCAGGGCGGGCGCCCGGCCCAGCTCTTCACCGCCGGCGGCGCCCCCGTCCTCAACCCGCCCATGCTCCGCCCCGAATCCTGACCGCTGCGGATCCTGACCGCCGCGAGCCCCGGAACCGCCCCGCGCCACCTCCCACCCGCTCTCACCCGTCCCCACCCGCCCCGCCTGCGGCCGCCGAACGGCCCGGCCCGGGAGGCCGGCCCGGGGGCACCGGCGCACAGTGACGGTGGACGCTCCGGCCACCGGGCCGGAGGCCTTCGGACCCGGGAGTCCCGTGATGGCCGTCAGCAAGGACTGCGCCGACCGGCGAACCGCCATCGAGAGGCTCGTGGCGGAGATCAGGAGCCTCGCCACGACCACCGACGGCAGCGAGGACCAGTTGGCCGCCCTGACGGCCGCGCACGCGGATCCGGAGTCGATCGCTTCCGTGCAGGAGAGGCTGAGCGCCGAGCGGGAGCGGTTGGCGGAACTCATCGCGGCGGGTGAGGCCGCCGTCGAGGAGTTCCGGAGCGAGTGCGTCGGCCACCCGCTCCCACCGGGAGCCGCGGAACTCCTGACGGCCGGGTCGTCGGGCGACGGCCGGGAGGCCGGTGCCGAAGGCACGCCGCCGGGACGCCCGCGGCCGTGAATCGCAGGATCGGATTGTCCCCTGATCGGGTGAGGCGGGCGGGCGGTGGGCCCGTGGCGGTTCGGTAATGCCCGGAATCGGCGGTGCCGGCCCCTAATGTGCTGGCGTCGAGCAGGTCGGCCGAGGGCATGGGAGCAGCCAGCGATGATCCAGATCACCGGACTGACCAAGGTCCATCGCAAGGGCGCCCCACCGGCGCTCCTCGATCTGACCTTCGACGCCCGGCCCGGGATGGTGACCGTACTGCTCGGTGACGAGGGCGCCGGGAAGTCCACCGCACTGCGGCTGATGCTCGAACTCGAACGCGGCCAGGGCATCACGCTCTTCGACGGTCGCCCCTACCGCCGGATCCGCCGCCCCGAGCGCGAGATCGGCGTGCTGCTGCCCGGGCCGGGGGAGGGCGCCGCCGCGGTGGCCGGGAACCCGGGGCGCAAGGCCCGCGGCCACCTGCGCATGCTGGCGGCGGCCGTCGGCGTCCCGGCCCGCCGCGCCGACGAACTGCTGGAACAGACCCGGCTGGCCGCCGTGGCCGGGCAGCGGCTGCGCACCTTCTCGCCGGGCATGCACCGCCGGCTCTCGTTGGCCGCCGCCCTGCTCGGCGATCCCGGGACGCTGCTGCTGGACGCGCCGACCGAGGGTCTGTCCCCGCGCAACGTCGAGTGGTTCCACTCCTTCCTGCGCTCCTTCGCCGTCGCGGGCGGAACGGTGCTGGTGACCACCCGGACCCCGCAGGAGGCCGGGCAGCTCGCGGACCGGGTGGTCACCCTGGACCGCGGCCGCATGATGGCCGACCAACCGGTCGCGGAGTTCTGCCGGACCAGGCTCAGCCCCGAAGTGGCCGTCCGCGGACCGCAGATGGCGCGCCTGGCCGACCTGCTGGTCGGTCAGGGGGCCGAGGTCCGCCGGGACGGCGGCGCGGGACTCGCGGTGGCGGGCATCGACCGCACCGAGATCGGTGAACTCGCCTACCGGCACGGGATCCTGCTGCACGAGCTGGCCGACCGGGTGGTCGAACAGCCGGTGCCCCGCACCGCCCTGCCGGTCGCCTCCGGACGCTCCGGTCACCTCCGCCTCCAGCCGGAGCCGGAGCCGGAGCCGGAGCCGGAAGCCGACCCGGTCCGGAAGCCGGCCGAGGGATCGGCGCCGGAGGCCGACCGGCCGGGCATCTCCCCGGACCACCAGTCCACCGCTCCCGCCCCCGTGCCGGCGCCCGAGCACCCGCTCCGTGAACCCACCGTCCCCGAGCCCGCCACGGAAGACCGCTCCCGCGAGCCCCACGTCGACACGCCGCGCGGCGCCCGCGCCCTGCCCGTCGCCGCCGTGGTGGCCGCCCAGCCCGTCCTCGCCGCGGCCGCCGCCCCGCCGGCGGACCCCGTCACCCCCGCGGTCGTCGTCGACCGGCTCTTCCGCGACCAGCCGGCGCCCGCCGCCACCCGCCTCACCCCGGTCGCCCGGCCCCTCCCGGCGGAGTCGCTCCAGGCCGAGTCACGTCAGGCCGAGTCCCTCCGCACGGAGCCGGTTCACGCCGAGCCGCCCTGCGGCGAGAGCGTCCGCGCCGAGGCGCTCGGCACCCGGACCGAGCCCACGCGTCGCCGCACGAGCGCCGCCGACCTGCTCACCGACGACACCGTCCGCCTCGGCCGGATCACCACCGGCAAGGCCCCCGCCACCCCCGACGACCACCGGAGCGAGTGAACCGTGCGTGTCCTGGCCTACGAGCTGCGCCGCCTGCGCGGCCTGCGTTCCACCTGGTTGCTGCTCGCCGCGGTCCTGCTCTGCGACGCCGTTGTGGCCGCCGTCCTGGCGAGTCAGGCCCCGAACGGTCCGCTGGCCGGCCCGGCCGGGGTGCGGCTGCTGACCGCCACCGTCCCGCTGATCCCGCTGCCGTTCGCGGCGCTCGGCGCCGGGGTGCTGGGCGCGCTCGCGTACGGGCACGAGGTCCGCCATCCGGGGCTGGCGGCCTCGCAGGTGGGGTACGCGCGCCGGGTGCGGCTGCTGCTGGCCAAGTTGGTGGTGGTCGCCCCGGTGGCGGCGCTGCTGGCACTGGCCACCCTGGTGATCGACACGGTCGCGGTGCACCTCGCGCTGCCGGGCGGGGTGACGGTGGCGAGCTGGACGGATCCCGGCGCGCTGTCCGACCGGGCCTCCGCGGTGCTGGGCGCCGTCGGGCTGAGCGGACCGGCCGACCTGCCGGGAGTGTTCGCCCCGCTGGCGCTGGTGTCCGGACACGGGGTGCCGGTCGCGCTGTTGGCCTTCGTCCTGCTGACCGTGGTGGCCGCCTGGACCGGTGTGCTGGCCACCTCGCTGACCCGCAGCGCCGCAGCCGGAGTGCTGTTGCTGTGCGCGCTGCCGCCGCTGCTGGAGTCCGGTGTCGCCCTCCTGCTGCGGCGGACCGGGCACCCCTGGCCGACCCGGGCGGCGGAGCTGCTGCCCTTCCAGTCCGGCATCGAGTGGGCCTACGGCTGGGTGTACGGCGGAGCCCGTGGGGCGGCGGCCGGGAGTGCGGCGCTGACGGACCCGGCCCTCCTGACGGCGGTCGCGGCCCCCGCGGCGGTGCTCCTGCTCGCAGCCCTGATCGTCCAGGCCCGCCGCCGCTCTCTGTAGCCGCGCGTGGTTCCGCGGGCCCCCGCCGGCCCGGGCCCGTACCCCCGGGCCCGTACCCCCGGGCCCGTACCCCCGGGCCCGTACCCCGAGGCCCGTACTCCGGGGCCCGTACCCTGGGTGGCCGCCCGAAGCCCACGTGCTGAAGCTCGTGCCCCGAAGGACCAAGATCGACCAGCACTGACCGCAATGCGGGGTTCTTCCTGATAAGAAGTCAATTATCCAGTCACGGTCGATCACCCTTTCGTGTGCTTTTCACGAGAATTCTCAAGCTGCGCCTGCCGATCGCCGACAAAGGAGGCGTGAGTACCCTTGCGCACCCCACCATGACCCCCGCCCGTTCCGCCGATGGGCCCATCCACGGTCCCGGCGATCTGGACCGCTTCTCGTACGCCGACCGGCCGACCCCTCCGGCGCCCCGCTGGGAGGGCGCCGAGTCCGACATCGGCCGGGTCGGCCGCAAGACCACCAGCAGCCGCGGTCGCGGTCTGCACGGCCAGCTGGTCCAGCAGCTGGGCCAGATGATCGTCTCCGGCGACCTGGGCGCCGACCGTCCGCTCGTGCCCGAGGAGATCGGCCAGCGGTTCGAGGTGTCCCGGACCGTCGTCCGCGAGTCGCTGCGCGTGCTGGAGGCCAAGGGCCTGGTCAGCGCCCGCCCGAACGTCGGCACCCGGGTCCGCCCGGTCGGCGACTGGAACCTGCTGGACCCGGACATCATCGAGTGGCGCGCCTTCGGCCCGCAGCGGGACGAGCAGCGCCGGGAGCTGTTCGAGCTCCGCTGGGCGATCGAGCCGCTGGCCGCCCGGCTCGCGGCCGGCCACGGCCGGGAGGACGTCCAGCAGCGGCTGGTCGAGCTGGTCGAGATCATGGGCCACGCCGCCGCCCAGGCCGACCTCTCCACCTACACCCGGGCCGACGCCGAGTTGCACGGCCTGATCCTGCAGATGGCCGGCAACCGGATGCTGGAGCACCTGTCCGGCATCGTCTCCTGCGCGCTGCAGGTCTCGGGCGGTCCGACGATCTCCTGCGAGCGCCCCTCCGAGTCCTCGGTCAGCCTGCACGCCCGGCTGGTGGACGCGCTGGGCACCGGCGACGGCACGGCGGGCGAGGCCGCCATGCGGGCGCTGCTCACCGTCCACCCCGAGATGGAGCCCTCCGTCCCCGCGCCCCGGGAGCACTGAGCGGGCTGTGATCGCGAGCGGCTGCGCCCCGGGCGCGGTCCGTTCCTCCGAGGCCCTCCGGCCGCACCGCGCGGCGCAGCCGGGGGGCCTCTGCGTGGCGTCGAACGCCCGCCGGGTGACCGGGCCCGGGGCGGGAGCGGTCGGCGGAGCACCTCGACATCCACTGCCCGGTCCATGACAATCACTACGGGCGCCAGTGCGCGATGATGGATTCCGGCCCCGGGCCGCGGGCGCCGAGCGGTGTGACCCGCGACACGAAGGCCATGCGTAACACTTGACGAGTAGCAGCGATGTGTCCTGAGCGGGAGCAGCTCCGGAATACTCCAACATGTCAGAATGCTGTGTTGGTCCGCGGCGCTGCTGCCGTCCTGCAAACCCAGTCCTCAAGCCCGAGTCGGTCGGAATCGACACCGCGCGTCCGACGCGCGATCTCCTTCCCCGCCCGCTCGGGCGGCCGGTACGGGTTCGAGTCCACTCATCGTCCGAGAGGTTGTTCGTGTCGGCCAGCACATCCCGTTCGCTTCCCCCCGAGATCGCCGAGTCCGCGGCTCTGCTGGCGCTCATCGAGCGGGGCAAGGCCCAGGGGCAGATCGCCGGTGACGACGTGCGCCAGGCGTTCGAGGCGGACCAGATCCCGGTCACCAAGTGGAAGAACGTCATGCGCAGCCTCAACCAGGTGCTGATTGAGGAGGGGGTGGACCTCATGGTCAGCGCGGCCGAACCGGCCGGCGCCAAGCGCAAGAGCGTTGCTGCCAAGAGCCCCACCAAGCGCACCGCCACCAAGGCTGTCACCACCCGGACCCCGGCCGCCCCGTCGGCCCCGACCAAGCCGCCCGTGCGGATCGCCCCCGGCGCTCCCGTCGCGGCTCCGGCCGTCGCGGCCGCCGCCGCGGCGCCCGCCCCCACCGTGTCCGCCGACATCACCGTCGAGGCGACCACCGTCGTCACCGAGGTGAAGGCCGTGGCGAAGAAGGCCGCCGCGCCGGCCAAGAAGGCCGCCGCCAAGAAGACGGCCGCGCCCGCCAAGAAGACCGCCGCCAAGAAGACCGCCACCGCCAAGTCCGGCAAGGGCGACGAGGAGCTGCTCGGCGAGGAGGAGCTGCTCGAGGACGTCGCGCTGCCCGGCGACAAGGCCGAGGCCGAGGCGGGCCCGGAGGAGGAGTCGGAGGGCTTCGTCCTCTCCGACGACGACGAGGACGACGCACCGGCCCAGCAGGTCGCCGTCGCCGGCGCCACCGCCGACCCGGTCAAGGACTACCTGAAGCAGATCGGCAAGGTCCCGCTGCTCAACGCCGAGCAGGAGGTCGAGCTCGCCAAGCGCATCGAGGCCGGCCTGTTCGCCGAGGACAAGCTCTCGGCCGCCGACAAGCTCGCCCCCAAGCTCAAGCGCGAGCTGGAGATCATCGCCGAGGACGGCCGCCGGGCCAAGAACCACCTGCTGGAGGCCAACCTCCGCCTGGTGGTCTCGCTGGCCAAGCGCTACACCGGTCGCGGCATGCTGTTCCTGGACCTGATCCAGGAGGGCAACCTCGGTCTGATCCGTGCGGTCGAGAAGTTCGACTACACCAAGGGCTACAAGTTCTCGACCTACGCCACCTGGTGGATCCGCCAGGCGATCACCCGCGCCATGGCCGACCAGGCCCGCACCATCCGCATCCCGGTGCACATGGTCGAGGTCATCAACAAGCTGGCCCGCGTCCAGCGCCAGATGCTCCAGGACCTGGGCCGCGAGCCCACCCCGGAGGAGCTGGCCAAGGAACTCGACATGACCCCCGAGAAGGTCATCGAGGTCCAGAAGTACGGCCGCGAGCCGATCTCGCTGCACACCCCGCTGGGCGAGGACGGCGACAGCGAGTTCGGTGACCTGATCGAGGACTCCGAGGCGGTCGTCCCGGCCGACGCGGTCTCCTTCACCCTGCTCCAGGAGCAGCTGCACTCCGTGCTGGACACCCTGTCCGAGCGCGAGGCGGGCGTGGTCTCGATGCGCTTCGGCCTGACCGACGGTCAGCCGAAGACCCTCGACGAGATCGGCAAGGTGTACGGGGTCACCCGTGAGCGCATCCGCCAGATCGAGTCGAAGACCATGTCGAAGCTGCGCCACCCGTCGCGCTCCCAGGTCCTGCGCGACTACCTGGACTGATCGACCGACCGGTCGGCCCGGCCGACCGGCGACCGCACGCGACGAAGGCCCGGGACCCCACGGTTCCGGGCCTTCGGGCTGTTCGGGGGCGGTATGTCAGCGTCCGGGTGGCGCTTGTCGCTCGTCCGGGTGGCGGGACGCCCGGAAGCGGTCGCACAGCGTAGTTGATCACCTACGCTGTGCCGGTTGCCTGCTGCCGAGCCTTGTGGAGTCACGGTGCTGACCGACCCGGACCGAGCCGATCTGTCGAACCCCGTCCCGTGCCGGGCCGCCCGGGCCGTCGCCCGCCCGGGCCGTCACAGGCGGCGGGGCGCCCTGCTGGCGCTGCTCGCCGCCGTCCCCGTGCCGCTGGTGGCCCTCGGCGTGGCCGCCCCCGCCGAGGCCCAGCGCCGGGTGGTCGGGGGCAGCACGGTGAGCACCTCCGACCACCCGTGGGTCGTGGCGCTGGCCAGCCGCCAGCAGTTCGGCGGCGGGCGCTCCGGCCAGTTCTGCGGCGGCGCGCTGGTCACCCCGACCAAGGTGGTCACGGCGGCGCACTGCTTCTACGACGAGGCCAAGGGGCGGGTGGACCGGCCGGGCCTCAAGGTGATCGTCGGCCGGGACGACATGCGGGGCTCGGCCGGTCGCGAGGTGGCCGTTCAGCGGATCTGGGTCCACCCCGACTACAGCTTCGCCGCGAACATGAACGACGTCGCGGTGCTCACCCTCGCCGAGTCCCAGGGTTCCCGTCCGGTGCTGGAGCTGGTCGGCCAGGGCGAGACCGGGCCGTACGCGGCCGGGTCGGCGGCGCGGGTCTACGGCTGGGGCGACACCAGCGGGCGGGGCGACTACTCGCCGTTGCTGCGCGCGGTGGACGTGTCGATCGTCGCGGACCAGGCCTGTGCGCACGCCTATCCGGGTGGGCAGGACGGCAAGTTCGACGCCCGGGGCATGGTCTGCGCGGGGGAGGAGAAGGGCGGCAAGGACGCCTGCCAGGGGGACAGCGGCGGCCCGCTGGTGGTGGCCGGCCGGCTGGTGGGCCTGGTGTCCTGGGGGACGGGCTGCGCCGAGGCGGCCCACCCGGGGGTCTACACCCGGGTGTCCTCGGTCACGGACGCGGTGCGCTCGGTGCTGTGAGCCCCCGCGAGCGCCTGCACCGGGAGCGTCGCCGTGGGTGAGGGTCCGGTGAGGTTCTGACGATGTGTCGGTTTCCGCCGGCCCAGAGGCCCCGGGAGGGCCCCTGGCCGGGTGGACGCGGGAGAACCGTCGGGGGAACAGCAGAGCCGGGTGGTCGGCCCCTGAAGGGGTCGACCACCCGGCTCCCCGGTCACGCGCGGTGCGCGACCGGACACAGCTCGACGCCGGCTGCTGGTGGTGGCGCCTGTGATCAGCGCTCGTCGTCGGCGGCCGTCGCCGTGGTGCTGGTGCTGAGACGGCCGCTCTCGTCCTGTATCTCCACGGCGATCTTCTTGAGCTCGGGCTCGAACTTCCGGCCGTGGTGGGCGCAGAAGAGCAGCTCTCCGCCGCTGGCGAGTACGACGCGCAGGTAGGCCTGGGCGCCGCAGCGGTCGCAGCGGTCAGCCGCGGTGAGCGGGCTCGCAGGTGTCAGAACAGTAGTCACGTCGCCTCTTCTCTAGCTCGACGAGCTGTCGTACCAGGGTCAACATCCAACCAGGCCGAAAACGTTCCCGCTCGTGGCTTTTCTTCTCTGAGGATTCTGCTGTGTTGATGAGGACGTGCCCCGGGCGCCGGTGGTTCATGCGTGCCCGACGCCGGGATCCGTCCGTGGCTCGAACGTCCGATCGGGGACCGGGTTCGAGGTCCGCGTAGCATAATCCTCTGCCGGGTTGGAGCATAAGCCCCGTCCCGGGCCCCGGTAGCCTGCATAACGGCAGTTCCGGAGCCTGAGCCGGACCCCACGATCCGCCAGGACCGGTGGTACCGGGAGGAGATGGCGCCCACGGGCCCCACACCCGGGTGTGGTCCTTGTTCGCGCAGCGCGTACAAGCTGCGCGGGACCGGCCCGCCGTGCTCTGCACCCGTCGCAGGGGTGCGGGCACACAGAGCGACGACTGTCGGTGCGGCGTGCTGCACTGGCGGTTGGTCCGGATGCGTCCGGATGTGACCGATGAGACAGACTTCACCGAGGAGAGTGCCGCGTGAGTGCCGAAACGACCGTGCCGTCCGCGCTGCTGGCCGGCGACGACGGTTCCAACTACACCGCGCGGCACCTGCTCGTCCTGGAGGGCCTGGAGGCGGTCCGCAAGCGCCCCGGCATGTACATCGGCTCCACCGACAGCCGCGGTCTGATGCACTGCCTCTGGGAGATCATCGACAACTCGGTCGACGAGGCGCTGGGCGGCTACTGCGACCGGATCGAGGTCCTGCTGCACCCGGACTCCTCGGTGGAGGTCCGCGACAACGGCCGCGGCATCCCGGTGGACGTCGAGCCCAAGACCGGGTTGTCCGGCGTCGAGGTCGTGATGACCAAGCTGCACGCGGGCGGCAAGTTCGGCGGCGGTTCGTACGCGGCCTCCGGCGGTCTGCACGGCGTCGGCGCCTCGGTGGTCAACGCGCTCTCCGCCCGCCTCGACGTCGAGGTCGACCGCAGCGGCCACACCCACGCGATCAGCTTCCGCCGCGGCACCCCCGGCATCTTCACCGAGACCAGCCCGGACGCGCCCTTCGAGCCCGCCAACGGCACCACCCGGACCCGCAAGGTGCCCAAGACCCGCACCGGCACCCGGATCCGCTACTGGGCCGACCGGCAGATCTTCCTCAAGGACGCCAAGCTCTCCCTGGAGAACCTGCACAGCCGCGCCCGGCAGACCGCCTTCCTCGTCCCCGGCCTGACCATCGTGGTGCGTGACGAGCGGCTCACCGAGAGCGAGCAGGTGGAGGAGTCGGTCTTCCGCTACGACGGCGGCATCGCCGAGTTCTGCGAGTTCCTGGCCCCCGACAAGCCGGTCAGCGACGTGGTGCGGCTGCAGGGCGAGGGCACCTTCAAGGAGACCGTGCCGGTCCTGGACGACCTCGGCCACATGACCCCCACCGAGGTCACCCGGCACCTCGGGGTGGACATCGCGCTGCGCTGGGGCACCGGTTACGACACCACCCTGCGCTCCTTCGTCAACATCATCGCCACCCCCAAGGGCGGCACCCACGTCACCGGTTTCGAGCGCTCGCTCGCCAAGACCGTCAACGAGGCGCTGCGCGCCGGCAAGCTGCTGCGCGTCGCCGAGGACGACATCACCAAGGACGACGCCACCGAGGGCCTGACCGCCGTCGTCACCGTCCGGCTCGCCGAGCCGCAGTTCGAGGGCCAGACCAAGGAGGTGCTCGGCACCTCGGCGGCCAACCGGATCGTCGCGGCGGTCGTCGCCAAGGAGCTCAAGGCCTTCCTCACCTCGGCCAAGAAGGACCAGAAGCAGCAGGCCCGGGCCGTCCTGGAGAAGGTCGTCGCGGCCGCCCGCACCCGGGTCGCCGCCCGGCAGCACAAGGAGGCCCAGCGCCGCAAGACGGCACTGGAGACCAGCTCGCTGCCTGCCAAGCTGGCCGACTGCCGCAGCGACGACGTCGACCGCAGCGAACTGTTCATCGTCGAGGGGGACTCCGCGCTCGGCACCGCCAAGCTCGCCCGCAACTCCGAGTTCCAGGCGCTGCTGCCGATCCGCGGCAAGATCCTCAACGTCCAGAAGGCCTCGGTGAGCGACATGCTCAAGAACGCCGAGTGCGCCGCGATCATCCAGGTGATAGGGGCCGGCTCGGGCCGTACCTTCGACATCGACCAGGCCCGCTACGGCCGGGTCATCTTCATGGCCGACGCCGACGTCGACGGCTCGCACATCCGCACCCTGCTGCTGACCCTCTTCCACCGCTACATGCGGCCGATGGTCGAGCAGGGCCGGGTCTTCGCCGCCGTCCCGCCGCTGCACCGGATCGAGCTCACCAGCCCCAAGCGCGGCCAGGAGAAGTACCACTACACCTACTCCGACGCCGAGCTGCGGTCCACCCTGCTGGAGTTCCAGCGCAAGGGGCAGCGCTGGAAGGAGCCGGTGCAGCGCTACAAGGGCCTGGGCGAGATGGACGCCGACCAGCTGGCCGAGACCACCATGGACCCGCGCCACCGCACCCTGCGCCGGATCAACCTGGGCGACCTGGAGCAGGCGGAGAAGATCTTCGACCTGCTGATGGGCAACGACGTCGCCCCGCGCAAGGAGTTCATCGTGGACTCGGCGGCCACCCTGGACCGCTCGCGCATCGACGCCTGAGCCCGCCCGGACCGACCGGGGGCCTCCACCCGTGGGTGGAGGCCCCCGGCGCCACCGGTTCCACCCGGGGTCCACCCCGGCTCCGATCAGCGGGGGACGCCGGATCCGTAGCGTCGGAGAGGTCAGCAACAAGCCTCTCCCCGGACGGAGAAATCCGATGGTCTCCCTCGCCAACCTCCTCGTGATCGTCGCGGTGGTGGCCGTGGTGGTCACCCGCCAGATGCGTGTCCAGCGCCTGGACACCGAGCGCCGCTTCTGGCTGCTCCCGCTGATCCTGGGCGCGCTCGCGCTGCGCGACCCGCAGATCGTCGACCACCAGCACACCGCGCTGTCCGTCACCCTGGTCGCCGCCGGGCTGGTCGCCGTGGTCGCGATGGGGTCGGTCTGGGGCTGGACCGTCCGGATCTGGCGGGCGGCCGACGGTGCCGTCATGGTCAAGGGCACCAAGGCCACCCTGGCCGCCTGGGTCGGGATGATCGCCATCCGGATCGGCCTGTACGCGGTCGGCTCGGCCCTGGGCGTGCACCAGGCGGGCAGCTCGCTGATGCTCGGCATGGCGGTCCTGCTGCTGGTCCGCTCGCTCGTGGTCAACTGGAGGGCCCGTTCGCTGGAGCCCGCGCGGGCGACCGCGACCCTGTACTGACCCCGCCCGCCGTGAGCACCGAGGAGGCCCCCTTGTCCGGGTGGTACTGGACCCGCTGGCCGGCCCGGGAGGGGCTGGAGCGGGAGGCCGAGAGCCTGCCGCGGCGGGTCCTCACCGTGCTCGGCCGGATCGTCCTGCTGGCCGTGGTCAGCTGGGGGACCTTCACCGGCCGCCGGTACGACGCCCTGGGGATCGCGGTGGCGGCGGCCGGGCTGGCCGCCGCCGCGGCACTCTGCGGGGGGTACCTGCGGGCCAGCCGGGAGCAGCGCCCGGTGGCCACCTACCTGCTGGCCGCCGCCATCGTCGGCGGCGCCTGGCTGGCCGTCTGGGGGCAGGTCTACACCCTCGCCGACCTGCTCTGGATCGGGCTGGCGGTGTTCTCCGTGGTCCGGCTGCCGCCCGCCCCCGCGCTGCTCACCATGGCGGCCTCGCTGGGCTCGTACGCCGCGGCCAGCACGGCCAGCTGGCTCAGCATCGGGGCCACCGTCGGCGGGGTCACCCTGCTCGGGTTCCTGCTCCGGCTGGACATCGAGGCGCGCGGCGCCTCCCGCCGGCTACTGGTCCAGGAGCGGGCCGCCCGGGCCGCCGAGGCGGAGAGCGCGGCGCTCGCCGAACGGGCCAGGATCGCCCGGGAGATCCACGACGTGCTGGCCCACAGCCTGTCCGCGCAGCTGGTCCACCTGGAGGCGGCCCGGCTGATGCTGGACGCGGGGACGGACCGGGAGCAGATCCGCGAACGGGTCGTCGCCGCCCGGCGGATGGCCCAGGACGGGCTGGTCGAGACCCGGCAGGCGCTGTCCGCGTTGCGCGGGGAGTTCACCCCGGTCGGGGAGTTCCTGGTGGAGCTGACCGAGCGGGAGCGGGCCCCGCTCACCGTCACCGGTACGCCCCGGCCGCTGGCCGCCGAGGCCGGGTTGGCGGTGCGGCGCACCGCGCAGGAGGCGGTCACCAACGTGCGCAAGCACGCGCCGGGCGGCCGCTGTTCGGTCGAACTGCGCTACCTGGACGACGCGGTGGAGCTGGAGGTGCGCAACACCCGGGCGCCGCGCGGGCCGTCGGCGGGTGAGCCGTCCGCCGCTGAACTGGCCGCCAGCGGCAGCGGGTACGGTCTGCTGGGGATGCGCGAACGCGCGGAACTGCTCGGCGGCACCCTGCTGGCGGGCCCGGAGGACGGAGGGTGGCGGGTGTTGCTGCGGGTGCCGGCATGAGGGAGCGGGGCGAACTCATCATCGAGGGAAGCGGGTTGCGCACAGCGGCCGCCGAGCGCAGTGGGGTGGGCGGATGAGCGCGGCGGTCACCAGGGTGCTGGTCGCGGACGACCAGACGGTGGTGCGCGAGGGCATCGTGATGCTGCTGGGGCTGCTGCCCGGCATCGAGGTGGTCGGTGCGGCCGCGGACGGGGAGGAGGCGGTCACCCTGGTGGAGCGCCATCACCCGGACGTGGTGCTGATGGATCTGCGGATGCCGCGGGTGGACGGCGTCGAGGCGACCCGGCGGATCCGGGCCGCGCACCCGGAGACCGAGGTCGTGGTGCTCACCACCTACGCCGACGACGAGTCGCTGTTCCCGGCGCTGCAGGCCGGGGCGCGCGGCTACCTCACCAAGGACGCCGGCGGCGAGGAGATCGCCAAGGCCATCGCGGACGTCCGCGCCGGAGCGGCGGGGCTCTCGCCACAGGTCCAACTCCGTTTGCTGAAAAGGCTTTCGGAGGCGCCGGGAAAGGCCGCCCCGACGGGTGCGGCGGGCCCGGAGCGGCCCGCCGCACCGCGCGGGGAGCTGCCGGACGGGTTGACGGTGCGGGAGGCCGAGGTGCTCGCGCTGATCGCCGAGGGGCTCTCCAACGCGGAGATCGCCCAGCGGCTGTTCGTCAGCCAGGCCACCGTGAAGACGCACATCAACAACCTGTTCGCCAAGACCGCGGTGCGGGACCGCGCGCAGGCCGTCGCGTACGCCTTTCGACACGGAATCACCAGTACGCAGCAGTAGTCGGATGAGCGTCCGTCAGATGATCGATCACCTCATTGAGTGAACGTATCTGCGATGGTCAGGGACGGTGTCCGGGGGCCTCCATGATGGTTCGGGTCAGAACGCCCGGCCCGGCCCAGGAGCAGCAGTGCCACAGCAGCAGACCAGCAGTCCCGGCCAGGGACAGCGATTCGACTGGTGGGCCGCTCCGGCCACCGCCACCGCGTCCGAGCCGGCCGCCGCGCCCCGCCGAACGGCCGTACCGGCCCAGCCGGCACCCACCCGTCCGGCCGCCCCCCGGACGGCCGCCGGTCCCGAGCCGGTGCCCGCGCCCGCCGCCCCGCCGGCCCCGCCGCGTGCTGTGCCCCCGCCCGCCCCGGCCGTCGCACCGCAGCCGGTGCCGCAGTTCGCGCCGCAGGCCGTGGCAGCGGCTCCGGCGCCGGTGCCGCCGGTGAGCGACACCGACAGCACCGAGGTCTACCGCAGCGTCCAGGCCAGCGCGGCCTTCCAGTCCATCCGCCGCAGCTACCGGGCGTTCGTCTTCCCGGTCAGCGGCGCCTTCCTCGGCTGGTTCCTGCTGTACGTCGCCGCCCAGGCCGCCGCGCCCGACGTGATGCGCAGCGCGGTGGTCGGCCCGCTCAACGTGGCCTGGCTACTCGGCCTGCTGCAGTTCGCCTCCACCTTTCTGCTCACCTGGCTCTACGCCCGCAACGCCCGGACCAAGCGCGACCGCGCCGCCCTGGGCCTGCGCTGGGACACCCAGGACCAGCTGCGATGACGGCCACCACCGGCGTGCTGACCACCGCCACCCCGCCGCCCGTCGCCCCCACCGGCCAGCACCACGGCCTGGCGATCGTGCTGTTCGCCGTCATCGTCCTGGTCACCCTGGGCATCACCCTCTGGGTCGGCCGCCAGGGCAGCGCCGAGGACTTCTACACCGGCGGGCGCGACTTCACCCCGCTGCAGAACGGCTTCGCGCTCTCCGGCGACTACCTCTCCGCCGCCTCCTTCCTCGGCGTCGCCGGACTGATCGCGCTGTACGGCTACGACGGGGTGCTCTACAGCATCGGCTTCCTGGTCGCCTGGCTGGTCGTGCTGATGCTGGTCGCCGAACTCGTCCGCAACGCGGGCCGGTACACCCTCGCCGACGTGCTCGAACTGCGGCTGCGCCGCCGCAAGGTGCGGGCGGCGGCCGGCGGCGCCAGCGTCGTGGTCACCCTGCTCTACCTGGTCGCCCAGATGGTCGGCGCCGGCTCGCTGGTCGCCCTGCTGCTCGGCACCAACAGCGCCCAGGCCCGGACCTGGACGATCATCGCGGTCGGCGCCCTGATGATCGTCTACGTCACCATCGGCGGGATGCGGGCCACCACCTGGATCCAGATCGTCAAGGCCTTCCTGCTGATCGCGGGTTCGGTGCTGCTCACCGTGCTGCTGGTGATGCGCTTCCACGGCGACCTCTTCGACCTGATGCGCCAGGCCGCCCGGCACAGCGGCGCCGGGCAGCGCTACCTCGAACCCGGGCTCAAGTACGGCGCCACCTTCACCAGTCGGCTGGACTTCTTCAGCCTCGGCCTGGCCCTGGTGCTCGGCACCGCGGGCCTGCCGCACATCCTGTCCCGCTTCTACACCGTGCCCACCGCCCGGGCCGCCCGGCGCTCCACGATGTGGGCGATCGGACTGGTCGGCGCCTTCTACCTGATGGCCATCGCACTCGGCCTGGGGGCCACCGCGCTGGTCGGCTCCGCCGAGGTGCGGCACGCCAACTCGGCCGGGAACACCGCCGTTCCGCTGCTCGCCCTGGTGCTCGGCGGCGGCAACGGCAGCACCGGCGGGGTGGTGCTGTTCGCCCTGATCTCGGCGATCGCCTTCGCCACCATCCTCGCCGTGGTCGCCGGGCTGACCCTGGCCTCCTCCGCCGCCTTCGCCCACGACATCTGGGCCGGTGCCTGGCGCGCCCGCCCGCGTCGCGGCGGGGAGGCCGACGGGAAGCCGACCGAGCAGCAGGAGGTGGTGGTCGCCCGGTTCGCGGCCGGCGGGATCGGCGCGGCGGCGATCGTGATCAGCCTGTACGCCCAGCAGATGAACGTCGCCTTCCTGGTCGGCCTGGCCTTCGCGGTGGCCGCCTCCTCGAACCTGCCGGTGCTGCTGTACAGCCTGTTCTGGTCGCGGTTCACCGCCCGGGGCGCGGTCTGGTCGGTGTACGGCGGGCTGGTCCCGGCGATCGTGCTGGTGTTCTTCTCGTCGGTGGTCTCCGGCTCCAAGACGGCGCTGTTCCCCGGCGTCGACTTCCACTGGTTCCCGCTGGAGAACCCCGGGATCGTCTCCATCCCGCTGGGCTTCCTGGCCGGCTGGATCGGGACGCTCACCTCGCCCGAGCCCGCCGACGCGGACCGCTTCGCCGAGCTGGAGGTGCGCGCCCTGACCGGGGCGGGCGCGGCCTGAGGCCCGTCGTCGGACCCCGGCCGTTGCGTTCCGGAACCCCGGTGGGCCCGAGCCCGCCGGGGTTCCGTCGTCCCCAGGGGGCCGGACCCGCGTCAGGCCCTGGCCGCCAGCCCGTAGCGGTGCTCGGGGCGGCCGGTGTCGCCGTAGCGCAGGGTCAACCGCAGCCGGCTGTCCCGTTCCAGCTGCTTGAGGTAGCGCTGGGCGGTCGAGCGGCTCAGCCCGGTGGCGTCGGCGACCTCCTGGGCGGACAGCGGGCGGCCGGCCCGGCGCAGCACGCCCAGCACCAGGTCGGTGGTGGGCGCCGAGTGGCCCTTCGGCAGCGTCCCGGCGGGCGCGGCGGCGCTGCGCAGGGTCGCGAACAGCCGGTCCACCTCGTCCTGGCCGGCCTCCCGGGCCGGCGCGGCCAGGGCGTGCCGCAGCTGCGCGTACGAGACCAGCTTCTCCCGCAGCCCGGCGAAGGTGAACGGCTTGACCAGGTACTGCAGCGCGCCGTGCTGCATCGCGGCGTGCACCGTGGAGACGTCCCGGGCGGCGGTCACCATCATCACGTCGCAGGCCACCTGGCGGTCCCGCAGCCGGCGGACCAGGGCCAGGCCGGTCTCGTCCGGCAGGTGGTGGTCGAGCAGCAGCAGGTCCACCGGGCGGCGTTCGAGCGCCGCCAGCGCCTCGCCGGCCGAGTGCGCGGTGCCGGTGACCCGGAAGCCCGGCACCTTGGCCACGTACGCGGCGTGCACGTCCGCGACCCGGAAGTCGTCGTCCACCACGAGTACGTCGATCATCACGCCTCCACGAGCTGAGCGGTGAGCAGGGCCTCGGGCAGCTCGACGGTGAACCGGGCGCCGCCGAGCGGGCCGGTGTCGAGCACGATCCGGCCGCCGGTCCGCTCGACCAGCCGCCGCACCATCGCCAGGCCCAGCCCGCGCGGACGGTGCGCGGGCGCGTCCTTGCTGGTCCACCCCTCCTCGAAGACCTGCTCGCGCAGCTCCTCCGGGACGCCCGGGCCGCTGTCCGCGACCTGGAGCAGCAGGGTCGAGCCGGCCGCCGCCAGGGTCACCTCCAGCCGGCCGCCCCCGGCCAGGGCGTCCATCGCGTTGTCGATCAGGTTGCCGAGCACGGTGACCAGCGCCCGGGCGTCCACCACCGCGTCCGGCAGGTGCGCCGCCGGGGCCAGCGCCAGCCGCACCCCGCGCTCTCCCGCCACCGCGGTCTTGGCCGCCAGCAGCGCCGCCGTGTGCGGGTCCTGCACCTGTTCGGCGATCCGGGCGGCGACCACCGCGTGCGAGCCGGACTGCTCCGAGATGAAGGCCGCCGCCTGGTCGTGGCGGCCCAGTTCGAGCAGGCCGAGCAGGGTGTGCATCCGGTTGGCGTGCTCGTGGTCCTGGGCGCGCAGCGCCTCGGTCAGGCTGCGGGTGGTGTCCAGTTCGCGGACCAGCGACTCCAGTTCGGTGCGGTCGCGCAGCGTCACCACCGCGCCCTCGGCAGTGGCCGTCCGGTTGACCACCAGCACCCGGTCGTCCCGGACGGCCGGCAGGTCGGTGCCGGTGATCCGCCCGGTCAGCACGTCGGCCAGCCGGCCCGGTGGCAGCACCGCGGCGATCGGGCGGCCGGTGCAGTCCCCGGGCAGGTCGAGCAGCCGCAGGGCCTCGTCGTTGGCCAGCCGGATCCTGCCCCGCTCGTCCAGCGCCACCAGGCCCTCGCGGATGCCGTGCAGCATCGCCTCGCGCTCGACCAGCAGCGCCGAGATGTCGGCCAGCGCGATGTTGTGGGTGCGGCGCTTCAGCCGACGGGCCAGCGCCAGGGTGGCGATCGTGCCGGCGGCCAGGCCGGCGGCGGCGCACAGCAGGATGCCGGTGAGCATCTTCAGCAGCCTGCGGCGGATCGAGTCGTCGCTGATGCCGACCGACACCTCGCCGACGATCCGGCCGTCCGTGGTCCGCAGCGGCACCTTGCCCCGGGCGGTGCGTCCCAGGGTGCCCTGCTGGATCGCGGTGACGCTGCGGCCGCTGAGCGCGGGCTCGGGGTCGGTGCTGACCCGCTGGCCGATCCGGCCCGGGTCGGTGTGCGAGAGGCGGATCCCGTCCAGGTCGGTGACCACGACGAAGCTGGCGCCGGTGGCCAGCCGGATCTGCTCGGCGTTGCGCTGCGCGGTGACCACGTCCCGGGCGTCGGCGGCCCGGGCGAGGGTCTCGTCGGAGGCGGTCGCCTGGGCGATGGACAGCGCCCGCTGCATCGCGTCGTGGTCCAGTTCGCTGCTGACCGGGGCCAGGAACAGCCCGGCGGTCACGGCGGTGACGCCGACGGTGACGACGGTCTGGCTCAGCAGGAGCTGGGCGAAGACCCGGCGGGGCCAGTGCGGGAGCTTCATCCGGGCCTCCTCTCGGCGGCGGTGGTGCGACGGGGGCGGGGTCGGCACACCCTATGTTTCCGGGGTGTTTCTGTCAGCCCGCGTCCCCGCAGTTGTAGCGGAAGCAAAACGAGCAGAACACCCCTCAATGCGGAGAAGTCGCACTACGCCGAGAAGGCTCCCGCCGGGGCGGGGCCCGCTCCTACCTTTCCGGGGCAAGCACTGACCCGGGAGGAATGAATGACCACTGCCCCGGCGATCGAGCTGACCGGCGCGACGAAACGCTTCCGCACCCCCTCAGGGGCCCTGCACACCGCCGTCCGCGATCTCGATCTGACCGTCGCCCAGGGCGAGTTCGTCGCCGTCGTCGGCCCCACCGGCTGCGGCAAGTCCACCACGCTGACCCTGGTCAGCGGCCTGGAGGAGCCCACCGAGGGCGAGGTCCGGGTGTACGGCGAGCCCGTGCGAGGGATCGACCCCAGGGTCGGCTTCGTCTTCCAGCAGGACGCCGTCTTCCCCTGGCGCACCGTGCTGTCCAACGTGATGGCCGGGCCGCGCTTCCGCGGGGTGCCCACCGCCGAGGCCAGGGAACGGGCCCGGGACTGGCTGGACCGGGTCGGCCTGGCCGCCTTCGAGGACCGCTACCCGCACCAGCTGTCCGGCGGCATGCGCAAGCGCGTCGCGCTCGCCCAGACCTTCGTCAACGACCCGACCGTCCTGCTGATGGACGAGCCGTTCTCGGCGCTGGACGTGCAGACCCGCGCGCTGATGTCGGACCAGCTGCTGGAGCTGTGGGCCGGGACCGGCTCGTCGGTCGTGTTCGTCACCCATGACCTGGACGAGGCCATCGCGCTCGCCGACCGGGTCGTCGTGATGACGGCCGGGCCCGCGACCGTCAAGGAGGTCTTCACCGTCGACCTGCCACGACCGCGCACCGTGGAGGCCGTCCGGCTGGAACCGAGGTTCGTCGAGCTGTACCGCGAGATCTGGGCCTCGCTCGGCGAAGAGGTGCGCATCACCCGGGAGAGAGGAGCGGGTCGTGCCGCTTGAGACCACGTCCGAGACCGCTGAGACCGCCGCGACCGTCGCCGGGGCGACCCCGGCCGGCCCGGGCAGCAGGACCGAGGCCCGCGAACGGGCCGCCCGCAACCGCAGGTTGACCGTCTACGCGGCCCGGATCGCGGTGCTGGCCGCCTTCCTCGGGCTGTGGGAGGCCTGCGCCCGCACCGAGGTCATCGACCCGTTCAACTTCTCCCAGCCGTCCAGGATCTGGGACCAGATCTGGCAGTGGATCACCCACGGCACCGCCCAGGGCTCGCTCGGCGAGCAGATCGGCTACACCCTGTACGAGGCCCTCACCGGCTGGGTGATCGGCGTGGTCGGCGGCGTGCTGCTGGGCATCGCGCTCGGCCGGATCCGCTTCCTGGCCGACGTGTTCGGGCCGTACGTGAAGGTCCTCAACGCCATCCCGCGGATCGTGCTCGCCCCGATCTTCCTGATCTGGTTCGGCCTCGGCCCGGCCTCCAAGGTCGCCTCCGCGGTGGTGCTGGTGTTCTTCCCGGTGTTCTTCAACGCCTTCCAGGGCGCCCGCGAGGTGGACCGCAACCTGGTCGCCAACGCCCGCATCCTGGGCGCCGACAACCGCAGGGTCACCCTCCAGGTGGTCATCCCCGCCGCCACCACCTGGATCTTCACCAGCCTGCACGTCAGCTTCGGCTTCGCGCTGATCGGCGCGATCGTCGGCGAGTACATCGGCGCCACCAAGGGCCTGGGCCTGATGGTCGCCGCCGCCCAGGGCACCTTCAACTCGGCCGGGGTGTACGCCGCCATGACCATCCTCGCCGTCGTCGCGCTGCTCACCGAGGGGCTGCTGACCTTCGCCGAGAAGAGGCTGTTCCGCTGGAAGCCCGCGGACGCGGGCGACGGCCGCTGAACTCCCCCCGCCCGCACGGCCCGTAAGACTTCCGAGAAGAGAGAGGCACCCCCACCCATGCGCCGATCAGCCGCCGCCGCCCTCGCCGCCGTCCTGCTGCTCCCGCTCGCCGCCTGCGCCAACGACGCCGCCACCGCCGGCCACGGCGCCGCCGCCCCGGCCGGGCAGCAGGTCGACGGACCCAAGGTCAAGATCATGGTCGGCGGCCTGGACAAGGTCATCTACCTACCTGCGGTGCTCACCCAGCGGCTCGGCTACTTCGCCGAGGCCGGCGTCAACGTCGAGCTGCTGACCGAGCCGGCCGGCGTCAACGCCACCACCGCGCTGCTGGCGGGCGACGTCCAGGGCGCCGTCGGTTTCTACGACCACACCATCGACCTCCAGGCCAAGGGCAAGCACGTCGAGTCCGTGGTGCAGTTCGCCCAGGCCCCCGGCGAGGTCGAACTCGTCTCCACCAAGCAGGCGGACGCCATCAAGTCCGGCGCCGACTTCAAGGGCCGCAAGCTCGGCGTCACCGGCCTCGGCTCCTCCACCGAGTTCCTCACCAAGTACCTCGCGGTCAAGAACGGCGGCTCCGCGGCCGACTTCAGCCCGATCGCGGTCGGCGCCGGCCAGACCTTCGTCGCCGCGCTCCAGCAGGGCAGCATCGACGCCGGGATGACCACCGACCCGACCGTCGCCACCGTCCTCGACAAGGGGCTCGGCAAGATCCTCTACGACCTGCGGACCCCCGAGGGCTCGCGCCAGGCGCTCGGCGGCCTCTACCCGTCGTCCTCGCTGTACATGAACACCGAGTGGGTGGAGAAGAACAAGGAGACCACCCAGAAGCTCGCCAACGCCTTCGTGAAGACCCTCAAGTGGATGTCCACCCACAGCCCGGAGGAGATCGCCGCGAAGATGCCCGCCGACTACGCGCAGGGCGGCGCGGAGCAGTACGCGGCGGCGATCAAGTCCACCCTGCCGATGTTCACCACCGACGGGGTGATGCCGGCCGACGGCCCCAGGACCGTGCTCGCGGTGCTCGCCGCCTTCCACCCGGAGGTCAAGGGCAAGGAGGGGACGATCGACCTGTCCCGGACGTACACCACGGAGTTCGTGGACAAGGCCGCCGGCTGAGCGGACGGCGACCGCGGTCCCGCGCCCACCCCCACGGGCGCGGGGCCGTCGTGGCGGTGCGGGGCCGGTGCGTCGCGTCGGTGCTGCGGCGCCGGTCCGTGCGGGCCCGTCCGGGGCCCGTTCGTCGTGCCGGTGCTGCGGGGCCGGTCCGTCCGGGGCCCGTTCGTCGTGCCGGCTCAGAGCCCCCGGACGGACAGCACGTCCATCCGCGACGGCGTCCCCGCCGCCTTGCCGCAGCTCTCCGGACGCGGCGGCTCGCTCGCCGACTCGATCACGTCCACCTCCCAGGCCCGGCCGTCCCGGTGCAGCACCCCCACCAGCCAGCGGCCCTCGCCGTCCGGCCGCTGCACCAGGGTCAGCGCGTCCGCCCCGGTCTCGCCGGTCGCCAGCCGCACCGCGTGCTCGGCCGCCTGCCCCGGCCGCTGCCAGCCCGAGCAGCCCCGCGACCACTCCGGCACCATGTGCCCGGCCGCCGTCGCCGCCAGCACCTCCTTGGCGCTCTCCAGCGTCAGCCGCCCGTACGCGTAGCCGTACGGCAGCACCAGCATCGTGGGGGAGAAGCGGTGCCCGCCCAGGTGGGTCACCTCCCACACCTCGCTGTGCCCGGCCGCGGCCAGCTCCGCCGCCAGCGGACGGCCCAGCAGCGCGCAGCAGCGGTCCCGACGGCCGTTGGTGCACACCAGCGCCAGCGGGCCGCCGACGTGCTCCACCCCGAAACCCGTGTGGTCGCCGCCGCCCAGCGCGGTGAAGTCCAGCTCCAGCAGCTCCGCCGGATCCGCCACCTGCGTCCGGCGCACCCAGCCGCGGCCCGGCACCGTGTGCGCCACGACCACCTCGTGCCGCGCCGTCGGCAGGCAGTCCGCGTGCCGGCCGGGCCGCCGGATCAGGGCCACCCGCACGCCGGTACCCGCGGCGGCGGCCTCCAGCGCGCGCCCGGTCGCCTTGTCGAGGTGGCTCTCGCCCAGCGCCTTCGCACCCCACGGGCCGGTCTGCTCCACCAGCAGCCAGGTGGTCGCCACCGCTGCCGTGGCGGTCAACGGCTCCGAAAGTTCACGCGACACGGTCGCACAGGTGCTCACCCGGGCAAGGCTACCCTCGGCGGTTCCGCCCGGCCCGAAGGCCGGGAAGGGCCCGGAGCGGCCGGAGGGCGGGGCACCCGCAGGCACCCCGCCCTCCGCACCCGGCGTCACACCGGGCCCGACCTCACGCCGCACCCGGCGGCATCACGCCTGGCCCGGCACCACACCGCACCCGGCGGCATCACAGCGCACCCGGCGTCACGCCGGGCCGGCCACCACCGCGATCGGCGCCGTCACCGGAGTGCCCGACCCGTCCCGGCGCGGATCCCGCTCCGGCAGCTCGACCGGCGCCCCCTTGGCCCCGGCCGCACGGGCCGGGGCGGCACCCGCCCAGGCGAACGCCAGCCCGTCCTCACCGCGCAGGAACCGCTGGCAGCGGACCCCACCGGTCGCCCGGCCCTTGCGCGGGTACTGCTCGAACGGGGTGACCTTCCAGGACGTCTGCTCCTCACCGGACAGCGTGCCCGAGGCGGCCGCCACCGAGACCACCACCGCGTCCACCGCCGGATCCACCGCCGTGAAGGACAGCACCCGCGCGCCGTCCGACAGCTTGACGCCCGCCATGCCACCCGCCGGACGGCCCTGCGGACGGACCTGCCCCGCCGGGTAGCGCAGCAGCTGGGCGTCCGAGGTGATGAAGACCAAGTCCTCCTCGCCGGTGCGCAGTTCGACCGCACCCACCAGCTCGTCGCCGTCCTTGAGGGCGATCACCTCGAACTCGTCCTTGTTCGCCGGCCACTCCGGCACCACCCGCTTCACCACGCCCTGCGCCGTGCCCAGCGCCAACCCCGGCGAGGACTCGTCCAGCGTGGTCAGCGCCAGCACCCGCTCCCCGGCCTCCAACCGCAGGAACTCACCCACCGCGGCGCCGCCCGCCAGCGTCGGCGACGGCATCGGCGGCAGCGCCGGCAGGTCGATCACCGGCAGCCGCAGCACCCGGCCCGCCGACGTCACCACGCCCACGTCCGCCCGCGCCGTCGCCGGCACCGCCGACACGATCACGTCGTGCTTCGCCCGCTTCTCCGACAGCTCGAACGGCTCGCCGTCCGCCGTCCGCGCCAGCAGCCCCGTCGAGGACAGCAGCACCCGGCACGGGTCGTCCGCCACCTCCAGCGGCACCGACAGCGCCGCCGACGGGGCCGCCCCCGCCTCCAGCAGCACCGTGCGCCGCTCCGTCCCGAACTGCTTGGACACCGCGCCCAGTTCGGACGACACCACACTGCGCAGCCGGCTGTCCGACTCCAGGATCTCGGTCAGCTCCGCGATCTCCGCGGTCAGCTTCGCCTTCTCCTCCTCCAACTCCACCCGGTCGAACCGGGTCAGCCGGCGCAGCGGGGTGTCCAGGATGTACCCGGTCTGCGTCTCCGACAGCGAGAAGCGCTCCATCAGGCGCTCCTTCGCCTGCTGGGCGTTGTCACTCGACCGGATGATCGAGATGACCTCGTCGATGTCGACCAGGGCCACCAGCAGGCCCTCGACCAGGTGCAGCCGCTCCTCCCGCTTGCGACGGCGGAAGTCGCTGCGCCGGCGCACCACCGTGAACCGGTGGTCGACGTAGACCTCCAACAGCTCCTTCAGCCCCAGGGTCAGCGGCTGCCCGTCCACCAGCGCCACGTTGTTGATGCCGAAGGTCTCCTCCATCGGCGTCAGCTTGTGGAGCTGCTCCAGCAGCGCCTCCGGCACGAAGCCGTTCTTCACCTCGATCACCAACCGCAGCCCGTGCTCGCGGTCGGTCAGGTCCTTGACGTCCGCGATGCCCTGCAGCTTCTTCGCGTTGACCAGGTCCTTGATCTTCGCGATGACCTTCTCTGGGCCGACGTTGTACGGCAGCTCGGTCACCACGATGCCCTTGCGGCGCGCCGTCACCGACTCGACCGTCGCGGTCGCCCGGATCTTGAAGGTCCCCCGGCCGCTCTCGTACGCGTCCCGGATCCCCGACAGGCCCACGATCCGCCCGCCCGTCGGCAGGTCCGGACCGGGCACGAACCGCATCAGCGTGTCCAGGTCCGCGGTCGGGTGCTTGATCAGGTGCCGGGCCGCCGCCACCACCTCGGACAGGTTGTGCGGCGGCATGTTCGTCGCCATGCCCACGGCGATCCCGGTCGCGCCGTTCACCAGCAGGTTCGGGAACGCGGCCGGCAGCGCCAGCGGCTCCTGCTCACTGCCGTCGTAGTTCGGCCCGAAGTCGACGGTGTCCTCGTGGATCGACTCCACCAGCGCCATCGACGCAGCCGTCAGCCGGGACTCGGTGTACCGCATCGCGGCCGGCGGGTCGTCGTTGCCCAGCGAACCGAAGTTGCCGTGCCCGTCGATCAGCGGCAGCCGCATCGAGAACGGCTGCGCCATCCGGACGACCGCGTCGTAGATCGACTGGTCACCGTGCGGGTGCAGCCGGCCCATCACCTCGCCCACCACGCGCGCGCACTTCACGTGCGAACGCTCCGGGCGCAGGCCCATCTCGTTGGCCTGGTACAGGATCCGGCGGTGCACCGGCTTCAGACCGTCCCGCGCGTCGGGCAGCGCACGCGAGTAGATCACCGAGTAGGCGTACTCCAGGAAGGAGCCCTGCATCTCGTCCACGACGTCGACGTCGAGGATCCGCTCCTCGAAGTCTCCGGGCGGCGGGGTCTGCGAACTGCGGCGGGCCATCGCGGCGGGGCTCCCTTACGTGTCGCTGGCTGTGGCGTCGGCCGTCGTCCGGCCGTCGGGCGGCGGGCGCACGGGCGTCGCCGTCCTGATTCACCGTCCTGCCGCCGCCACCCGTCAACCGGGCGCGACCGACAGGGCACGGCGCCCCCATTGTGGACCCTCACGCCGACACTCCCGGTCAGCGGCCCTCTTCCGCCCCTGGCGAACGCCGCTTCCGCGCGGACACAAACACGCCCCCCACGCGTTGCACCACAATGGGGGACGCCACACGAACCCCGACATCGACGACGGGAAGGACCCGAGCGCATGGCCAACCCGGCCCCCGCCTCCCACCGAGGCATCGCCATCACCGAGCACCGCCTGGCCAACGGCCTGCGCGTCGTCCTCTCCGAGGACCGACTCACCCCCGTCGCGGCGGTCTGCCTCTGGTACGACGTCGGCTCCCGGCACGAGGTCAAGGGCCGCACCGGCCTGGCCCACCTCTTCGAGCACCTGATGTTCCAGGGCTCCGCCAACGTCTCCAACAACGGGCACTTCGAGCTCGTCCAGGGCGCCGGCGGCTCGCTCAACGGCACCACCAGCTTCGAGCGGACCAACTACTACGAGACCATGCCCGCCCACCAGCTGGAGCTCGCCCTCTGGCTGGAGGCCGACCGCATGGGCTCCCTGCTCGCCGCCCTCGACGAGACGTCCATGGAGAACCAGCGCGCCGTCGTCAAGAACGAGCGCCGCCAGCGCTACGACAACGTCCCCTACGGCACCGCCTTCGAGAAGCTCACCGCGCTCTCGTACCCCGACGGCCACCCGTACCACCACACCCCCATCGGCTCCATGGCCGACCTCGACGCTGCCACCCTCGAGGACGCCCGGACGTTCTTCCGCACCTACTACGCGCCCAACAACGCGGTGCTCTCCGTGGTCGGCGACATCGACCCCGAGCAGACCATCGCCTGGGTCGAGAAGTACTTCGGCTCCATCCCCGCCCACGACGGCAAGCAGCCCCCGCGCTCCGGCGAACTCCCCGACACCGTCGGCCGCGAGGTGCGCCAGAACGTCACCGAGGACGTCCCCTCCCGCGCCCTGATGGCCGCCTACCGCCTGCCGCACGACGGCACCCGGGAGGCCGACGCCGCCGACCTCGCCCTCACCATCCTCGGCAGCGGCGAGTCCAGCCGCCTCTACAACCGGCTCGTCCGCCGCGACCGCACCGCCGTCGCCGCCGGCTTCGGCCTGCTGCGCCTGGCCGGCGCCCCCAGCCTCGGCTGGCTCGACGTCAAGACCTCCGGCGACGCCACCATCGCGCAGATCGACGCCGCCGTCGACGAGGAACTCGCCCGCTTCGCCGCCGAGGGCCCCACCGCCGAGGAGATGGAGCGCGCCCAGGCCCAGATCGAGCGCGAGTGGCTCGACCGCCTCACCACCGTCGCCGGCCGCGCCGACGAACTCTGCCGCTACGCCGTCCTGTTCGGCGACCCCAAGCTGCTGAACGACGCCCTCCCCAAGGTCCTCGACGTCACCGCCGAAGAGGTCCAGGCCGTCGCCCAGGCCCGGCTCCACCCCGAGAACCGGGCCGTCCTCGCCTACGAGCCGACCGCGACCGCCGCCGCCGACGCTTCCGACGCCGCTTCCGAAGAGGAGGGTGCCGCCGTATGAGCACCGACTACGTCCCCGCGATGACCTTCCACCCCCAGCCCCAGCCCGGCACCCCCAGCCCCTGGGCCTTCCCCGCCCCCGAGCGCGCCGCCCTCGGCAACGGCATCACCGTCCTGCACTGCCACCGGCCCGGCCAGCAGCTGGTCGCCGTCGAGGTCCTCCTCGACGCCCCGCTCGCCGCCGAACCCGAGGGCCTCGACGGCATCGCCGCCATCCTCGCCCGCGCCCTCAACGAGGGCACCGACACCCTCACCGCCGAGGAGTTCGCCGGCGAGCTCGAGCGCGCCGGGGCCACCCTCGACGCCCACGCCGACCACCCGTGCATCCGGGTCGCCCTGGAGGTCCCCGCCTCCCGGCTGCAGCGCGGCCTCACCCTGCTCGCCGACGCCCTGCGCGCCCCGGCCCTCCCGGCGGAGGAGATCGAGCGCCTGGTCGCCAACCGCCTGGACGAGATCGTCCACGAGCAGGCCAACCCCGCCCGGCGCGCCGCCAAGGCCCTCTACGCCGAGCTCTTCGACGCCGCCGACCGCCTCTCCCGGCCCCGCAGCGGCACCGCCGACACGGTCAAGTCGATCGACCGCGCCGCCGTCAAGGCCTTCTACGACGCCCACGTGCGCCCCGCCACCACCACCGTCGTGGTGGTCGGCGACCTCACCGGCGTCGAGCTGCCCGCCCTGCTGGAGAGCACCCTCGGCACCTGGACCGGCCCCGCCGCCGAGCCCTCCGCGCACGCCCCCGTCACCGGTGACGACCGCGGCCGGGTGCTCATCGTCGACCGCCCCGGCTCGGTCCAGACCCAGCTGCTGATCGGCCGGATCGGACCGGACCGCCACGACCCGGTCTGGGCCGCCCAGATCCTCGGCACCTACTGCCTCGGCGGCACCCTCACCTCCCGCCTGGACCGCGTCCTGCGCGAGGAGAAGGGCTACACCTACGGCGTCCGCGCCTTCGCCCAGCCGCTGCGCTCCGCCGCCGACGGCAGCGGACGCTCGCTGCTCGCGATCAGCGGCTCGGTGGACACCGCCTCCACCGCGCCCGCGCTCGCCGACACCTGGACCATCCTGCGCACCCTCGCGGCCGAGGGCCTCACCGACGCCGAGCGCGACGAGGCCGTGCAGTTCCTGGTCGGCGTCGCGCCGCTGAAGTACGAGACCGCGGGCTCGGTCGCCGGCACCCTGGCCGACCAGGTCGAGCAGTACCTCGCCGACGACTACCAGGCCGAGGTCTACCGGCAGCTGGCCGAGCTCTCCACCGCCGCGGCCACCGAGGCCGTGGTCGCCGCCTTCCCGCCGGACCGCCTGGTCACCGTCCTGGTCGGCGACGCCGCCGCGATCGCCGAGGACGTGCGGGCGCTCGGCATCGGCGAGGTCACCGTCATCAGCTGACCGGGTCCCCGGATCACCGTCCGGCCCGGTGGAGCGCACCCCGCTCCACCGGGCCGGACGCGTTCTTAAATGCCTTGCGGGCCCGTCCCGTTCCGTGGATAGATGTTCCCCGACGCACACGACGTGCGAACTGCGAGCAGCGAAGGGAGGCGGTCACCATGCGGGTCGAGCGAACCATACGACGACGCTCCCCGAGGCCGTCTCTCCCATGCTCCGCCACGGCTGCCTGAGCGCACCCGTCCCCGAACTTCCCCGAGCCGCACCGGGATCCGCATGTGCGCGGCAGCTCATCTTCCTGAACTCCCCGACCCCTGGAGGTCGTTCACCATGACGTACACCGAAGTGCCCGGAATCCGGGTCCCGATCCGGATGTGGACGGACCCGGCGACGGTCGAGGGCCAGGCCCTGCAGCAACTGCGCAACATCAGCTCGCTGCCCTGGCTGCACGGCCTCGCCGTGATGCCCGACGTCCACCTGGGCAAGGGCGCGACGGTCGGCTCGGTCATCGCCATGAAGGGCGCGGTCTGCCCGGCGGCGGTGGGCGTCGACATCGGCTGCGGGATGAGCGCGGTGAAGACCTCCCTCACCGCGAAGGACCTCCCGGACGACCTCTCCGCCCTGCGCTCCAAGATCGAGCAGGCCATCCCGGTCGGCCGCGGCCTCCACACCGACCCGGTCGACCCGACCAAGCTGCACGGCTTCCGCGCGGCGGGCTGGGACGACTTCTGGCAGCGCTTCGACGGGGTGGCAGAAGCGGTCAAATGGCGTCGCGAACGTGCCATGCAGCAGATGGGAACACTCGGAAGTGGCAACCACTTCTCAGAAGTGTGCGTAGATGAGACCGGTTCGGTCTGGTTGATGTTGCATTCCGGATCGCGCAACATCGGCAAGGAGCTGGCGGAGCACCACATGGGCATCGCCCGCTCGCTGTCGCACAACCAGGGCTTGGTCGACCGGGACCTCGCGGTCTTCCTGGCGAAGACTCCGGAGATGACCGCCTACCGCGAGGACCTGTTCTGGGCACAGGAGTACGCGAAGAACAATCGGGCGGTGATGATGGCGCTCTTCCAGGATGTCGTTCGGCGTGAGTTCGCCAAGGCGCAGGTCGCCTTCGACGAGGTGATCAGCTGCCACCACAACTACGTGGCGGAGGAGCGGTACGACGGCGTCGACCTGCTGGTGACCCGCAAGGGCGCGATCCGGGCCGGCTCCGGCGACCTCGGGATCATCCCGGGTTCCATGGGAACGGGCTCCTACATCGTCCGCGGCCTGGGCAACGAGGCCGCGTTCAACTCCGCCTCGCACGGCGCCGGCCGCAAGATGAGCCGCACCGCGGCGAAGAAGCGGTTCACGACGCGGGACCTGGCCGAGCAGACGGCGGGCGTGGAGTGCCGCAAGGACAGCGGCGTGGTGGACGAGATCCCGGGCGCCTACAAGAACATCGAGAAGGTCATCGAGCAGCAGAAGGACCTCGTCGAGGTGGTCGCGCACCTCAAGCAGGTGGTCTGCGTCAAGGGCTGACCGGGGCAGGGGGCCTGCCGAAAGCCGATCGGGGTGCCGCCACGACGTGGCGACACCCCGATCGGGAGGCTGTGAGGGCTCAGGCGGCGGCCGGGAGCTCGTCGAGGCCTTCGGCGACGAGCTTGGCGAGGCGGTCGAGGGCCTCGTCGGCGTTGGGGGCGTCGGAGGCGAGGATGACCTCTTCGCCGCCCTGGGCGCCCAGGCCCAGCAGGCCGAGCATGGAGGCGGCGTTGACGGGGTTGCCGCCCGGCTTGGCGATGGTGATCGGCACGCCGGTGGCCGTGACGGCCCGGACGAAGACGGAGGCGGGACGGGCGTGCAGGCCCTCGGCCCAACCGATGGTGACGCGGCGCTCAGCCATGAGACGTGCCTTTCCGGTGAAGCTGGTCACGGCCGTGCTCGGGGAGCGGGGGAAACGACCGTGTTGTCTAGACCAGTGTTGCACGCAGGAAACCCCTGCGAGGCGCCGCGTTCGGGACTTGTGATTGTTTCTTTTCGGGGCATAAGGCCCGGCCAGCGGCCCTGCCCACCCTGCCGTGCACACGCGCCCGGCGCCATTCGGCTCGCCGCCGGATAACCTGACGAATGTGGAAGACCCCGCGGTGGCGAACCCCGCGCAACCCGACTATCCGCAGCACTGGGAAGCCGACGTCCTGCTGCGCGACGGCGGTACGGCCCGGATCCGGCCGATCACCCCGGGTGACGCCGGACGGCTGGTGGAGTTCTACGAGCAGGTCTCCGACCAGTCCAAGTACTTCCGCTTCTTCGCCCCCTACCCGCGGCTCTCCGACAAGGACGTCCGCCGTTTCACCCATCACGACTTCGTGAACCGGGTCGGCCTGGCCGTGGTGGTCCGGGACCACTTCATCGCCACCGTCCGCTACGACCGGATCGACGCCGAGGGCCGTCCCTCCGAGCACGGCACGGACGCCGAGGTGGCCTTCCTGGTCCAGGACGCCCACCAGGGCCGCGGGGTGGCCTCCGCCCTGCTGGAGCACATCGCGGCGGTGGCCCAGGAGCGCGGCATCCGCCGCTTCCAGGCCGAGGTGCTGCCGGAGAACCGCAAGATGGTGAAGGTCTTCACCGACGCCGGCTACACCCAGCGCCGCAGCTTCGCCGACGGCGTGGTGCACCTGGAGTTCGACCTCGAACAGACCGACCGCTCGCTCGCCGTGATGCGCGCCCGCGAGCACCGCGCCGAGGCCCGCTCGGTGCAGCGGTTGCTGACCCCGCGCTCGGTGGCCGTGATCGGCGTCTCCCGCAACCCGCAGACCGTCGGCCGGGCCCTCCTGCGCGACCTGCTCGGCAGCTTCGACACCGAGTTCGAGAGCCGGTACGAGCCCAAGGACGCCCCGCGCGCCGTGTACGCGGTGAACCGCAGTGCTCCGCCCGGCACCGAGCTGGACGGCGTCCCGGTGCACCGTTCGATTCTGGACATTCCCGGGCCGGTGGACCTCGCCGTGATCGCCGTCCCCGAGGGCGCCGTCCCGGCGGCCGTCGCCGAGTGCGGCGCGCACGGCGTGCAGGGCCTGGTGGTGGTCACCGCCGGCTACGCGGAGACCGGCCCGGAGGGCCGCGACCGCCAGCGCGCCCTGGTCCGCCAGGCACGGGCGGCCGGCATGCGGGTGATCGGCCCGAACGCCTTCGGACTGATCAACACCGACCCCGACCGCCCGCTGAACGCCTCGCTCGCCCCGCACCTGCCGGACCGCGGCGGCTTCGGGATCTTCTGCCAGTCCGGGGCGATCGGCGTCGCCCTGCTGGAGTCCGCCCACCGGCGCGGCCTCGGCGTCTCCTCGTTCGCCTCGGTCGGCAACCGCTCGGACGTCTCCGGCAACGACTTCCTGCAGTACTGGGCCGAGGACGAGGCCACCGAGGTGGTGCTGCTCTACCTGGAGTCCTTCGGCAACCCCCGCAAGTTCACCCGGATCGCGCGCCGGCTGGCCGCCGCCAAGCCGGTCGTCGTGGTCAAGGGCGCCCGCCACACCGGCAGCCTGCCACCCGGCCACGCCGTCCCGGCCACCGCCACCGGCCTGCGCGACGCCACCGTGGACGCACTGTTCGAGCAGGCCGGGGTGACCAGGGTGGCGACCATCACCGAACTGTTCGACACCGGTGAACTGCTCGCCCAGCAGCCGCTGCCGCCCGGCGACCGGGTCGCCGTGGTCGGCAACTCCGACTCGCTCGGCCTGCTCACCTACGACGCCTGCCTGAGCGCCGGGCTGCGCCCGCGCACCCCCGTCGACCTCACCACCGCCGCCACCGGCGAGAACTTCCGGATCGCCCTGGACGTCGCGCTCGGCGACCCGGCCGTGGACGCCGTGATCGCCGTCGCGATCCCCCCGATCGGCACCTCCGCGCACGCCTTCATGGGCGGCCGGCTGACCGGCCCGGACGACCCGGAGATGGGCTCGGACGACCCCGAGATCGCGACCGCCCTGCTCGAAGCGGGTGAGCGGGCCCGGGAACGGGGCAAGCCCCTGGTGCTGGCCCACCTGGCCCTGACCGACCTGCCCTCCCGGCTGCGCCCCGGCGGCATCCCGGCCTACGCGGCGCCCGAGCGCGCGGTCCGCGCCCTCGCGCACGCCGTGCACTACGCCCAGTGGCGCCGCCGCACCGCCGAGGCGGAGGAGACAGCGCGCGTCCCCGAACTCGACCGGATCGACGAGCCCGGCGCCCGCACCCTGGTGGAGGCGGCGCTGAGCACCCGCGCCGCGACCGCCGCCCGCACCCAGCCCGGCGGCGCCCGGATCACCCTGGCGGACGCCGAGGCCCAGCAACTGCTGGCCCGGTACGGGATCGACGTCTCGCCCACGCTGCCCGCCCCGGACGAGGAGGAAGCCGTCCGCGCCGCCGGTCGGCTCGGCTACCCGGTGGCCCTGAAGGCGACCGCCCCGCACCTGCGCCACCGCCCCGACCTGGGCAGCGTCCGCCTGGACCTGACCGGCGAGCCGGGCCTGCGCCGCGCCCACCGCGAGCTGGACGCCCTGCTCGGCGGCGCGGCCGAGGCCCGACTGGTGGTGCAGCGGATGGCCCCGCGCGGGGTCGACACCGTGATCGGCGCCACGGTCGACCCGGCCGTCGGCGCGATCCTCTCCTTCGGCCTGGCCGGTGCCCCCGCCGAACTGCTCGGTGACGTGGCCCACCGGCTGGTCCCGGCCACCGACCAGGAGGTCGCCGGGCTGATCCGGGAGGTCCGGGCGGCCCCGCTGCTGTTCGGCTGGCGCGGCGCCGAGGCGGTGGACACCGACGCGCTGGAGGAGCTGCTGCTGCGCGTCTCGCAGTTGGTGGACGACGTACCGGAGATCGCCTCGGTGGACCTCGAACCGGTGGTCGTGGCCCCGCACGGACTGGCGATCCTGGGGGCGCGGGTGCGGATCGCCCCGCTGCCCGTCCGCAGCGATCTGGGCCCGCGCGCCATGAGCACGCTGTAACCTTCCTTGGTTGCGCCTGCCCGTGGGCGCTGATGTCCGAAGCTCGGCGCCGTGCCGCCCGCTTCGTCGGCGGACCATGCCAGGATGGAGTTATGGCGAAGACCGGTACCACCACCACTCAGGACCTGCGCTCGGCGATCGAGCGCAGCGGCTACTACCCGGCCCTGGTGTCCGAGGCGGTCGAGTCCGCGGTGGGCCCGGAGCCGATCAGCTCCTACCTGGTGCACCAGGAGACGACCTTCGACTCCAACGAGGTGCGCCGGCACGTGACGGTGCTGGTGCTGACCCCGACCCGGTTCGTGGTGAGTCACACCGACGAGCAGTCGGGCGACGCGGGCAGCCCCGCGGTGCCGTTCGCGACGACCTCGACGGAGAGCGTCCGGCTGGACCGGATCGGCTCGGTCGTGGTGAGCCGGATGGTGGCGAACCCGGAGACGTACACGCCCGGGACGCTGCCGCGCGAGGTGGTGCTGACCATCGGCTGGGGCGCGGTGCAGCGTCTGGACCTGGAGCCGGCCGGCTGCTCGGACCCGAACTGTGACGCCGACCACGGCTACACCGGGTCGGCGACGGCCGACGACCTCTCGCTGCGGGTGAGCGAGGCCGGGGACGGCCCGGAGACGGTGGCCCAGGCCCTGGTGTTCGCCCGGGCGCTGTCCGACGCGACGATCGACAACAGCCCGCGGGTCTGAGGTCCGGGCCGAGCCCCGCCGTTCCCGTTCGCGCCGCCGTTCCCGTTCGCGTCTCCGATCGCGTTCCCGCCCGCTACGAATCCGGTTCCATGTCCTTCGCACCCTCCGACGGCTACGACGCCTTCGAGATCCTCGACCCGGCCGCCGCTCCCGCGCCCCCGTACGGCAGCGGTTCGCTCTGCGACCTGCTGCCCTCGGTGGCGGCGGGCCTGGGCGTCCCGGGGTTCACCGCGACGCTGCCGATCGCCCCGGCCGACCGGGCGGTGGTGTTCCTGGTGGACGGCCTCGGCTGGGAGCTGCTGCTGCGCCACCCCGAGTACGCGCCGTTCCTGTCCTCGCTGGCCGGGAGTTCGATGGGCGGCACCGGCCGTCCGCTGACCGCGGGCTTCCCGTCCACCACGGCGACCTCGCTGGCCTCGGTCGGCACCGGAACCCCGCCGGGCCTGCACGGCCTGGCCGGGTACACGGTGGCGGTGCCGGGCGCCGACTACCTGATGAACCAGCTGCGCTGGCAGCCGCACACCGACCCGCAGGCCTGGCAGCCGTACCCGACGGTCTTCGAGCAGACCCACCGGGCCGGGGTGGCGACCGCCCAGGTGTCCTCGCCGCTGTTCGCCCAGACCCCGCTGACCAGGGTGGCGCTCTCCGGCGGCACCTTCCTCGGCCGCACCACCGGCGAGGAGCGGATGGACCTGGCCGCCTCCTGGCTGGCCGAGCACGACCGGGCCCTGGTGTACACCTACGTCAGCGAGCTGGACGGCGCCGGCCACCGCTTCGGGGTGGACTCGGACGAGTGGCGGATGACGCTGGACGCGGTGGACCGGCTGGCCCGCCGGCTGGCCGAGCAGCTGCCCCCGCGGTCGGCGATGTACGTGACCGCGGACCACGGCATGATCGACATCGCCCCCGAGGACCGGATCGACTTCGACGAGGACTGGGAGCTGGGCGCCGGTGTCGCCCTGCTGGGCGGCGAGGGCCGGGCCCGGCACGTGTACGCGGTGCCGGGCGCCGCGGCCGATGTGCACACGGTCTGGAGCGAGGTGCTGGGCGACCGGATGTGGGTGGCCACCCGGGACGAGGCGATCGCGGCGGGCTGGTTCGGCCCGACCGTCGACGACCGGGTGTACCGGCGGATCGGCGACGTGGTGGCCGCGGCGCGCGACGACATCGCCATCACCGCCTCCCGCAACGAGCCCGGCGAGTCCGCGATGATCGGCCTGCACGGTTCGATGACTCCGGTCGAGCAGTTCGTGCCGCTGCTCGAAGTCCGCGGCTGAGGCGGTCCCTTGACTTCTCTGTGCCCGAACCCCCTTGATGTGAAAGGCCTTTGCTCCACCCATGGCTGAACTGGTGTTCTTCTCGGGCACGATGGACTGCGGCAAGTCGACGCTGGCGCTGCAGATGGACCACAACCACACCGCGCGCGGCCGGCAGGGCGTCATCCTGACCCGCAACGACCGGGCCGGTGCCGCCACCATCTCCAGCCGGCTGGGCCTGCGCGCCGACGCGGTCGAGGTGACGGACGACTTCGACTTCCACGCGCACGTGGTGCACCGGCTCTCCGCGGGGGGCCGGGTGGACTACCTGATCTGCGACGAGGCGCAGTTCTTCGCCGCCGGGCAGGTCGACCAGCTGGCCAGGGTGGTGGACGAACTGGGCATCGACGTCTACACCTTCGGCATCACCACCGACTTCCGCACCCGGCTGTTCCCGGGTTCGCAGCGGCTGATCGAGCTGGCCGACCGGGTGGAGGTGCTCCAGGTCGAGGCCCTGTGCTGGTGCGGCGCGCGGGCGACCCACAACGCCCGGACGGTCGGCGGCGTGATGGTGGTCGAGGGCGCCCAGGTGGTGATCGGCGACATCTCGGTGCGTGAGGACGAGGTGGGCTACGAGGTGCTGTGCCGTCGCCACCACCGCCGTCGGCTGACCGCCGCGACGGCGCGCGCCTCGGTGCTCTCCCCGGACGTGCTGCCCTTCGAGGAGCAGCAGGCCTGAGGCCGGTCCACGATCCGGGAGGCAGGCCCTAGGCCTGCCGGGGCGCGGCTTCGAGCACCGAGAAGTGGCCGCCCTGCGGGTCGGCCAGCCGGGCGGCGCGGCCGCGGGCGGTGTCGTGCGGTTCGACCAGGACGCGGCCGCCGAGGTCGACGGTCTGACGGGCGGTCAGTTCGGCGTCCCGGACGGCGAAGTGGGTGCGCCAGCGCGGCGGGTGGCCGCGCAGGTCGGCGCGGTGGCGGATGCCCGCGACCGGGCGCCCGTCCACCAGCAGGGCGGTCTCCTCGGTGCCGCCCCGGACCGGCAGGTCGAGCACGGCGGCGTAGAAGACGGCGGCGCCGTCGGCGTCCGGGGTGAGCAGTTCGGCCCAGGCGGGACCGCCGGGTTCCGCCCCGGCCTCCCGGCCGAGGTGCTCCTCCGCCTGCCAGAGGCCGAAGACCGCGCCGGAGACGTCGGCGGCGACGGCCATCCGTCCGGCGCGTTCGGCCTGCACCGGCCCGACCGCGACGGTGCCGCCGCACTCGCGCACCAACTGGGCGGTGCGGTCGGCGTCGTCCACGGCGAAGTAGGTGGTCCACTGGACCGGGAAGCCGGTGGCGGTGGAGACGCCGAGGCCGGCGACCGGGGCGCCGTCGAGTTCGGCCCGGACGTAGGCGCCGAGTTGGCCCGGCCCGGGGGAGTACGTCCAGCCGAGCAGGGCGCCGTAGAAGGCGCGGGCGCCGGGCAGGTCGTCGGTCAGCAGGCTGACCCAGCAGGGCGTGCCCTGGGCCAGTCGAAGTTCCACCGCGGGCAATGCGGGCCTCCTCAGGGGTGGTTGGCGCACGGATCGGGTGGTCGGCGCACGGAAATCCTCGCGCGCGAGGGTGATGCTTCCACCCTGGCGCGCGCCCAACCCTCGACCCGCGCGGAAAGTCCGGCAAAGAGCGCACAAAGAGCCGCGCGCCGGACGTGCTGCGCGAGAATGGCCGGCATGACCACCTTCAACGACGGTTCCCCGCTGATCTCCGCGGCCGAGCTGCGCGGGGCGCTGGCCTCCGCCCGCCCGCCGGTGCTGCTGGACGTGCGCTACCAGCTGGTCGGTGCCGCTCCGGGCGGCCCGACCGCGGCCGAGGAGTACCGGGCCGGGCACCTGCCCGGCGCCCACTTCGTCGAGTTGGACCGGGACCTCGCCGCCCCGCCGGGCGCCCCCGGCCGGGGCGGGCGTCACCCGCTGCCGGATCCGGAGGAGTTCGCGGCGGCGATGCGCGGGTTCGGGGTGAGTGCGGGGCGTCCGGTCGTGGTGTACGACGGTGCGGCGTCGATGGCGGCGGCCCGGGCCTGGTGGCTGCTGCGCTGGGCCGGGCACCGCGACGTCCGGGTGCTGGACGGCGGCTTCGCGGCCTGGCGGGCGGCGGGGCTGCCGGTGACGGCCGAGTCGCCGGAGCCGGCGGCGGGCGATTTCAAGGCCGTCCCGGGGCAGCTGCCGACGGTGGACGCGGACGGCGCCGCGGCCTGGGCGCGTGACGCCCTGCTGCTGGACGCCCGGTCGGGGGAGCGCTACCGGGGCGAGACCGAGCCGGTGGACCCGCGGGCCGGGCACGTCCCGGGTGCGGTGTCGGCGCCGACCTCCGAGAACGTGGGACCGGACGGACGGTTCCGTCCGGCCACCGAACTGGCCGACCGCTTCCGGGCGTTGGGCGCGGAGGAGCGGGCGGTCGCGGTGTACTGCGGTTCCGGTGTGACGGCGGCCCATCAGATCCTGGCGATGGCGGCGGCCGGCCTGGACGCCACCCTGTACCCGGGTTCGTGGAGCGAGTGGTCGAGCGACCCGGGCCGCCCGGTGGCGGTGACCGACCAGCCGGGCTGAGCCCGGACGTGCCGGAGGGGCGGGAGGCCCGGCCTCCCGCCCCCCACGGAAGGGCCAAACAAATAAAACCCTACACAACCC
>NZ_JBFBGS010000043.1:0-82058 GCF_040684795.1 Kitasatospora sp. NPDC089797 | reverse complement strand
TACGCCCGAGGCGTCCACCGGCCCCGGCCGGTTCCGCGGACCGCTCAGCGGCGGCCGGAGCGCCGGTCCTTCGCGCCGCCGTCGCCGCCGGTCAGACCGGCCCGGCGGAGCGCGTCCGCCATGGCGCTGTTCGCCGGCGGGGCGTTGCCGCCCGAGCCGCCCCGGTCGCCGCGGTCGCGCCGGTCCTGGCCGCCCTGGCCGCCGCCGCGTCGGTCCTGGCCACCCTGGCCACCCTGGCCACCCTGACCGCCGCCGCGCCGCTCCTGGCGCGGCGGGCGGGCCTGCCGGTCACCGCCGCGCTCACCGCGCTCGCCACGGTCACCGCGGTCCCGGCCGCCGCCGACCTCGTCGTCCAACCGCAGGGTCAGCCCGATCCGCTTGCGCGGCACGTCCACCGAGACCACCCGGACCTTGACGATGTCGCCCGGCTTGACCACCTCGCGCGGGTCCTTGACGAAGGTCCGGGACAGCGCCGAGACGTGCACCAGCCCGTCCTGGTGGACGCCCACGTCCACGAAGGCGCCGAAGGCGGCCACATTGGTGACCACGCCCTCCAGCACCATGCCGACCTCCAGGTCGCCGATCTTGTCGACGCCCTCCTTGAACACGGCGGTGCGGAAGGCCGGGCGCGGGTCCCGGCCGGGCTTGTCCAGCTCGCCGAGGATGTCGGTGACGGTCGGCACGCCGAAGGTGTCGTCGGCGAAGTCCGCCGGGCGCAGCGCCCGCAGCCGCTCGCCGTTGCCGATCAGCTCGCGCAGCTCCCCGCCGGTCGCGGCGAGGATGCGGCGCACCACCGGGTAGGCCTCGGGGTGCACGCTGGAGGCGTCCAGCGGGTCGTCGCCGCCGGGGATCCGCAGGAAGCCCGCGCACTGCTCGAAGGCCTTGGGCCCGAGCCGGGAGACGTCCTTGAGCTGGCGGCGGGTGCGGAACGGGCCGTTGGCGTCGCGGTGCGCGACGATGTTGTCGGCCAGCGTGGCGGTGACGCCGGAGACCCGGGTGAGCAGCGGCGCCGAAGCGGTGTTGACGTCCACGCCGACGGCGTTGACGCAGTCCTCCACCACCGCGTCCAGCGAGCGGGAGAGCTTCACCTCGCTCAGGTCGTGCTGGTACTGGCCGACGCCGATCGACTTGGGGTCGATCTTGACCAGTTCGGCCAGCGGGTCCTGGAGGCGGCGGGCGATGGACACCGCGCCGCGGATCGACACGTCCAGCTCCGGCAGCTCCTGCGAGGCGAAGGCGGAGGCCGAGTAGACCGAGGCGCCGGCCTCGCTGACCATCGCCTTGGTGAGCTTGAGCTCCGGGTGCCGCTTGAGCAGGTCCTCGGCGAGCTTGTCGGTCTCCCGGGAGGCGGTGCCGTTGCCGATCGCCACCAGGTCGACGTCGTGCTTCTTCGCCAGCGCGGCCAGGGTGTGCAGGGCCGCGTCCCACTTGTTGGCGGGCTGGTGCGGGTAGATCGTCTCGTACGCGACCACCTTGCCGGTGGCGTCCACCACGGCGACCTTCACCCCGGTGCGGAAGCCCGGGTCCAGGCCCATGGTGGCGCGGGTGCCGGCCGGGGCGGCGAGCAGCAGGTCGCGCAGGTTGGCGGCGAAGACCCGTACCGCCTCGTCCTCGGCCTCGGCGCGCAGCCGGGACCGCAGGTCGATGCCGAGCCGCACCAGGACGCGGGTGCGCCAGGCCCAACGGACGGTGTCACCGAGCCACTTGTCGGCCGGGCGGCCGCGGTCGGCGATGCCGAAGCGGGCCGCGATGCGCTGCTCGTAGTCGCTGCCACCGGGCAGGTCCCCCTCGGACTCCCCGTCGTAGGGGGAGAGTTCGAGGTCCAGCACCTCCTCCTTCTCGCCGCGCAGCATCGCCAGGATGCGGTGCGAGGGGAGCTTGGTGTACGGCTCGGCGAAGTCGAAGTAGTCGGCGAACTTGGCGCCGTCGCCCTCCTTGCCGTCCCGGACCGTCGCCACCAGGCGGCCGCGCGTCCACATCCGCTCGCGCAGCGAGCCGACCAGGTCGGCGTCCTCGCCGAAGCGCTCCATCAGGATCGAGCGGGCGCCCTCCAGCGCGGCCGCGCCGTCCGCCACCGACTCGTTGAGGTACCCGGCGGCGAGCGCGGAAGGGTCCTGCGTCGGGTCGGCGAGCAGGGTGTCCGCCAGCGGCTCCAGCCCGGCCTCGCGGGCGATCTGCGCCTTGGTGCGCCGCTTGGGCTTGTACGGCAGGTAGATGTCCTCCAGGCGCGCCTTGGAGTCGGCCGCCAACACCTGGGCGCGCAGCGCGTCGTCCAGCTTGCCCTGGGAGTCGATCGACTCCAGGACGGCCGCCCGGCGCTCCTCCAGCTCGCGCAGGTAGCGCAGCCGCTCCTCCAGGGTGCGCAGCTGGGCGTCGTCCAGCGAGCCGGTGACCTCCTTGCGGTAGCGGGCCACGAACGGCACGGTCGAGCCGCCGTCGAGCAACTCGACGGCCGCCTTCACCTGCCCCTCGCGGACGCCCAGTTCCTCGGCGATCCTGCGCTCGATCGCCTGCTGGGCCTGCCGGGCCACCTGTTCGACTGGCGTGGTCACGAAGCCGGTCACCTTCTCCTTGTGTGCTGTCGCCCTACACCCCGCATTCTCGCAGGTACCGGTGACGGCTCCCGGTCGCGCCCGGGGCGGCGGGCGTGGCGCGAACCGGCCCGGCCCCAATCATGCTCCAGCCGGGCCCAGTTGCGGACGCCTACGGTGACGGGCATGGACACCCTGGACACCACGGCCGAGCTGGAGCGGCTGGCCACCGCCACGTACCTGCTGGTCACCACGCACCGGAGGAACGGCGACCCGGTCGCCACCCCGGTCTGGGCCGCCCGGGACGGCGACGCCCTGGTCTTCGCCACCGTGACCCGCACCGGCAAGGTCAAGCGGCTGCGGCACCGCCCGGACGTGCTGGTCGGGCCGAGCGACATCCGCGGCCGGCTGCTCGGGCCGCAGGTCCCGGCCACCGCCGTGCTCGACCCCGGGCGGACGGCCCGCTACCGCGGGCTGCTGCGGCGCAAGTACGGGCTGCTGTGCGCGGTGGCGCTGGCCGGGAACGTGCTGCGCTACGGGCGGGGCGGCACCATCGGGGTGCGCGTCACCCTCGGCACGCCGGGCGGGCCGTCCGCCCGGCCCTGACCGTCCGCCCGACCGGGTACCCGACCGGGCGCCTGAACGGGCGCCTGAACGGCCGTCGTTCGAAGTCCTGTGCGCAGTTCGCCAATCCGGCTGAACCCCGGCGATCTGCGCTGTACGCTGCCGGGCATGTGCGCTGCCGCCCGGATGCACCCCGATGAACCGGTCGTCGACGCGGCCCTGGTACGGCGGTTGATCTCCGCCCAGTTCCCGCAGTGGGTGGGCCTTCCGGTCACGCCGGTCGGGTCCGCCGGGACGGACAACGCGATGTTCCGGCTCGGGTCCGAACTCGCCGTCCGGCTGCCCCGGGTGGAGTGGGCCGCCGGTGACGTCCGCCGTGAGCACCAGTGGCTGCCCCAGCTGGCACCCCGGCTGCCGCTGCCCGTGCCCGCCCCGCTGGCCGTCGGCCGCCCCGCCGCGGGCTACCCGTGGCAGTGGTCGGTGCTGCGCTGGCTCGACGGGGTCAACCCGGCGGTCGGGGTGCTCGCCGCACCCGAGCGGCTCGCCCGCGACCTGGCCGGCTTCGTCAACGCCCTGCGCGCCCTCAACCCGGCCGGCGCCCCGGCCGGCCACCGCAGCGTGCCGCTCGCCTCCCGCGACGGCTCCACCCGCGCGGCGATCGGGCAGCTGACCGGCGCGATCGACACCGAGGCCGCAATCGCGCTGTGGGACAAGGCACTCCGCCTCCCCGAGTACAGCGGCCCGGCCCTCTGGATGCACGGCGACCTCACCCCCGGCAACCTGCTGCTGAACCGGTCCGGCCGGCTCTCCGCCGTCATCGACTTCGCCCTGATGGGCGTCGGCGACCCCACCGCCGACCTGATCCCGGCGTGGAACCTGCTGCCCGCCTCCGCCCGCCCCGCCTTCCGCGCCGCCCTGCACGCCGACGACGCCATGTGGGCCCGCGGCCGCGCCTGGGCCTTCTCCATCGCCCTGGTGACGATCCCGTACTACCGCCACACCGACCCGGTCCTGACCGCCAACGCCCGCCACGTCGTCCGCGAGGTGCTCGCCGACCGCAGCGTCTAGGCTCCACCCGCCGGTGCGGCGGCCGCCAGCAGGTGCGCCACCAGCGGGCTGCGGTCCCCGGCCCGCCAGGCGAGGGCCGACCGGGTGCGGGCGGTGCCGGGTTCGATCCGGCGGAAGGCCACGCCCCGCAGCCGGATCCGCCGGATCCCCGCCGGCGCCAGCGAGACCCCGAGGCCGGCGCCGACCAGGGCGCACACGGTCTGCCACTCCACCGCCTGCTGCCCGATCCGCGGGGTGAAGCCGGCCCCGGCGCACAGTCCGGTGAGCCGGTCGTACAGCTGCGGCCCCTCCTCCCGGGGCAGCAGGACGAACGGCTCCGCCGCCAACCACTCCAGCCGGACGGCCCGGTGGGCGGCGAGCGGATGACCGGCCGGGAGCACCGCGACGAAGGGCTCGCTGAGCACCGTGCGGAACCGCAGCCCCGGTTCGTCCTCGGGCGGTTCGCGCAGCAGGCCGACGTCGATGCCGCGGTCGTGCAGGGCCGCGAGCTGCGGCGCGCCGGTCATCTCCCGGACGTCCAGCCGCACCCCGGGGTGGCGCTCCCGGAACGCGGTCAGCAGCCCGGGCAGCACGGTCAGGGCGAGCGAGGCGGAGAAGCCGATCCGCAGCCGGCCGGCCTCGCCCTCGCCGACGGCCCGGGCCGCGGCCAGACCGTCCGCGAGGTCGGCCAGGGCCCGGCCGGCGGCGGGCAGCAGTTCGCGCCCGACCGGGGTCAGGGTGACACCGCCGGGCTCGCGCCGGAACAGCGGGTGGCCGACCTTCTCCTCCAGCCGGCGGATCTGCTGGCTCAGCGGCGGCTGGGCGATGCCGAGCCGGGCGGCCGCGCGGCCGAAGTGCAGTTCCTCGGCGAGGACGGTGAAGGCGTGCAGTTGCGGGAGGGGGAGTTCGGGGCGCTCCATACGCCCAGGGATATCAGATCGGCGGCGGGCGAGTATTGGACGTATCCCCGCAGGCCACCTAGCGTTCGACGGATGACGAACACGACGCGGCGACGCGCCATTCTGACCGGCTCCACCTTCGAGGAGCAGATCGGCTACGCCCGCGCCGTGGTGGACGGCGACTGGGTGCACGTGTCCGGGACGACCGGGTTCGACTACTCCGCCATGACCATCTCCGAGGACGTGGTGGAGCAGGCCGAGCAGTGCCTGCGCACCATCGGGGCCGTGCTGGCCGAGGCGGACTGCACCTTCGCGGACGTGGTGCGGGTCCGCTACCTGCTGCCCGAGCGGGCGGACTTCGAGCCCTGCTGGCCGGTGCTGCGGCGCTGCTTCGGGGACGTCCGACCGGCCGCGACGATGCAGGTGTGCGGGCTGGCGGACCCGCGGATGCGGATCGAGATCGAGGTGACCGCCCGGCGCCGCGCCGCCGACCCCGGGGCCTGATCCTCCGCCAGCGTCCCCACCGTCGGGGGTCGTTGCTATGGTTCTCCCCGCCACTAGCGACGGGGGGACCGGACTTGGCACGCAATGTCATCGACGTCAGGGTGAGCAGGCGGGTGCTGTGGATCGGCGGGGACGCGTACCCGCTGCAGCACATCGCCCGGGCGCGGCAGTTGGTGTGGTGGCCGCCCAGCCGCACCCGGACGGTCGTCCGGTTCGTCCGGCAGCTGGTCGGCCTGCTGTTCGCGGTGGGCCTGCTCGGCGCGCTCACCCACGGCGCGACGGACCGGGCGCAGGCGGTCTCGGTGCCGAGCGTGCTGCTGCTGGCCGGCCTGGCCTTCTGCGTCTACCGGCTGGTCACCAAGCTGCGGCAGAAGCCGGTCTACAAGCTGGTCCTGGAGACCTCGAACGCCGCGACCACCGCCGTGGTGAGCCACAACGAGTGGCAGATCACCAACCTGATCCAGCTGATCATGGAGGCGATCGACAACCCCCAGGCGGAGTTCGCGTTCCAGGTCGAGAACCTCCACGTCGGCGACAAGATCACCCAGTACGGCGACCACAACACCGGAAAGCGGGTCGGACTGTGAGCAACTCCTTCCACTTCGGCGACTCGGTCACCCAGCACGGTGACCACAACATCGGCATCGTCAAGCACCAGGGACCGGTCGACCCGCAGGCCGCGCTGCGCGAACTCGTCGTCGCCGTCAAGCAGTTGCGCGAGCAGGTGCCGGCCGAGGACCGTGAGGTGCTGGACGAGTCACTGGAGGCCATCGGCGAGGGCTCGGAGGCCTCGCCGTCCGCCCTGCGCCGGGCGCTGCGCAACATCTCGGGGGTGGCCTCGCTGGTGCGGGCGGGGGCGCCGGTGGTGGAGTCGGTGCGGCGGATCCTGGACACCCTGACCTCCTGAGGCGGCCCGCCGAAACCTCGATTGTCATACCGGGTCAATATCCTGCCCGGGTCAATCCCGCTGCTAGCCTGGCCGCCATGAGCGGACTGCGCGAGCGCAAGAAGGAACGGACCCGGCAGGCCATCTCCGAGGCGGCCGTCGCGCTCTTCCTGGAGCGCGGCTTCGACCAGGTCTCGGTGGCCGACGTGGCCGCGGCCGCCGAGGTCTCCAAGCCCACCCTGTTCAGCTACTTCGCGAGCAAGGAGGACCTGGTCGTCCACCGCTTCGCCGACCACCAGGAGCAGTCGGCGGACGTCGTCCGGGGCCGGACCGGCGGCGAGCCGGTGCTGGAGGCCCTGCGGCGGGACTTCCTGGACGGCCTCGCCCGGCACGACCCGGTCACCGGCCTGAACGACCACCCCCAGGTCCTGGCCTTCACCGCGCTGGTGTACGGCACCCCGAGCCTCGCCGCCCGGGTCGGCGCCTACACCGCCCGCGCCGAGCAGTCGCTCGTCAAGGCACTGCGCGAGGCCCCCGACCTCGCCCCGCCGCACGAGCTCACCGCCCAGCTGCTCGCCGCCCAGGTCACCGCCACCCAGCGGGTGCTGGCCCTGCACAACTGGCGCCGCATCCGCCAGGACGGCCGCACCGCCGACGACCTCCACGCCGAAGCCGCCGCCGAGGCCGGCCGCGCCTTCGACCTGCTCGCCCGGGGCTACGAGGATTCCTGACGCTTCGTCAACGTCCGAACCGGCCGGGGAGTTCACCCGGAATTCAGGTTGACCCAAACATGACATGCCGCATTGTCGCCCCCCTCCCGCCCTGTCAGGATCGGGCCACTATCCACACGAACCACCGGGAGAGAGCCATGAAGATGCGCACCCTGCTGCCCGTCGCCCTGCTGACCGCGGCCGGCCTGTTCGCCGGCGCCAACACCGCCACGGCGGCGGCGGGCGGATACCCGGGCTACCAGTGCTTCAAGACCAAGGACCGGGTGGAGTACTGCAGCGACGCCAAGGTCAAGAACCACGACACGGGCGCCGCCTGGATCAAGACCTGTCCGGCCGACGTCGTCTCCCAGCTGAACGGCAAGCCGTACGTGGCGGCCAGCCGCCCCAACGGCGCCCACAGCTGCTGACCCCCGCCCCACCGAGCCCGCCCGGCACCCCCTGCCGGGCGGGCTCCGCCGTGCCCCGGGCGGCCCCTCGGAGCCGAATTCCCCTCGCCCGCCGCGGAGTCGACGTGACACCATCCGGTCCATGCGCGCCTCCGCCCCCGGCCGGGCCCACGGGATCACCGCCGGTTACGACCTCTCGGACGACTCCTACGTCCTGGAACTGAACCGTGTCACGGACGGGCGGACCCTGCTCGCCGCGATCATCCCCGACGAGGACCCGGCCCGGGAGCCGGTGATCAGCGTCAACCCCGGGCTCCAGCCCACCGAGATCCCCTACGAGGTCATGCGCTGGTTCCTGCAGCAGGTCGAGGAGGAGATCGACACGGTCCGCGCCTGGATGCTTCTGCGTCCCGAACTCGTGACCCTCATCCACGAGTTGATCCAGGAGTACCGGGGCGCCGTCGACGACGCCGGCTTCCCCGCCGTCCTGGCCAGGGTCCGCGCCGCCGTCCCGGCCGCCGACGTGACGACCGTCATCCAGGCCGCCTTCTCCGGCCGCACCCCCGCCGACTTCGGCGTACCGGACCAGGGGTCCGCGCCCTAACGACGACGCCCCCGGGAGCCGCCGCCGCGGCGGGTGGGCTTGGCGGGCGCGGGCGGCGGGGCGGTCTCGGGCCAGTGGGCGGGGCGGGTGAGGCCGGCCGGGAGGCGGGTGGTGGCGTCGCCGCGGGCGGCGGCGAGCTGGATCCGGGTGAGGAAGAGCGCGGTGGAGAGGTCGGCGCCGGCCAGCTGGGCGTCGCGGAGGTCGGCGCCGATGAGGTCGGCGAGCCTCAGGTCGGCGCCGGAGAGGTCGGCGGCGACCAGGAGGGCACCGCGCAGGTTGGCGCCGGAGAGGTCCGCGCCGCGCAGGCGGGCGCCGAAGAGGTCGGCGCCGCGGTGCTCGCGGCGGCGGGGGACGCCGGCCCGGACGAGTTCGCTCGCCCGCAGCAGGAGCTCGCTGACCCGCCCGCGGTGGGCCGGGACGTCGAGGGCGAGGATCTCCTCGGGGGTGCCGGCGGCGAGCCGGTCGGTCTCCGCCAGGGCCTGCCGCAGCTCGGCGTGGACGGGGCGGGCAGGGGCGTAGGTGAGCGCCTCGGTGAGGTACCGGAGCAGCTCGTGGAGCTGCCGGACGATCGGGAACACGTCGAACATCGGCTTGGCGCTCGCGGGCTCCTCGCGCCAGCTGACCCCGCCGAAGGTGACCTGGGAGACCCGCTGCCCGGCACCGAAGCAGTCGTAGACGGTGCAGCCCTGGAAGCCGCTGTCCCGCAGCCGCGCGTGGATGCCGCAGGTGAAGTCGGTCCGCAGGTTGCGGCAGGGCGTGCCGGCGGCCTTGTCGACGGCGAAGTCCGCCCCGGCGGCGAACGGCAGGGCGGCGCAGCAGAGTCCGAAGCAGCTGCCGCAGTCGGCCTGGAGCAGGGTCGGCGCGGCCGCCGTGGGGCCCTGCGGCGGCTCGGTCTCGCTCACGTCCGGGGTCCTTCCGACAGTCGGGTGCCGGGGCGGCCCGGCGGGTGGAACCCGTCAAGATTACTGGGCGCACCGCCCCTTCCCCGAGTAAGGTATGAACCCGATAAGGGGTCATTACATACGGGGGTACGCAGGATGCCGCAGCCGAACGTCAGCGAGCTGGTCCGGATGTGGATCAGCGGCTGGACCGTCTCCCGGGGGTCCGCCGACCCGGTCGACCAGCCCTGGGGCTGGACCATCGACGTCGGCTCCCCGACCGGGGAGGTGGCCCGGCACGTGCTGCCCGAGCCGACCGAGGCCGAGGTCCGCAAGCTCGCCGAGGCGACCACCGCGCCGACCACCTGGCTCAAGCTGTTCGCCGAGGACGCGACCGTGCGGCCCTGGCTGGGCCCGCGGTGGCGGCTGGACCGGCCGGGCTTCCTGATGACCGTCCCGCTCGCCCCCGAACGGGCCGCGCCGCCGGCCGGCTACACCCTGACCAGCTGGACCAGGGGCGGCGTGCTGCGCGTCCTGGTGCGCACCGCGGACGGGCACCTCGCCGCCCGCGGCCAGGCGGGCCTGGCCGACGAGGTGGCCGTGCCGGACCAGATCGCCACCGCCCCCGAGCACCGCCGCCGGGGCCTGGGCTCCGTGGTGATGCGGGCGCTGCAGTCCGGGGCGTACGAGGCGGGCGCCCGCACCGGGGTGCTGGTCGGCACGGTGGACGGCCGGGCGCTCTACACGGCGCTCGGCTGGAGCGCGCACGCCCCGATGGCGAGCCTGGTCCTGGAGCCGGAGCAGCCCGGGCCGGACTGGGCGGTGTAGACCGGTCGGGCCGGACCGGGCGGTGTAGGCCGGCCCGACCCTAGGGGTAGGGCAGCAGCTCCGGCCGCTTGGCGGGCCGGCCGTCCCCGGAGGAGCGGCCGGTGAGGCGCCGGCCGATCCACGGGCCGAGGTGGGTGCCCAGCCAGCGGGCGTCGGAGCGCAGCTTCTCGGCCCGGCCGGGCGGGGCGGCGGCGGGCAGCGGGGCGCGCCAGTCGGAGGCGGCCGGGCGGCCGAGCGCCTCCAGGACGCCGTCGGCGACCCGGCGGTGGCCCTCGGGCGAGAGGTGGAGCCGGTCCTCGGCCCAGAGCCGGCGGTCGTCGAAGCAGGGCGCGGAGAAGAGGTCGACGACGGCGAAGCCGTCCTGCTGCCCGAGCTCCTGGACGAAGGCCTTCATCCGCAGGATGGCGGGCAGCAGTCGGCTGCCGCCCGCCATCCTGCGGGTGGGGTCGGTGCTGGTGAACAGCACGACGGTGGCGCCGGTGGCCCGCAGCTCGGTGGCGCAGCGGCCGAGCAGCCGCTCGACCCGGTCGATGTCGCAGCCGGGGCGCAGCACGTCGTTGAGGCCGCCGGCCAGGGTGACCAGGTCGGCGCCCATCGCGGCCGCGGCGGCGAGCTGTTCGTCGTGGATCTGGCCGATGAGCTTGCCGCGCACGGCGAGGTTGGCGTACCGGAAGTCCTCGGTCTCGGCGGCGAGCGCGGCGGCGACCCGGTCGGCCCAGCCGCGGTAGTGGCCGTCCGGCAGCAGGTCGTCGCACATGCCCTCGGTGAAGGAGTCCCCGACGGCGACGTAACCGGTGTAGCTGCGCTTGCTGGTGGGCACGGGCTGCCTCCGCTCTCCTCGTGACGGCGCCACGATCCTCCGCGGTCCGCCGCGGTCCGACGATCGTACGCGTGCACTTACCAACCAGTACCGCGGGGGCCCGGCCGCCTATTCGGCGTCCACCGGACGTTTATCGGTCCGGGCCATCCTGGGCGCACGGGGCGGCGGCCGGCGACGGGGGCCTTGCCGCCGCCCCGACCACCACCACCCCGCACCCGCGGCCGTGCCAGCGGGCCGCCCGGCGGGTCAGACGGTCGCCCGGGACGCCGTGAACCAGTGCTCGCGCACCGCGTCGGTGGGCCGCTGCTCGCCCAGGGCGCCCAGCCCCCACTCCCCCAGGGCCTCGATCACCGGCCGCAGTTCGCGGCCGCGCTCGGTGAGCTCGTACACCGTCGCGCTGGCCGGCCGTTCCAGCCGCCGCCGTTCCGCGAGCCCCTCGCCCTCCAACTGCTTGAGCCGGGCCGCGAGGATGTCGGTGGAGACGCCGGGCAGGTCGGCGTGCAGGTCGGTGTAGCGGCGCGGGCCGCGCAGGAGTTCACGGACGATCAGGAGGCACCAGCGTTCCCCCACCGCGTCCAGGGCGCGGGCGACGGCGCAGTACTGGTCGTAGCTTCGGCGTGACATGTGGATCAGCATAGCCAAGAGGTTGGACTTTCCAAGTGCCAACTTGGTAGAACAAAGCTGAAGCAACGGAGCGGTGGTGACGGTCGGGAGGCCGCAGATGGAGTTTCGGCAGTCCAGCAAGCTGAATGACGTGTGCTACGAGATCCGCGGCCCGGTGGTCGACCAGGCCAACGCCCTGGAGGAGGCCGGGCACAGCGTGCTGCGGCTGAACACCGGCAACCCGGCCCCGTTCGGCTTCGAGGCGCCCGAGGAGATCATCCAGGACATCATCCGCAACCTGCCCTCGGCGCACGGCTACAGCGAGTCGCGCGGCATCCTGCCGGCCCGTCGCGCGGTGGTGCAGTACTACCAGCAGCGCGGGGTCCAGGGCGTCGGCGTCAACGACGTCTACCTCGGCAACGGCGTCTCCGAGCTGATCCAGATGGCGATCACCGCGCTGGTGGACGACGGCGACGAGGTGCTCGTCCCGATGCCGGACTACCCGCTCTGGACGGCCTCCGTCCGGCTGGCCGGCGGCAAGGCCGTGCACTACCTGTGCGACGAGCAGGCCGAGTGGTACCCGGACCTCGACGACATCGCCGCCAGGATCACCGCCCGCACCAAGGCGATCGTCGTCATCAACCCCAACAACCCCACCGGCGCGGTCTACCCGAAGGAACTGCTGGAGGGGATCCTCGACCTGGCCCGCCGCCACCAGCTGATGGTGCTGGCCGACGAGATCTACGACAAGATCCTCTACGACGGCACCGAGCACCACTGCCTGGCCGCGCTCGCCGACGACGTGCTCACCCTCACCTTCAACGGCCTCTCCAAGGCCTACCGGGTGGCCGGCTTCCGCAGCGGCTGGCTGGTCGTCTCCGGCCCCAAGCAGCACGCCACCGACTACCTGGAGGGCCTGACCATGCTCTCCGGCATGCGGCTGTGCCCCAACGTGCCCGCCCAGTACGCCGTACAGGCCGCGCTCGGCGGCCACCAGTCCATCAACGACCTCGTCCTGCCCGGCGGCCGGCTCACCGAGCAGCGCGACATCGCGGTCAAGGCGCTCAACGAGATCCCCGGCGTCAGCTGCGTCAAGCCCAAGGGCGCGCTGTACGCCTTCGCCCGGCTCGACCCGGCGGTGCACCGGATCGTCGACGACGAGCGGTTCGTGCTGGACCTGCTGCTGCGCGAGAAGATCCACGTCGTCCAGGGCACCGGCTTCAACTGGCCGCGCCCGGACCACTTCCGCTTCGTCACCCTGCCGCGCGCCGACGACCTGGAGACGGCGATCAACCGGATCGGGCGCTTCCTGGCGACGTACCGGCAGGTCTGAGCGCCTAGTGTGCAGGTCATGACCGTCCTCCGCTCCGTCGCCCTGTTCGCCGTCGCCGCCGTCGCCGAGATCGGCGGCTGCTGGCTGGTCTGGCAGAGCGTGAAGGAGCAACGGCCGTGGTGGCTGGCCGGGTTGGGCGTGGTGGCGCTGGGCGCGTACGGCTTCGTGGCGGCGCTCCAGCCGGACGCCGCCTTCGGCCGGGTGCTGGCCGCCTACGGCGGGGTGTTCGTGGCCGGCTCGCTGCTGTGGGGCGTGGTCGTGGACGGCTTCCGGCCGACCCGGTACGACCTGCTGGGCGCGCTGATCTGCCTGGCCGGGGTCGGCGTGATCATGTACGGCCCCCGGCGCTGAGCGCTGGTCGTGCACGGGCCCCGGCGCCGAGCGCCGGACACGGAGGCGCCCCGGCGCCGAGGTTCGCAGGACCTCGGCGCCGGGGCGCCGTCACGACCGCGCGGGACTACCAGCCCCAGCCGCCGCCCTGACCGTCGTCGTCGCTGTCCGAGTCCCAGCCCTCGCCGACCTTGCGCAGGATCGTGTAGTTGTCGATCTGCGTGCCGTTCTCGGCCAGCGCGGTGACCTTCATGACCGACTTCTGGCCCAGGTGGGCCGGGGTGACGTCGACCTTGATGAAGGAGTAGCCGGTGTAGCGGACCCGCGACCACTGGATGGTCTCGGGGGTCTTCACCTTGCCCTTGCTCCAGTAGTAGGTCTTGACCTCGTCCTGGTGGTTCTCGTGCCCCTCGTAGGTGTCCGGCACGTCGAACTTGTACAGGCTGCGGCCGGCCGCACCCGCGGTCACGTACACCACCCCGTCCTTGGCGGGCTCGATGGTGGCGCCGCTCGGCACCTGCTTCGAGACCTTGTTGCCGAGGATCGCGTCGGTGCGCTCGTAGATGTGGTTGTGGCCGTTGATGACCAGGTCCACCCGGTACTTCTCGAACAGCGGCACCCAGGCCTCGCGGACGCCGCCCTCGGAGGCGTGCGCGACGGTGGTGGAGAAGGCGCAGTGGTGGAAGAAGACCACGACGAAGTCGACGGTCTCGTCGTTGCGCAGGTCCTTGAGGGTGCGCTCGAGCCACTTGGTCTGCTTGTTCGCCGAGATGCCCAGGTTGGCCGGGATCTCGTAGGAGACGTCGTTGGCGTCCAGCGAGATGACGCCGACGTTCTTGTAGCGGAAGGTGTAGACGCCGGGGACCTTGCGCGGGTCCGGGCCGTTGTCCGGCAGGTAGAAGCGGGCGTTCTCGCCGCCGTAGCCGTTCGGCGAGTACCAGGCCTCGATGTCGTGGTTGCCGTAGGCGACCATCCACGGGATGTCGGCGGCGACCGTCTCGGTCTGCACCAGGAAGTCGTCCCAGGTCCGCGCGTTGAACACGGACTTGTCCGGGTCGGTGCCGGAGCCGGCCGGGTCGGCGTAGCAGATGTCGCCGGCGTGCAGGTGGAAGGCCGGCTTCTGGGCCTTGATGATGTTGTCGTTGCCCGCCGCGTGGGAGCTGACGCCCTGGTCGCCGAAGGCGGTGAAGGTGAACGGCTCGTAGACCTTGCCCCAGCGGTGGTCGCGGGAGGGCGCGGTGCGGAAGGTGTGCAGCGTGGAGATCTGCTGCTGGGAGGCCGGGTCGAAGCCCTCGTGGCCGACGCCGTAGTAGTACGTGGTGTCGGGGCGGAGGTCCTCCAGCGCCACGTGCAGGTAGTACTGGTCCACCGGCTGGCTGTTGGGGGTCAGCGCCGGGGTGTGCAGCGCGCGGACCTCGGCCTGGACCTTGTGGCTCAGCTCCCACGGGGTCTTGCCGAAGCGCAGGAACGGCTTCTTGACCGGCGCGGGGACCTGCCAGGAGATGCGGAACTGGGTGTCCGGCTCGGGGCCGAACTGGAGGTGGCGCCCGATCGGCGCCACCAGCGAACCGTCGATGCCGGCCGTCGTGCCACCGGTCACCAGCTGGGGACCGGCCGGAGCGGCGAAGGCCGGAGCGCTGCCCAGCGCACCGCCGACGGCGACGGCACCCACGGTCACGGCGCCGGCGCGCAGCATCCGGCGGCGGGAGAAACGGGCCCGCAGGTACTCGTGCTGCTCGGCCATGCTCATGCGGTCGGCGAGCTTGGCCGGCACGCCCATGTTGGGGATATCCATGCGCGGGACTCTCCCAGTGGATCATGGACCGCATGCGGACTCCGGGTGAACGAGCGTCAGCGTGTCACCGAACACGCATGCCAAGATCCGGTCATGGACAGGTAAAAAATCATGGCCGGGCCGCCGAGCGGGCCCGCCCGGGGCCGGGCCGGCGTCAGGCGGACGGTTCGTCCCAGAGGTTCGCGGACCGGTTGCCGGTGCCGTCGCAGGTGCGGCAGATCTCGTCCCGGTACGCCTGCTTGGCGCCCGTCGCGTCCACCCGGTAGCGGACGTACACCCCGGTGCCGTCGCAGAGGAAGCAGTTGCCGCCGCCGCCGCCCACCTCGGTGGTGCCGGTGCCCTGGCAGGTGCGGCAGTTGAGGCCGGCGGTCCGGCCGGTGCCCGCGCAGATGCGGCAGACCGTCGTCATCGTCTTCCTCCCCTTGCGCGGAACCGCTCGATGCCACCGGTCATCGTAGTGGGCCGACCCCGCGGCCGTCCCCGGGGACGAACCGCGCGGCCCGCCAAGCGAGTTGGATCACTCGGGCAGGCCCTCGCGGACCCGGCGGGAGACCTGGATCAGCTGGAGGTCGAGCAGCCCGGGCGGCTCGGCGACACCGGGGCCGCCCGCGGCCACCCAGGCGGCTATGTCGTCGATCATCCCGTCCATCAGCACGAAACCGAGCCAGACCGGGCGCGCACCCGCCGCCCGGCCCTCGCTGGACGGGCCGACCACCACCACGTTGGACTGGGTGCACACGTCCAGGCACTTCGACGCCCGGACCCGGCCGGCCGAACCGACCGCCGCCCGCAGCCGCTCGAACTGCGCCGCGTGGTCGACGTCCGGGTGCTTGGTCCGGCTGCCGCAGCAGCAGTCACGGCAGACGGTGACGGTCACCGGGGCGCCGGCGCCCGCCCGGCGGTCGAGGTCACGGCCACTGCCACGCTCGCGGTCACGGCGGCTCATCCGCGGTGCTCCCCCTCCTGGTCGGCGCCCCGGTCGGCGGCACGCTCTGCACCGGAACTGTACCTGTCACACCCCTGGCCACCGGCGGCCGCCCGGGCCCGCTGAACTAGGATCCGGCCGACGACGTGGCACGGAAAGAGGAAAGAGGGGGCGCACGGATGCCGAGACGGAGGATCCGGGGCCTGTGGTTCGCACTGGCCGTGGCGGTGACCGGCATCCTGTGCGGGGCGCTCGGACTCTCGGTGGTCCTCACCGGCGGCTACTCCCTCCACCGGATGGACGGCACCGCGATGGGCCCCGGCCTCCGGCCCGGCGACCGGATGCTGGCCGACCGGGTCGCGGCCGGGGACGTCCGGCGCGGCGAGGTCTACATCGTCGACTCCCCCTGGGGCCTCCACACCGCCCCGGTGTTCCGGGTGATGGCCCTCGGCGGCCAGCGCATCGCCTGCACCGGCGGACAGCTCAGCCTGGACGGGACGCCGCTCGACGAGCCGAGCGCCCGACAGGCCGGCACCTGCACCCGCGACTTCGAGGTCACCGTCCCACCCGGGCGGGCCTTCCTGATGGGCGACCGGCGGGACACCGCCGCCGACTCCCGGCAGCACCTCGACGACGACCGGCAGGGGACGGTCGACCTCGCCGCGCTGACCGGGAACCGGGTGGTCTGGGACTCCGGCGACGACTCCCCCACCCTGCCCGGCACGTTGATCGGCGCGGCGGTCCTGATGGTGCTCGGCGCACTGATCACCGTGCTCGGGGTGCTCGCCGTCGTCGTCCTGGCCTCCTTCGCCGCCGCACGGCGCCGCACCGCCCGGTAACCGCGCCGCGCGGCATTCGGGAATTCCGTTCGCCGCCGTTCCGATCGCCGTCATTTCCGACCGCCGCTCTTTCCGAAACGCAGTGGAGCGGAATTCGAAATGTCACCCGGTGCCGGCTGACGGGTTTTCGGGAATTCCGGCCGGAACCATGGACGCCGCCGAAACCTGGCAGTAACTTACCTGCGAGTAGCTGTGGCCCGGCTCGGCACGACCCCCACCCGTCGTTTCTCTCCCCCCAGGAGGAACCCGTGCTCCGCCCTGCCCGGAATTCCCGGCGACTCCGCCATTCCGGCGCCCTGGCCGCCGTCGCCGTCGGCGCCGCCCTCGCGCTCACCTCCACCACCGCCCAGGCCGCCGCCCCCGCCCCCCGGCACTACGTGGCGCTCGGCGACTCCTACGCCGCCGGCGCGGGCGTGCCCGGCCAGTCCGGCGGCCTGTGCCTGCGCTCCGACCACAACTACGGCCACCTGGTCGCCGCCTCGCTCAAGGCCGGCGGCTACACCGACGTCACCTGCTCGGCCGCCAAGATCAAGGCCATGACCCAGCCGCAGTACGACGCCTTCCTCCGGGTCAACGACCCGCAGCTGGACGCGGTGACCGCCGACACCGACCTGGTCACCCTGGGGATCGGCGGCAACGACCTCGCCGCCAGCGACCTCGGCCTCGGCGAACTGGTCGCCACCTGCATCGCCGGCGCCGTCGTCAACCCGCTCGGCACGCCCTGCAAGGACGTCTACCACCACGGCTACTGGGACTGGAGGACCTGGTCCTGGCAGTACGGCAACGACGACCTGGCCGAACGGATCGACACCACCATCGCCCCGCAGATCGCCACCACCCTGCGGCAGATCCACGCCAAGGCGCCCAAGGCCCGGGTGCTGCTGGTCGGCTACCCGTCCGTGCTGCCCGCCGACGGCTCGACCTGCGTCCTGCGCCAGCCCGTCACCCCCGGCGACGTCGCGTACATGCACGGCGTGCTCGACCGGCTGAACGCCGCCCTCGAGTCCACCGCCGCCGCCAACGGCGCCACGTACGTGGACACCGCGACGCCCACCCGCGGGCACGACGTCTGCTCGGACGACCGCTGGATCGAGGGCGCGCTGCCCGGCTCCCCGGCCGTGCCGTTCCACCCGAACGCGACCGGCGAGAAGGCGATGGCGGACGCGGTGCTCGCCGCGCTGAAGTGAGCGCCGGTTCCCCGTAGACAGCCCCGCGGGGCCGGTGACCCCGGTCACCGGCCCCGCGGTTCGACGCCCTCGGCTACTCCGACTCGGCGGCGGACCCCGCCGCCAGCCCCGCCGACCACTTCTCCTCGACCCTGCCGAACTTCCAGAACGCGATCGCCGCGGCCCAGGTCAGCACGAACAGCCCGACGATCGCGTAGCCGACGAAGTTGAGGTCCAGGCCGCCGATCCAGGCGATCGGCCCGCTGGTGATGTCCAGCTTCTCGCCGAGCAGGCCGATCAGCTCGACCAGGCCGATGACCAGCGCCACCAGCACCGACAGGCCGGTGACCGTCAGGTTGTAGTAGATCTTGCGGACCGGCCGGGAGAACGCCCACTCGTAGGCGAAGTTCATGAACGAGCCGTCGATGGTGTCCAGCAGGCTCATCCCGGCCGCGAACAGGACCGGCAGCGTCAGCAGCGCGTACCAGGGCAGCGAGAACGCCGCCGCGCCACCGGCCAGCACCAGCAGCGACACCTCGGTCGCGGTGTCGAAGCCCAGGCCGAACAGCAGGCCCACCGGGTACATGTGCCAGGGCTTGGTGACCGCCCGGGTGACCCTGCCGAGGATCCGGTTCATCAGCCCGCGCCGCTCCAACTGGCGCTCCAGCTCGGCCTCGTCGTACTCGCCCTCGCGCATCCGGCGGAACACCTTGAGGATCCCGTTGAAGGCGCCCAGGTTGATCAGGCCGAGCAGCAGCAGGAAGGTGCCGGAGACGGTGGTGCCGATCAGGCCGGTCATCCTGTGCAGGGTCGAGTCGTCCGCCTCGACCTGGTCCGCCAGCGTGCGGATGCCGAAGGCCAGCAGGGCGCAGAGGCCGAAGACGATCGAGGAGTGCCCGAGCGAGAACCAGAAGCCGACCGACAGCGGGCGCTTGCCCTGGCCCATCAGCTTGCGGGTGGTGTTGTCGATCGCCGCGATGTGGTCCGCGTCGAAGGCGTGCCGCATGCCGAGGGTGTAGGCGGTCAGGCCCATGCCCGCGCCGAAGACCTGGCCGCCGACGTCGTAGTGCTCCGGCGCGACCAGGGCGAGCAGGGTGAACCAGCCGATCACGTGCAGCGCGAGGATGAAGCCGCCCATCCCGGCCAGCCGGATCCACTCCTCCCGGGTGAGCCGGTCGCGCCATCTGACGGGCGGGGCACCTGCGGCGGGGCTGGACATCCTGCGGTCCTTCCGGGTGGTTCGGGCCGGGAGGCCCGGCTGAGCCGGGCCATCTTTCCCCCTCGGGAGCGCAGGTGCAAATCATGTGCAGCTACCGGACGGAGCGGGTCGTCGCCCGCCCGATCCGTCCTCTTCATCAGGAAATCGACCGCTTCCTCCCCTAGGGTCGAGATGCCGACGCCCGTCGCGCGACCCCCGTCCGCGCCCGGCCCGCACGGCACCCACCCGGCCCGGGACCCGATGGGAGCGGCCATGCCGTCGTACCCCTTCCACACCACCCGCGAGGACCTGCGCATCCCGCTGCCCGACGGCACCGAACTCGCCGCCCGCCTCTGGCGCCCGGTCGGCGACGAGCCCGTCCCCGCCCTGCTGGAGTACTCGGCCGACCGCCTCGCCGACCGCACCGCCGCCGCCGACGCCCGCCGCCACCCCTGGTACGCCGGCCACGGCTACGCGGCCGTCCGGGTCGACACCCGCGGCCACGGCGACTCCGGCGGCCTGCCGGGCGCACCCGGCGGCGCCCGGGAACTCGACGACGGCGCCGCCGTCGTCGACTGGCTCGCCCGCCGCCCCTGGTGCAACGGCCGCCTCGGCCTGCTCGGCACCGGCGCCGCCGCCACCACCGCGCTGCGGCTCGCCGCCCGGGCGCCGGAGACCGTCGGCGCGGCCGTCGCCGCCTGCCCCGAAGGCGGCCACCGGCTCGGCGGCGCCGTCCTCGCCGCCGACCTCCACACCCGGCTCACCGCCCTGATCGCCGACGCCGCCCTTCCGCCCGACCCGCGCCGCCTCGGCGACGCCTGGCGGGCCGGCTGGCTCGCCCGGCTCGAATCCCTGGAACCCCCGATCGACGCCTGGCTCGCCGCCGGGGACACCACCGTGCCGGTCTCCGTCCCGGTGCTGGCCGTGGCCGGCTGGGGCGACCCGTCCTGCTCCTTCGTCCTGCGCCTGCTCGCCGAATCCCCCACCGCCCGCGCCCTCCTCGGCCCCTGGCCGCACGGCCTGCCCGAAGCCGCCCTGCCCGAGACCCTGCGCTGGTGGGACCACTGGCTGCGCGGCGCCGACACCGGCGCCGCCCGGGAACCCGCCCTGCGCAGCTGGATCAGCACCCGCTGGACCGGCGAGGACGCCTGGCCCTCCCCCGACGTCCGGGAGATCCACTACGACCTGGACAACCAGCTGCGCACCGCCGGCACCGCCGCGCACGAGCGTTACGTCCCGGTCCGCTCCCCCCAGCACACCGGGCTCAACGCCGGTGCGTACGTCCCGCACGGCCGCCCCGCCGACCAGCCGCCGGACCAGCGCGAGGAGGACGGCCGCTCGGTCTGCTTCGACTCCCAGCCACTGCCCGAACCGGTCGAACTGCTCGGCGCGCCCACCGCCCGGCTGCGCCTGCGGCCCACCGACTCCGCCGCCCAGGTGGTGGCCCGGCTCTGCGCCGTCGGCCCGGACGGCACCTCCACCCTGCTCACCCGGGGCGTGCTGGCCGCCACCGGCCCGGACGCCGAGGTCGAACTCGCCGCCTGCGCCGCCACCGTCCCGGCCGGGCACCGGCTGCGGCTCGCGCTCTCCTCCGTCTACTGGCCCTGGGTGTGGCCCGGACCGGACGACAGCGGCTACGCCCTCGACCCGTCCCGCTCCAGCCTCGGCCTGCCCGTCCGCCACCTCGCCGCGGACATCGGCGGCGCGCCCGTCACCCTCGCCGCCCCCGCCCTGCCCGACCCGCTCGACATCCACCTCACCGAACCGCTCACCGCCCGGCCCGAACACGTCACCGTGCACGACATCGGCCGCCACGAATGGCGCACCGAACTCTCCCCCGCCACCGACGGCACCCGCACCCACCCCGACGGCCTGGTCCGCGACGAGCACACCGTCACCGCCTACCGCGTCCTCACCGGCTCCCCGCTCAGCGCCCAGGCCCGCACCGACCACACGGTGCGCCTGGAGCGCCCCGACATCGGCTGGGACGTCACCGTCCAGACCCGCACCCAACTCCGCTGCGACGCCGGGCACTTCCTCAGCGTGGTGCAGCTGCGGGCACTGGAGGCGGGATCGGTCGTGTTCACCCGGGAATGGCAGCACCGCGTCCCCCGCGAGAGCCCATCAAAGTAATTCTTATACGATTGCTTTCTCTTCCGAATCTGCCTTATAACGGTGGGCATGAAGACCCTCGGCCTGATCGGCGGCATGAGCTGGGAATCCACCGCCGAGTACTACCGCACCCTCAACGCACTCACCCGCGACCGCCTCGGCGGCCTGCACTCCGCCCGACTCGTGCTGTACTCCGTCGACTTCGCCGAGATCGAGGAACTGCAGACCGCCGGACGCTGGGACGAGGCCGGCACCCTCCTCGCCGACGCGGCCCGCTCCCTCGAAGCCGCCGGCGCGGACCTGCTGCTGCTCTGCACCAACACCATGCACAAGGTCGCCGACCGGATCGAGGCAGCCGCCTCCGTGCCCCTGCTCCACCTCGCCGACGCCACCGCCGACGCCGTCCGGGCAGCCGGCCTGCGCCAGGTCGGCCTGCTGGGCACGGCCTTCACCATGGAACAGGACTTCTACCGCGGCCGGCTGGCCCGGCACGGCCTCGACGTCCTCGTCCCCGACGCCCCGTCCCGCGCCCTGGTCCACCGGGTGATCTACGAAGAACTCTGCGTCGGCACCGTCCGCGAGGACTCCCGGGCCGCCTACCGCCGGATCATCGCCGACCTGGTCGCCGCCGGCGCCGAGGGCGTCATCCTCGGCTGCACCGAGATCGAACTCCTCGTCCACCCCGAGGACAGCCCCGTCCCCCTCTTCCCCACCGCCCGCCTCCACGCCGAAGCCGCCGTCACCGCCGCCCTGGCCTGACCGGCCCGCGCGCCCTCCAGCCGCCCCCGGGGGCCACCGGGGGAAAACCCGTGGGCGCGCGGCGGGGCGGGCGGTAGCGTCCGGGGACGGACGATCGAAGGGGTGGGCGCTGATGCGGCCGGTGTTGCTGGTGGACGTGGACGGTCCGTTGAACCCGGAGGCGGCGAAGCCGTACCGGCGGCCCGAGGGGTACCGGACGCACCGGTTGATGACGCCGCGGTGGCGGGCCGCGGAGCGGCGGCGGCTGGCGGCGTGGGGCCTGCCGCACAAGGAGCCCAAGCCGCTGCGGGTCTGGCTCTATCCGGGGCACGGGCCGGCGCTGGCCGCGCTGCCGTTCGACCTGGTGTGGGCGACCACCTGGGAGGAGGAGGCCAACGCCTTCATCGGGCCGCTGCTGGGGCTGCCCGAACTGCCGTTCATCGCCTGGGCGGACCCCCGGCCGGAGCCGGCGGGCGGGGTCTTCTGGAAGACCCCGGAGATCGTCGCCTGGGCGCAGGGCCGTCCGTTCGCCTGGGTCGACGACCAGCTCACGGACGCGGACCGGGCCTGGGTGCGGGCCCACCACGACGGGCCGGCGCTGCTCCACCACGTGGACCCGCGGGTCGGGCTGACGGCGGACGACTTCGCCCGGCTGACGGCCTGGGCGGACGGACTGCGCTGACACCCGTGCGCGGGAAGTCGGCCGGGCCGACTTCCCGCGCACGGGTGGGGGGTTCAGCTCTGGACGGCCGAGACCTGGAGCCCCTGCATCCGGGCGTAGTGCTCGGCGCAGCGCTCCTCCTGCATGGCCGTCACCTTGCGCACCACCATGACCGCGAGGACGGCGGCGGCCACCCCGAGCGCATCGGAGGCGATCGTCCAGACCAGGCCCTGCTGGTAGTCGTCCGGGTAGTGCGCCGCGCCGGTGAGCTCGCCGCCCATCCTGCCGGTCGCGTTGGCCACGACGAACGCGCCCCACCAGAAGTTGAGCAGCGTCTGCGACAACGGCGGGCGCACGCCCGTCGCGTCCGGCCGGACGCCGGCCTGCCAGATGTCGCCGGCGATCTGCCGGGGGAACCAGAGGAAGACCACCGGGGTGAACCAGCCGCCGATCGCCCAGCCGCGCCCGCGCCGGTGCCCGTGCGGGTCCATCACCTCGGCGTTCACCCGGGCCCGGTAGAACCAGGTGAGGAAGGCGGCCACCGAACCCACCAGGGTCAGGAGGTACAGCAGGCCCGCGAGTGCGCTGAGGGTGAACGGGGCACCGAGCGCGGTCTCGTCGCCGAAGTCGACGTCGCCCGAGAGGTCTCCGACCGCCCCGTACAGCAGCAGGTCGGCGACCAGTTGGAACAGCGTCGCCGCGCCGCAGACGACGAGCAGGACGGTGGCGGCGGTGGCGGTCGCTCTCGGCGATCGGTACACGGCGGGCGAAGGCATGACTGTGGGAACTCCAGGACTGGACCGGAATGACGGAGCGTAACGATAGGGCCCCGACAGCTTCGTGCACCAGCTGTTTTCGGGATCATTATGGTGACGGGCTCCGACGGGCCGGAAGTACGCAGGACGTCGGTGGGGCCGACTTCCTGCGCAGACGAACTCAGTTGAGGCCGGAGCGGCCGGACGGGACGGGTCAGCCCGGCCGGTGGGCGACGGCGGCGAAGACCGTCACGGACAGGTGGAAGGCGCCCCGCTCGGCGGCGGCCGTGAGGTCGGCGTAGAGCCGGTCGCGCTGCGCCCCGGTGATCAGGCCGCGGCCGACGGCGGCCGTGGCGAGGCCCCGGACGACCGGCCAGGTGATGGCGCGGGGGTCGTGCAGGAGCACCTCCGCGCCGACCCGGTCGACGGTCAGCCCGGCCGCGGCCAGCCAGCCCGCCAGCCGGCGCCCGGCCTCCGGGGCGGCGGCGGTGGCCCGGGCGACGGCGCCCAGCGCGGGGCCGACCTCCGGGGCGACCGGGTGCAGGACGAAGGTCGCCCAGTCGGTGTCGAGCAGCGCGACCCGGCCGCCCGGGGCCAGCACCCGGGCCAACTCGCCGACGGCCCGGGCCGGTTCGTCCAGGTGCTGGAGCACGCGCTCGCACCGGACCAGGTCCGCGCCGCCGTCGGGCCACGGGAGCGCGAGCGCGTCGCCGTCGACGAACCGGGCCGCGCTGCCCGCCTCGGCGGCCCGCTGCTCGGCGACGGCCCGCAGACCGGGGTGGGGCTCCACCCCGGTCGCGGTGCCGTCCGGGCCGACCGCCGCCGCGAGCACCAGGGTCTCCGAACCGGTGCCGGCGCCGACGTCCAGCGCCCGCTCGCCGGGACGCGCGGCCAGCTGTGCGTGCGCCCACTCGCGCAGCCGCCGCACCCCGGGGTTCTCCGCCTGGGCGTCCAGTGCGGCGACCAGCCGGGCGGTGACCGCAGGGTCGGCGTTGGCGGCGTGGAAGGCCGAGGTGGGGCGGCGCGGATCGGTCACAGCACCCACTCTAGGACGGGCCGGGCGGGCCCGCGCGGCCCCGCGCCCGTCAACCCGGCTCCGGCACCTCCACGATCAGCAGCGTCCCCCGGCTGCCCGCCCGCACCGCGTGCCGGGCACCCGCCGGGACCGCGCACAGTTCACCGGCGCGGACCGTCAACTCCGTACCGTCCAGGTCCAGTTCCAGCACACCGTCGGCGACGACCAGCACCTCGGCCGTCCCGTGCAGCTCCGGCTCCAGCGCCCGTCCGTCCATCCGCAGCACCTTCACGGCCGCCGTGCCGACCCGGCCCAGCACCACCGAGCGCCAGGCCTCGGGCAGCCCCGTCGCGCATTCCCTCACGTCCACCACGCTCATGCCGGGGACGCTACCCGGGCCCGCCCGGACGTTGGTCGACCGTTGGGTAAAACCTGCCGGGACCACGTCGTCGGCCCCCGGCCCCCTCAGGCGTCCCCGGCGAGCAACTCACCGACCACGTACCGGGCGGTGCGCGCCATCCGGGGGTTGGTCTCCCGGTAGTAGTCGAGCTCCGCCAGCGCGACGGACAGCGCCCAACCGCGCCCCCGCTGCCAGGCCGCGTCGTCGGCGGCGACGGCCGTGCGGAAGGCGCCGCGCGCGGAGGCGGGGAGCACGTACCAGGCGGTGAGCAGGTCCACCGCCGGGTCGCCCAGGCCCATGCAGCCGAAGTCGATGACGGCGCTCAGCCGTCCGGCGGCGTCCACCAGCAGGTTGCCGGGCTGGAGGTCGGCGTGGATCCAGACCGGCGGCCCGGGGTGGTCAGCCGCGCCGAGTGTCGTGTCCCACAGGGCAGTTGCGGCCGGCACGTCCACCTCCCCCGCCAGCCGGGCGAGCGCCCGCCGGACCGCCGGGTCCCGCGCCGCCAACGGCTCGCTGCGGTAGGAGGCCGGGCCGCCGGCCGGGTCCACCCGGTGCATCGCGGTCACGAACGCCGCCAGGTCGGCCGCCAGCGGCCCGGGCCGGCGCACGTCCCCGGCCACCGGGTTGACGCCCTCCAGCCAGCGCAGCACCGACCACGGCCACGGGCACCCGTCGCCCGGCGCGCCCAGTCCCACCGGAACCGGTACGGCGAAGGGGAGTTCGGGCGCCAGACGGCGCAGCCAGGCCTCCTCCTTCTCGATGTCCTGGACCGCCCCGGGGATCCGCGGGATCCGGACCACCAGCTCCGCGCCCAGCCGGTACATCGCGTTGCTCGTCCCGGCCGAGTCCACCCGCTCGACCGGCAGGCCGGCCCACTGCGGGAACTGCCCGGCGACCATCCGCCGCACCAGCGCCTCGTCGATGTCCAGTTCGTCCGCGTGCATTTTCGGGGGCATGGCGCCCGACCCTGCCAGCAGCCGCCCCGCCCCGGCAAACGGTTTAGCCCGCCCTGCGCGCCGGGCGCGCCCCACCCGCCCGGCACGTCCCGCTCACCCCGCCCGCCCGGCGCGCCCCGCTCACCCCCGCACCGCGAGGTCCTGGTTCCCCACCACCTTGAGCAGCTTCAGCGCCGAGTGCGAGGGCGTGCCGGGCGCGGCCGTGTAGAAGACCGTCCACTGGTCCCGGTACGGGTCGTGCAGCGCCTCGCAGTCCAGCTCCAGCGGGCCGACGACCGGGTGCACCAGCCGCTTGGTGGTCGAACGCCGCATCTCCACGTCCTGCCGCGCCCACAGCTCGCGGAACTCCGCGCTGACGGCGAGCAGCCGGTCGACCAGCCGGCGCACCCCGCTGTCGGCGGGGTAGCGGGCGGCGGCGGAGCGCAGGTCGGCGACCGACCCGCGGGCGAACAGGTCGTGGTCGGCCGCGTGGTGGAGGGCGCGGGCGGCCGGGTCGGTGAAGAACCGCCAGACGAAGTTGCGCTCGCCGGGCGGCAGGGCGGAGAAGTCGCCGAGCAGCGCGGCCGCCATGCCGTTCCAGGCGAGGATGTCCCGGGCGGCGCTGCACACCATGGCCGGGGTGTCGTCCAGCCGGTCGAGCAGGTGCAGGATGCCGGGCCGGACGCCGCGGGGCAGCGTGCTCGGCGGCAGCGGCGGTTCGCCGACCAGGTGGTGCAGGTGGGCGGTCTCGTCCTCGGAGAGCCGCAGGGCCCGGCTGATCGCGCCGATCATCTGCCGGGACGGGCGCGGCCCCCGGCCCTGTTCGAGCCGGATGTAGTACTCCACCGACATGCCGGCCAGCTGCGCCACCTCCTGGCGGCGCAGGCCCGGGGTACGGCGCCGCCCGCCGGCCGGCAGGCCGACGTCGGCGGGCTGGATCCGGGCGCGCCAGCGCCGCAGGAAGGCGGCCAGCTCCGCCCGGTCCACGTGTTCCACGCCCCCAGTCTCGCCCGGCCGCCGCAGCGTGACCATGGCATCGCCGGTACCACCCTCGACAGTGCCCTCCCGGGCCCGGCGCCGCCCGGCCAGAGTGGTCCGCATGAACAACGACAGCCACCGCATCGTCCTGATCACCGGCGCCAACAAGGGCATCGGCCTCGCCACCGCCCGTGAACTCGCCCGCGCCGGACAGACCGTGCTGATCGGCGCCCGCGACCCCGGCCGCGGCACCGAAGCCGCCGCCGGGCTCACCGCGCAGGGCCTGTCCGCCCGGTTCGTCCACCTGGACGTCACCGACCCGGCCACCGTCACCGCCGCGGCCGCCCTGGTCGCCGCCGAGTACGGCCGGCTGGACACCCTGGTCAACAACGCGGGCATCACCCGCGACCTCGACCGCACCCCGGAGACGCTGCCGCTGGACGACCTGCGTGCGACCTACGAGACCAACGTGTTCGGCGCCGTCACCGTCATCAACGCCCTGCTGCCGCTGCTGCGCAAGTCCCCGGCCGGGCTGATCGGCAACGTCTCCAGCGGCCTGGGCAGTTCCTCCGTGCTCGCCGACCCGGACACCCCGGCCGGCCGGTACGCGGCCCTGCTCGGCTACAACACCTCCAAGGCCGCGCTCAACGCCGTCACCCTGGTCTACGCCCGCACCCTGCGCGCCGACGGCATCAGGGTCGACTCCCTCGAACCCGGCCACTGCGCCACCGACCTCAACGACCACTCCGGCCCCGCCGACGTCGAGGAGGGCGGCCGCCGGATCGCCCGCCAGCTCGACGAGGCGCTGACCGTGCCGACCGGCCAGTTCTTCCACGCGGAGGGCGGCCGCTACCCCTGGTAGGCGGCGATGAGGCCGGGCAGCTCCCGCATGTCGTCGAAGACGACCGTGCCCGGCCCGGCCAGCCGCTCCGCCGCCGTCACCCCGCCCGCGTAACCGAGCGCCCGCATCCCGGCCGCCCGGGCCGCGGCCACGCCGGGCGCGCTGTCCTCCACGACCAGGCAGCGGGCCGGGTCGACGCCCATGGACCGCGCGGCGTGCAGGAACAGGTCGGGCGCGGGTTTGCCGCGTCCGACCTCGGTGGCGCTGAAGATCCGCCCCTCGAACCGCCCGTACAGTCCGGTCCGGCCCAGGGTGTGCCGCATCTTCGGGTGGCCGCCGCTGGAGGCCACGCAGGTCGGCAGCGCGAGCGCCGCCAGCGCGTCCAGCGCCTCCGGCACGCCGTCCACCGGCGTCAGCCCGGCGTCCACGGCCTCGGCGTGCAGCTCGCGGAACCGCTTGTCGAACAGCGTCGCGGTCTCCTCCCCCAGCCGCTCGGCGACCATCGCGTGGTTGGCCGCCTCCGACCGCCCGACGAACCGCTCGACCACCTCGGCCGCGGTGAGCGGCCAGCCGTACTCCGCGCCCAGTCGCACCAGGACGCGGACGGCGATGGTCTCGCTGTCCACCAGGACGCCGTCGCAGTCGAATATCACCAGGTCTATCGGGGTGGTCATCCGCCCAGCATAGGACCGTCCCCGGACCGCCCCCGGACCACCTCCGGACCGCTCCCGGGCGTGACAAGGGCCCGGCGGCCGAAGCCGCCGGGCCCGCTGGTCGACTCAGCGTCAGCTGGTCTGGATGGAGGTGTCGTCGATCACGAAGCTCGTCTGCAGCGAGGCGTCCTCGGTGCCGGTGAACTTCAGGGTGACCGTCTGACCCGCGTACGCCGACAGGTCGAAGGTCCGCTGCTGGTAGCCGGCCGCGGCGTCCACGTTGGAGTACGTCTTCAGCGTGGTGCCGTTCACCGCCACCGTCAGCTTGTCGTACGCCGTCGAACCCGACTCCGCGGTGTCGATGTGCAGCCAGAAGCTCAGCGTCGCCTTGCAACCCGCCGGGATGCTCACCGTCTGCGACAGCGTGTCCGTGTGGGCGCTGCCGTAGCCGTCCAGGTAGGCCTTCCAGCTACCGCCGTGCGCCGGCTGCGAGGAGCTGTTGTCGATCACCCCGGACGTCGCCGTCCACGGCGCCGCCGAACCCGTCTCGAAGCCCGGGTTGCCCAGCAGCTGCGCCGGGGTGCAGGAACCCCCGCCACCACCGGTGACCGTCCAGGTGAAGCTCGCCGTCCCCGACTTGCCCGCCGAGTCCTTCACCGTCACCGTCACGCTGGAACTGCCCGCCGCCGTCGGCGAACCCGTGATCACACCGGTGCTCGCGTTGATCGCCAACCCGGCCGGCAGCCCACTCGCCGAGTACGACAGCGGAGCCGTCCCACCCGAGGCGTTGACCTGGAGGTTCACCGCGCCGCCGACGGCGGTGGACTGGTTGCCGGGGTTGGCGACCGTGACGGCGGAGCCGGCCGGCTTGGTGAGCAGGCAGCCGGGCACGGAGAGGTCGACGGCCCGGGCGGAGTTGAGGCAGGTGGTGAACCAGTAGGTCTCCTCGCCGTAGCTCTGGCCCTTGAAGGCCTTGGTGGAGCCGTCGGCGGCGACCTCGCAGGGGTTGTTGAGGGTGCACATCTGGCCGTCGTCGTTACCGGTGTTGTTGATGCCGACGATCCGCCCGCTCGCGGAGTCGATGATCGGCGAACCGGAGGTGCCGTGGGTGGTGTTGCAGCCGGAGCTGTAGCGCAGCGAGTCGTGCCAGGTCCACTCGTCCTCGCGCAGGGTGGGCACGAACCCGTTGACGGAGCAGTTCCAGACCTGCTTCCAGTACGAGGACGGGATGTACATCGAGGAGCCGTCGACCGGGTGGGTGTCGCTGACGGTCAGCGCGGTGACGCCGTACTTGGAGCTGATCGACGCGAAGGTGTCGGTGAGGCGGTAGAGCGTGACGTCGGTGCCGGTCATCGTCGCGTAGATCACCTGGTCGGCCTGGACGGTGCCGAGGGAGTTGCCGGCGCCGTCCAGCAGGGTGCCGCTGCGGCTGGCGCTGACGTTCTGGATGACCTGGCCGTAGGGGGGCATGGTCGGCAGGCAGTGCCCGTTGGTGAGCATCATGGCCCGGTCCCCGGCCACCGAGGCGGGGAACCGGACCAGCGAGGCCGAGCAGTCGTCCAGCGCGATGGTCGCCGTCAGGTCGGCGGCCTGGACGGCGTGCGCGGGGGCACCGGCGAGGACCAGCCCGCTCGCGACGACGGCGCTCGTGCCGAGCATCGCGACAACTCTCTTGAACATGGCTCTCCTTGTGGGGGATCGCGGGTTGCCCGGCTGGTCGCCGAGGCCCGCGCCCGCACGAAAGTGCCATGGTCACCTCAAGGGGTCAACACTTCCTGCGCAACTCGCCACCCTCAGGCCCTTGTTGTGCCATGAAATGGCAATGACCCGTCCTGGTATGCCCGTTAAGGGTGCACTCGCCGAACGCTACGGCTGCGGTGCGGAGTTCGCGTCCTGCCGCTGGACCTTGGAATTGCCCCGGCCGTCTTGCGCACGGATCTTGATCTTCCAGATGGTCCAGCCGCCCTTGGACGTGAACTCGTGCTTGTCCTGGAACTTGACGAAGTCGCAGTCCTGGGTGAACTGCCGCGCCTCCGGGTCCCAGTCCGTCCCGGTCGTGTAGGAGATGTCGTACGAGCCCGCTGCGATCCCCTCGATGCTGGCCTGCTGTCCCTTGGCAACGAAGACCGAGGCCAGCGCGGTGCCGTCGCGGCCGATCGTGAAGACCGCGTCCTGGCCGGCGTTGTCGTCGATCTCCAGCGTGCCCCCGCCGCCCTGGGCGCCCTCACGGATCATGGTGCCGTTCTCCAGGGTCCGCGGCTGCGCGACCGGCTCGGGCAGCTCGGGGACGGTGAAGGCGCTCCGGTAGCCCGCCTCCGTCAGCTTGGCGACAGCGGCCGAGACGCCCGACAGCGCCTGGCCGGCACCGAGGCGCGCCTTGCCGGCGTCCAGACCGCAGACCTTGTTGCCCCTGAGGTCGGCACGGAGGGCCCCCGTCTCGTCGGACAGCGAGCCCAGGGCCTTCACCAGGTCGGCGTGCGCAGTCTCGCCCCCGGGTGTGCCGGGCCCCTTCAGGTGTCGCGAGGCGTGGTAGGAGTCCGCCTCGACGGCGGCGAGTGCGATGTTGAGATCGGCCGTGGTCCTGGCCCCGGCGGCCTTCCCGAGCCCGCCGCCGATCGTCTTGAGGGCCTGGTCGAGTTCGGTGCCGTAGGGCGTACCGGTGGCGCTCGGGGTCGCGCTCGGCGCGGCCGCACCACCTCCGCCCCCGGCCGAACACGCCGCGAGCAACAGCGTCGCACCGACGGCCAGTACGGCCCTGCCCCTGGATCCCGAGAACGTCACAACCCACCCCGATCACATCGCGCGCACGCTTCGTGTACGCCGCGCGACATGGTGCCGAGCACGAACCACCCGGGTCAACAGGTTTGGAACGATCACCTCCGGGCCCCGTCCGGGCCCGCCCACCCGGGTCAACTACGATCGGGCCCGTGCTCAGTCTCACCGGACTCCCCCTCCAGATCATCACCACGGTCATCGCGATCGCCGTCTTCGCCGCCACCATGTGGTTCTGGCCGAAGTTCGGCGGGAAGGGCTGGAAGTCCTGGCTGGGCCGGATCGGGGCCTTCCTGGCCACCCAGCTGTCGGTGCTGGCCGCCATGGGCCTGATCGCCAACAGCTACTTCGGCTTCTACAGCTCCTGGACCGACCTGCTCGGCACCAGCGGCGGGCTCGGCACCGTCGTCGACCACCAGCCCAACGCGTCCGGCGTGACCGTCACCGGCGAGCAGAAGTTCTACTCGTCCCAGGGCTCGGAGCCGGACCGCTCCGGGCAGATCCAGAAGGTCGACGTCAAAGGGGCCGGCACCGGTCTGAGCACCGAGGCGTACGTCTACCTGCCGCCGCAGTACTTCCAGCCGGGCTTCGCCAAGCAGCGCTTCCCGATGGCCGTCGTCCTCACCGGCTACCCGGGCACCCCGGAGAAGCTGATCTCGCTGATGCAGTACCCGGCCTCCACCCTGGACGCCATCGAGCAGAAGAAACTGCCGCCGACCATCCTGGTGATGACCCGCCCGACCCTGGTCGACAACCGGGACACCGAGTGCGTCGACGTGCCGAACGGCCCCCAGGTCGAGACCTTCTTCACCACCGACCTGCCCAAGGCGCTCGCCACCACCTACCGGATCGGCACCGACCCGGCCAACCGGGCCGTGATCGGCAACTCCACCGGCGGCTACTGCGCGCTCAAGTTCGCCCTGCGCAAGCCCGACTCCTACCCGGCGGCAGTCGCCCTCTCCGGCTACTACAGCGCGGCCCACGACGCGACCACCGGCGACCTGTTCGGCGGCGACGACAAGCTCAAGCAGGAGAACGACCTGCTCTGGCGGCTCAAGAACCAGCCCGCCGCCCCGGTCTCGCTGCTGCTGACCACCGCGTACGACGAGAACAACTACGGCGAGACCAAGGCCATGGTCGCCGCCTTCAAGGCCCCCACCAAGATGTCGACCATCACCCTGGACACCGCCGGCCACAACTTCCACACCTGGACCCGGGAGATCCCCCCGGCCCTGGAGTGGCTGGGCAAGCACATCACCATGCCGGCCGCCGCCTGAGCCCCTCCGGCGGTCCCTGCGGTCCCGACGGTCCCCGGCGCCGTCCGGGGGCGCGTCCCCGGGGCCGCCGTCCGACCGCGCGTCCGGGGCCGCCGGACGCCCGTCCGACCGGAACCGCCCGCCGGCCGTCGCCGTACGGGTGAATGCGGGCAGATCACACCCGTCTCACAGCCGTATCTCACGGTTCTCTCAGTCACGCCACGCACGGTATGGCGCATGACCACGAGCAGCTACTCCCCTCCGGCCGGCGAACCGTGGCCCGAGGCCGCGAACTACCCGCCGCCGGAGGCGCCGCAGCCGGGCGCCGACCGGCCGGACCCGGCACCGCTCTTCCCCGAGCAGCCCCTGCCGCCCGCCGGCCCGAAGGGCCCGGCCTCCTGGTCCGGACGACTGCGCACCCTGCCCGCCCGCACCTGGCGCGGCCGGGCCGACGACCCGCGCTGGGTGCGCCCGGCCCTGCTGGGGCTGCTGGCCGCCACCGTCGTGCTCTACCTGTGGGGCCTGGGCGCCTCCGGCTGGGCCAACGCCTTCTACTCCGCCGCCGTCCAGGCCGGCAGCCAGAGCTGGAAGGCCTTCTTCTTCGGCTCCTCCGACGCCGGCAACTTCATCACGGTCGACAAGCCCCCGGCCTCGCTCTGGCCGATGGCACTGTCGGTGCGGCTGTTCGGCCTCTCCTCCTGGTCGATCCTGGCCCCGCAGGCGCTGATGGGCGCCGCCACCGTCGGCGTGCTGTACGCGACGGTGCGCCGCCGCTTCTCGCCGCTCGGCGGCCTGCTGGCCGGCGCCGCGCTGGCGCTCACCCCGGTCGCCGCGCTGATGTTCCGCTTCAACAACCCGGACGCGCTGCTGGTGCTGCTGCTCACCCTGTCGGCGTACGGGATGGTGCGGGCGATCGAGACGGCGAGCACCCGGTGGCTGCTGTTCACCGGGGCGATGTTCGGCTTCGCCTTCCTCACCAAGACGCTGGCGGCGTTCCTGATCCTGCCCGCCTTCGCGGTGATCTACCTGGTCGTGGCGCCCACCGGCTTCTGGCGGCGGGTGCGGCAGATGCTGCTCGCGGGCGTGGCCCTGGCCGTCTCCGGCGGCTGGTGGGTGGCGGTCGTGGAGCTGCTGCCCGCCTCCGCCCGCCCGTACGTCGGCGGCTCGCAGGACAACGACTTCCTGTCGCTGACCTTCGGCTACAACGGCCTCGGCCGGGTCGACGGCAACGAGCGCGGCAGCGTGGGCGGCGGCGGCCGGATGCCGGCCGGGCTCGACCTGCCGGGCGGCGCCGGGCACAACCGGGGCTGGGGCCAGACCGGCATCACCCGGCTGTTCGGCAGCGACATCGGCGGGCAGATCGCCTGGCTGCTGCCGGCCGCGCTGATCCTGCTGGTGGTCGGCCTGTGGGCGACCCGCCGCTACGCCCGGCCGGACACCGCCCGGGCCGCCTTCCTGGTCTGGGGCGGCTGGCTGGTCTCCACCGCGCTGATCTTCAGCTTCATGTCCGGGATCTTCCACCAGTACTACACGGTGGCGCTGGCCCCGGCGGTCGCGGCACTGGTCGGCATGGGCGTGGACGGCCTGTGGCGGGCGCGGCACCGGCTGCCGTACGCGCTGCTGCTGGCGGGCGTGCTCGCGGTGACGGCCGGGTGGGCGTTCGTCCTGCTCGGGCGCAGCTCCGACTTCCTGCCGTGGCTGCGCTGGGTGGTGCTGGTCGGCGGGCTGGCGGCGGCGGCCGCGCTGGTCGCCGGACAGTTCGCGGGCCGGACCTCCGGGCGGGTCGGCGCGCGGATCGCCTCGGTGGCGGGCCTGGTGGGCCTGGCGGCGGCGTTCGGCGGTCCGGCCGCGTACGCGGTGGACACCGTGGGCACCGCGCACAACGGTTCGATCATCACCGCCGGGCCGTCCGTGAAGGGTGCGGGCTTCGGGCCGGGCGCCTTCGGCAAGGGCGGTAAGGGCGGCCGGGCCGGCGCGGGCAACGGCCGGGGCTTCGGCCAGGGCTTCCCGGGCGGTCAGGGCGGCTTCAACGGCCAGGGTGGTGCCAACGGTCAGGGCGGTCAGGGCTTCCCCGGTGGTCAGGGCGGCTCCAACGGCCAGGGCGGTCAGGGCACCCACGACCGGAACGGCTTCCCGGGCGGCTCCGGCCGGGGCTCCGGCGACACCGCCCCCGGCGGCCACCACGAGCGCGGATCGGCCGGCGCGGGCGGTTCCGGCGGCGCCACCGGGTTCCCCGGCTTCCCCGGCTTCCCCGGCGGCCAGGACCCGGAGGGCGCGGGCGGCTTCGGCGGCGGCGCGGGCGGCGGCATGGGCGGCGCCATGGGCGGCCTGCTCGGCGGCACCAAGGTGAGCTCCGAGGCGGCCGCGCTGCTCTCGGAGGACGCCGGCCAGTACACCTGGGCGGCGGCCACCACCGGTTCGCAGAACGCCGCGAGCTACCAACTCGCCACCGGCAAGCCGGTGATGGCCCTCGGCGGCTTCAACGGCACGGACCCCTCGCTCAGCCTGGCGGGCTTCCAGAAGTACGTCGAGCAGGGCAAGGTGCACTGGTTCATCGCCGGCGGCTCGCACCGCGGCTTCGGCGGCGGCGCGGGCGCCGAGGGCAGCGCGAACGGCGAGGGCGGAGAGCAGAACGAGGCGGCCCAGATCGAGGCCTGGGTGACCACCCACTTCACCGCCAAGACGGTCGGCGGGGCCACCTTCTACGACCTGACGGCCCCGACGTCCTGATCCCCACGGCCCGCTCGGGCCGGGCCGGGCCCCAGCGGCCCGGCCCACCAGGCCAGGACTCCCGGAACCCCGATCGCTGATCCGGGAGTCCCGCACCGGGAGGCCGGCTCCGGGAATCCCTGGCCCCGGAGCCCGAACTCCCCCGGGGGCGTGCCGCGTTCGCGCGGCACGCCCCCTTCGCGTGGCCGGGGTCAGTCCGAGCCGCAGTGCGCCCCGGCGGCCGGCAGCACGCCGTCCACCAGGAACGCCGCGGCGGCGTCGCGCACGCAGGCGCTGCGGTCCCAGGAGATGTGCCCGTCGCCGTCGCGGGTGAGCAGCACGCCGTGCTGGAACCCGGCCGCCATCCGCTGCGCCCACGGGTAGGGGGTGACCGGGTCCTCCGTCCCGCCGATCACCAGGATCGGGGCGCTGCCCGGCGCCGTCACGGTGTGCGGCCGCTCGGTGGAGCGGTAGGGCCAGGGGCGGCAGTCCGGGTCGAGCAGGGTGACCCGGGTGTCGTGCCGGCTGGTGAGCGGGGCCCGGGCGTCGAGGTCGGCGAGGGCGGCGCGCAGGTCGGCGTCGGTGGGGGCGAGCGGGGCGTCGGCGCAGTGGATGGCCGCGTAGGCGTCCGCGGAGGTGTCGTAGTGGCCGTCCTCGTCGCGGCCGGTGGTGCCGTCGGCGAGCTTGAGCAGTTCGTCGGCCTCGCCGCGGGCGAGGGCCGGGTCGAGGGCGGCGCGCAGCCGGGGCCAGTTGCGGCGGCCGTCGGAGAGCGCGTCGATGACGCCGGTCCAGCCGAGGGCGGCGGTGACGGTCCGGCCGTCGGGGGCGGTCAGCGGGTGGTCCTTGAGGCCGTCGAGGAAGTCGGCGAGCCGCCCGGGGGCGGCCGCCGGGTCGCTGCCCAGCGGGCAGGAGTCGCCGTCGGCGGCGCAGCCGGCGGCGTAGGCGCGGAAGGCGGCCTCGGTGGCGACGGCCTGTTCGCCGTTGAGGTGCATCAGGTCGGTGCTGCGTTCGACGGCGCCGTCGAGGACGAGCCGGCCGGTGCGGTCGGGGAACTCCTCGGCGTAGAGGGCGCCGAGGTAGGTGCCGTAGGACATGCCGTAGAAGTCGAGCCTGCGTTCGCCGAGGGCGCCGCGCAGCACGTCCATGTCGCGGGCGGTGTCGCGGGTGCCGACGTGCGGGAGCACGTCGGCGTACTTGGCCTCGCAGGCGTCGGCGAGGACCCGGCCGTGGTCGTAGGCCGGGTCGTCGGTGCCGGTCCACTGTTCGCGGGTGCGGTCGTCCAGGCAGGTGACCGGGACGGTGCCGCCGGAGCCGCGCGGGTCGAAGCCGACCAGGTCGAAGCGGTCGCGCAGCGGGCCCTGGTTGCCCTGCCAGCGCCGGGCCAGCCGGACGCCCGAGATGCCGGGCCCGCCGGGGTTGAGCAGCAGGGCGCCGATCCGGTGCGCCGGGTCGGCGGCGGGCACCCGGAGGACCGGGACGTCGATGTCGCGGCCGGCGGGGGCGGCGTAGTCGAGCGGGACCTTGAGGGTGGCACACTGCACGACCGGTTCGTCCGGGTCGGCGCCCGGGTCCGGTTCGCCGTCGCAGGGGGCCCAGCCGAGCTGTTGGTCGTAGAAGGCGCGCAGGGCCGGGGAGGTGTCGGCGGAGACCCGTTCGCTGAGCGGCGGGCGGTCGGCCGGGCCGCCCGCGGGGTGCGCGTCGCCGGGGCCGGAGCAGCCGACGGGCAGGGCGAGCAGGAGGGCGGCGAGGGCGGGCAGCGCACGTCGCGTCAGGCGGGGGGTCATCGGGGACACCGCCCACGAATACCATCCGGCGCCGTCCCGGGGCACCTCCGGCCGCCCTCCTTGGCGCGCTCTTGTCGCCGGCGCGGTCCGGACCCCGGCACCGGTGCCGGGGTCCGGACCGGACGCTACCGGGTGCTACCGGCGCTATCGGGTGAACCGTTTCCTCAGCCGCCGCACTGCTGCAGCATCGCCTTCTTGTCGGCCTCGGTGACCGGCAGCTGGTACTTCAGCGACACCTGGGCGAAGCGCACCGCGTAGGAGCAGCGGATCTCGGTGTTGGCGGGCAGCCAGGAGGCCGGGCCGGAGTCGCCCTTGGAGGCGTTCTGCGAGCCGTCGGCGGGGATCAGGTTGAGCGGGTCGTTGGCGATCTGGACCCGCTTGAGCTTGTCCCACTTGGCGGCGCCCATCTGCCAGTCGTAGGACAGCGGCATCACGTGGTCGATCTGGATCTTCGACGCCTGCTGCTTGGTCCACTGGACGGTCTTGCCGGTGTACGGGTCGTGGATGGTCATCGCGGTGACCACGCAGTCCGAGCCGTCCTTGCGCTCGACGCCGCTGCCGTCCCGGGCGAGCAGGTCGTTGCGGGTGTCGCACTTGTTGCCGCCGAACGGGACGCCCTCGACGCTGTCCGTCCAGGCGGGGCCGAACTCGTTGCGGTCGTAGCCGTCCTTGGTACCGGTCGGGGCGGTGGCGACCTTGGCGATGAGGTCGCGGCCGGCCTTCTGCTCCTCGGGGGTGGTCAGCGGCGCCAGGCCGGGCTTGGTGCCGTCCGGGTTCTGCAGCGGGCTGGTGCCGGCGCCCGCGGAGGGGGTCGACGTGTGGTCGCGGCCTTCGACCAGCCAGCCGACCAGCGCGAGCACGCATATCAGGAACACGGTGGCGGCGGAGAGCCAGGTACGGCGGGCGGGCACGGAGAACTCCCGGGATCAGGGGCGGGTTGACGGCGCACCAGCAGACCAGTCGCGCCAAGAGGAGGTCAAGCCGGCGCCACGGGGAGCCCAAGGAGCATGTCGAAGCTCACACTCCGCCAGGACCCGTCCGCGCGCCCCGTCCAACCACCCGGCAGCCCCCGATCCGCCCCCGCCCCCGCCCCACCGTCGCTCAGCCCCCGCTCAGCCCCCGTTCAGCCGCCGATCGCCGACATCGGCCGGTCCGGCCGGACGAACTCCGCGCTGCCGATGGCGTGTCCGGGCCCCTTGCCGTGGACGGCGGCCCGCCAGGCCGCCTCGATCCGGGCGTCATCCGCGCCACCGCGCAGCAGGGCGCGCAGGTCCGACTCCTCGGTGGCGAACAGGCAGTTGCGCAACTGCCCGTCGGCGGTCAGCCGGACCCGGTCGCAGCCGCCGCAGAACGGGCGGGTGACGGAGGCGATCACGCCGATCACGGTGTCCGTCCCGGCGATCCGCCACTCCTCCGCCGGGGCGTTGCCGCTGCGCCCGACCGGCACCAGGTCGAAGCGCCCGCCCAGCCGCGCCAGCACCTCCTCGGCCGTCACCATCGCGGCGCGGTCCCAACTCCCCTGCGCGTCCAGCGGCATGGACTCGATGAAGCGCATCCGGTAGCCGTGCTCGACCGCGAAGGACGCCAACTCCGGTATCTCGTCCTCGTTCACGCCGCGCACCGGCACCGCGTTGACCTTCACCGGGTCGAGCCCGGCCGCCTTGGCCGCGGCCAGCCCGGCGAACACGTCGGCGATCCGGTCCCGCCGGGTGAGCGCGGTGAAGCGGTCCGCGCGCAGGGTGTCCAGGCTGACGTTCACCCGGCTCAGCCCGGCCTCCCGCAGGGCGCCCGCGGTGCGCGCCAGGCCGATCCCGTTGGTGGTGAGCGACAGCTCCGCGCCGGTCGCCGCCAACCGCCCGACCAGGCCCGGCAGCCCCCGGCGCAACAGCGGCTCACCACCGGTCAGCCGCACCGAGCGCACCCCCAGCCGCTCGACCGCGATCCGCACCAGCCGCACCACCTCGTCGTCGTCGAGGGTGTCCGCGCGGGGCAGCCAGTCCAGCCCCTCGGCCGGCATGCAGTAGGTGCAGCGCAGGTTGCAGCGGTCGGTCAGGGAGACCCGCAGATCGGTGTGGACCCGTCCGAAGCGGTCCACCAGCGGGCGCGGTGCGGTGTTCATCGCCCCAGTACAGGGGCAAGCGCGCCGCGGGACCAGCGGCCGAACCGCCGGGGAGCGCCCGCGACCTGCGGCTCCGTCTTGTGGATTCGTACAACCGCGGACCCGCTGCGCGACCGGGCCCGGAGCGGGCAGGCTGGGCCCATGCAGAACGCGCACCACCCGGCCGCGGCGGACCGCCGCCCGGCCCCGCCGCAGCCCCGGCCCGCCGTCCCGGCCCTGGTCCTCGCCGCCGGCGGCGGACGCCGACTGGGCGGACGGCCCAAGGCGCTGCTCCGCTACGCGGGCCGGCCGCTGGTGGAGCACGCGGTGGCGACGGTACGGGCCGGCGGCTGCGCCGACGTCACGGTGGTGCTGGGCGCGGAGCGCGAGCGGGTCCGCTCCACCGCGCACCTGCCGGGCTGCCGGCTGATCGCCAACCCGGACTGGACGGAGGGCATGGGCTCCTCGCTGCGGGCCGGGCTGGCCGCCCTGCCGCCGCGGGCCCCGGCGGTGCTGGTGATGCTGGTGGACACCCCGGGCGTCACCCCGGCCGCGGTGGCCCGGCTGCTGGCCGCCCACCGGGCCGGCGCCGACCTGGCCGCGGCGGCCTACCACGGGCGGCGCGGACACCCGGTGCTGATCGGCGCACGGCACTTCGCCGAGGCCGCCGAGGGAGCCGCCGGCGACGCCGGGGCCCGCGCCCTGCTGGCGGCGCACGCCGGGGAACTCGTCCTGGTGGAGTGCGCGGACGTCGCCGTCCCGGACGACCTGGACACCCCCGCCGACCTGGCCCGCTGGTCGGCGGGCTGACCCTCCCCCAGGTGTCGGCCGCGCATCCTCCCCGCGGAGGGTCGGGCCTCGCCCCACCCGGCGAGCGACCCCTGATCCGTCCCTGAGGATTGCCCCATTCCGCGCCCGGAGCCGGACGTTTCGGGGAGCATGGGAACCAACCACCCACCCGACACCGACGGACGGAGCCCGCGATGGCAGGACTGCCCGACGACTTCACCGGACACGACCCCGCGCGGCCGGGGCCGGGGGCGGGCGGTGCCGCCCGGGCGATCCGCTGCCCCGCCTGCCGCCGCGAGCACCTGTACGAGCCGCCGTCGCTGCCCTGTCCGTGCGGCGCCTCGCTGAAGGTGCCGCTGCTGCGCGGCGGGGTCCCGGTGCAGGTGCGGTTCCGCTCCTGGGAGGACTCCTGGCTGAGCATGCGCTGCCCGCACTGCGGCCGCTCCGACCAGTGGCCGCAGCCCGAGTTCACCTGCAACTGCGGCGCCACCGTCCGGCTCCCGGTGGACCGCACCACCCGGCTGAGCACCGGCACCGCCGGCCCGCTCGCCGCTCCCGGCCCGCAGGCCACCCGCCCCTACCCGGCCCACCCGGTGAACGCCCCGGTGCCCGCCCCGCCCGCGCCGCCCGGCGCCCCGGCCGGCCGGTCCCGCCCGTTCCGGCACCGCGCGCCGTTCCGCCCCCACCCGGTGCGCACCTCGCAGGACGCGGTGTTCACGGCCGCCCGCTACCTGGAGTGGCTCGGCTTCGACGACCTGGAGCTGACCGAGGCCCAGGAGCGCGACGGGGTGACCCTGCTGGGCAGCCGGATGGTCGCCCAGGTGGACACCTGGACCGAGCCCGCCGACGTGAAGTCGGTCGAGTGCCTGTGGCTGCAGACCCTGCACGCCGAGGAGATGGCCGCCGCCATGTTCACCCTGGCCGGGTACTCCCACCAGGCCACGGTGCGCGGGGAGCAGTTGCTGGTCGCGCTGTTCAGCCTGGACCTGGCCGGCGTGCCGCAGCCCGCCAACGGCGCCGCCGAGGCCCTGATGGAGACCGGCTGGACCTCCTGAGCGCGGCCCGGACTCCACTGGATCGTTTCCTTCGGCTCCACTGGATCATTTCCCCCGGCCCCCTAGATCATTTCCTCCGACCCCTCTAGATCATTTCCTCCGGCCCCCTAGATCATTTCCTCCGGAAAAGCAACAACCTCCGCTCGTGATCTGGTGCACAAGCTCACCCCCGTGTTGAATTGCCGCCACAGCGCGGGCCTTTCGCCCTGCCGTCGCCGCGCCGTTGCGCTGCCGTCGTGCCGCGAACGGGCCGTGCCGGCCGGGCTCCAGGGCAGGCCCGTGCCCTGCTGGATGGCGCACACAAGGAGGTGGCGTTGTCAGAGCACGGATGGAGCCCGAGCGGCCCGGACGGGCGGGGGCGGGCGGCAGCGGAGGAACCGGGCGACACCGTGTGGCGACTGCGGTCCCGGGGGTGCTGGCAGGAGGCCGCCGAACTGCTGCGTCCGGCCGCCGAGCACGACCCGGCCGTGGCCCTCGCACGGGCCGAACTCCTCATCGAACAGTGCCTGTTCACCGCCTCCCAGTGGACCCAGGCGGAACAGGCGCTCCGACTGGCCGAGGCCCTCGCGGAGGGCACCGAGCAGCGCGCGGCCGCCGCCTGCGCCCGCGGCTTCCTCGCCTACCTGGCCAGCGTGCTCGGCTCGCGCGACCGCCTCGACGAGGCACAGGCCGCGCTCGGCCGCACCTCGGCCCTGCTGCCGCCGGACGCACCGGGCCGCCCGCTGCTGGACTTCCGGCGCGGACTGGTCGCCGAGAACCTGCTGCGCGACCGCAGTGCCGCCTGGATCGCCTACCGCCGGGCGCACGAGGGCGCCGCGGAGCGCGGCGACGAACTGCTGCGCTCGTACACCTGGCGGCACCTGGCCGCGCTGGCGCTGGCCCGCGGCGACCGGGGGAACGCCAGGGAGGGCTTCGACGCCTCGCTGCGGCTGCGCGAGCAACTCGGCTTCACGGTGGGGGTGGCGCCGGCGCTCGCGGCGCTCGCCGAGGTGTCCGAACCGGCCGAGGCCGCGCGGTTGCGCGCCGAGGCGTCCCGGCTGGTCCAGGCGCTCGGCGGGGTACCGGTCTGGCTCGCGCGCCAGCTGGGGCGCGCGCCGGGGCCTCCCCCGGACGGACGCATCGCCCGCGAACCCCGGGGCACCATCAGCTAAGGTGAGGCTTACCTGTCCGGGGTGAGCAGTGCCCCGGACGGGTCCGCCTTGCTGTTTCCCGGGCACCGCCGTGCCCCGGTCCGGCCGGGACCGGCGCGGTCGCGGCCGGGGCCCGCCGGGCGGTCCGCCGGCGGCCCCGGTCGACCCGATGGGGCCCGCCCATGACCGCGAGCAGCACCCGGCCCGGCCCCGCGCCGTGCGCCCCCCGCAGCACCGAGGCGCACACCCCCGGCCACCCGCCGGACCCCACCGCCCCCGGCGCGCCCTCGTACCACCGGCTGTCCGTACTGGCCCCGATGATGAGCGTGCACTGCGGCCCGCCCCGGCGGGGCGACGGCTGGCTGCCGGTCGCCGAGCTCACCGCCGACCCGGCGGCCGTGCGCGACCTGGTCGCCCTCGACGCCCGGCAGGGCCTGGCCCGCTACGGGCAGCCGCTGCGCCCGGACGTGGCGGCGGGCTTCGGGCTGCACCGCCTGGTCTGGCCGCTCTCGCTGCTGTTCACCCTGCCGTGGCTGCTGGAGCGGCGCGTCCCGCTGCTCGGCCCCGCCGACGTGTCGCTGCGCCGGGGCCCCGCCGCGGTGGAGCTGGGGGTGCGCCCGGAGGCGTTCGTCTGCCTCCCGGACGACCCGGCGGCCGGCTCGCCGGCGGCCCGCTGCGTCCCGGACGGCACGGCGCTGGCCGCCGAACTGCGGTGCGCGCTGGCCGAGTTCTTCACGCCGGTGCTGGCCGCCTTCGGCCCCGTGGTGCGCCGCGGGCCCCGGGTGCTGTGGGCGATGGCCACCGACGCGGTGGTGGAGGGGCTCTGCTACGCGGGCGGGCTGGTCGGGGAGCAGGACCGGGCGCGCGCCGAACTGTCCGCGCTGCTGGCGCCCGCGGGGCCCGGGAACCCGGGCCCCGGACCGGCGCGCACGCCGGGCGCGGGAGCGGCCCTCGCCCCCGCCCCGGCCCCCTTCACCCCGGGCGCCGGTTTCGCACCCCCGGCGCCCGGCCGCACCGGTGCTTCGGACACGGACCGGGCCCGGGCCAGCTGTTGCCTCGTCTACACCGTGGAACCCGCGGACATGTGCGGCGGCTGCCCCCGCGTCACGCGACGTTGACGGAAATCCGTACGATTCGGGATTCGAAAAGCCCGTGATTCCGGGAACATTTCACGTCGGATTCATATGACCATGCGATTGGCGACGGGTCAGAAATCCCTCTCCTCAGCGCATTGACGGTGAATCCGCCATTCGCCCGCCGAGCATCCGCCATGATGGTCCCCGCCATCACGGCGCAGGAACGCGACGCAGAAAGCGAGGCTGGTTCCGGCGATGAAATTGTCCGACATACCGCTCGGCTGGGCCGTCACCGGAGTTGCGGGGCTGCTGGTCACCGCGCTCCTGGTGGCCCTGGCCCGGAGCCGGGGATCCGCCGGCGGCGCGGATTCCTGGGAGCGTTCCGAGGAACGGCGCCGCAACAAGGAATCCCTGTACGGCGCCGCCTCCTACACGCTGCTGTTCTGCTGCGCCGGGGTCGCCGCCGCGCTCTCCTTCCACGGGCTGGTCGGCTTCGGGGTGCAGAACCTCGGCCTCTCCGGCGGCTGGGAGTACCTCGTCCCGTTCGGGCTCGACGGCGCCGCGATGTTCTGCTCGGTGCTCGCCGTCCGCGAGGCCAGTCACGGTGACGCGGCGCTCGGCTCCCGGCTGCTGGTCTGGCTCTTCGCCGGCGCCTCGGCCTGGTTCAACTGGGTGCACGCCCCGCGCGGCTTCGGCCACGCCGGCGCCCCGCAGTTCTTCTCCGGCATGTCGCTGTCCGCCGCGATCCTGTTCGACCGCGCGCTCAAGCAGACCCGCCGGGCCGCGCTGCGCGAACAGGGCCTGGTGCCGCGCCCGCTGCCGCAGATCCGCATCGTCCGCTGGCTGCGCGCCCCGCGCGAGACCTACGCGGCCTGGTCGCTGATGCTCCTGGAGGGCGTGCGCAGCCTGGACGAGGCGGTGGACGAGGTCCGCGACGACAAGCGGGAGCGGGCCATGGAGAAGGAGCGCCGCAAACTGGCCGGCCGCCGCGAGCGGGCCGAGATCCGGGCGATCAACCGCAGCAGCAGCCACTGGCGCGGACGCGGCGGCGCCGCACGGCAGTTGGAGTCGGCCGGCCCGGAGTCCGCGATAGCCGACGGTGCCGGGGCGGAGCGGCCGCCGGCCGGCGGCCGGGAGGTGTCCGGGGCGCCCGGGGCCGGGCCGCGCGAGGTCGGGGCGGGCGAGGCCGGACCCCGGGAGGTCGGGGCACGGGAGGTCGGGGCCGAGGCACGCGAGGTCGGGGCCGCCGAGGGCACCGTCGTCCAGCCGGGCCTGCCGGCCCGTCCGGAGCGGCGCACCATCGACCTGACCGTCGACGAGGACACCGTCACGCTGCCCCGGCTGGACTCGCTGGAGCGCAAACTGAAGGACCTGGAGCAGCAGTTCGGCTGAGCCCGTCCCCAGGGCGCGGGCCCGGCCAGGGCACCGGCCCCGGGGATGATCAGGCCGCGCCGGCTCCGCTGAGCTCGAACCACATCCGCTTGCCGGACCCGCGCGGTTCCACGCCCCAGGCGTCCGCCAGCGCCTCGACCAGCATCAACCCGCGCCCGGAGGAGGCCTGCTCCCCGGGGGTCCGGCGGGTCGGCCAGAGGTCCGACTCGTCCTCCACCTCGACCCGCAGCCGGGCCCGGCCGCCGTCCGAGGCCGACTCCCGGTAGAGCCGGGCGGTGAACATGGCGTCCCGGTCGGTGTGCCGGATCGCGTTGGTGACCAGCTCGGAGGAGAGCAGCTCGGCGGTGTCGATGAACTCGGCGACGCCCCAGCGCCGCAGCGCGTCGCGCAGTTCGGCGCGCACCTCGGCGACCCGGGCGAGGTCGGCCTGACCGATCCGGCGGCGCAGCTGCTGGGCCGCGAGCCCGCCCTCCGGGCCCTCCCAGCGCAGCAGGAGCAGCGCTATGTCGTCCTCGCGCTCGCTGGAGTCGGCGGCCTGGGAGGCGATCCGGTCGGCCAGCTCCTCCAGCGGGTCCCGGGCCGCCCGGCCGACCGCCGGCAGCGGGCCGGCCAGCGTGCGGGTCAGCCGGGCGATGCCCTCGTCCAGGTCCATGCCGCGCGCCTCGACCAGGCCGTCGGTGCACAGCAGCACCGTCTCGCCCGGGTCCAGGCTGAACCGGGTGACCCGGTACTCCTGGTCCGGGTCGATGCCCAGCGGCAGCCCGCCGGCCACCGGCAGCACGGCGGCGGTGCCGTCCGCGCGGCGCACCACCGGGTCGAGGTGGCCGGCCCGGACGGCGTACACCACGCCGTAGTCCACGTTGACCTCGGCGTAGGTGCAGGTCGCGAAGTGGTCGGTGTCCAGGTCGGCGAGGAAGCGGGAGGCGCGGGCCATCACCGCGGCGGGCGGGTGGCCCTCGGCCGCGTAGGCGCGCAGCGCGATCCGCAGCTGGCCCATGATCCCGGCGGCGTGCACGTCGTGGCCCTGGACGTCCCCGATCACCAGGCCGACGTGGCCGCCGGGCAGCGGCACCACGTCGTACCAGTCGCCGCCGATCTGCAGCCCGGAGCCGGCCGCCAGGTAGCGCACCGCGGTGGTCACCCCGGGGACGGAGGGGACGGTGCGCGGCAGCATCACCCGTTGCAGGCCGGCCGCGAGCTCGTGCTCGGCGTCGTGCAGCCGGGCCCGGGCCAGCGACTGGGCGACCAGCCCGCCCAGGGTGGACAGCAGGGTGCGCTCGTCCGCGTCCAGCTCGCGCTCGTCGTCGAAGCTGACCACGCAGACGCCGATCGCCCGGCCGCTGGCGACCAGCGGCAGGTACGCCCAGGAGCCGCGCCCGGTGCGGCTGGTCTGCTCCCACACGTCCGGGTGGCGGTCGCGGAAGTCCTCGCGGCTGGAGATGAACACCGGGGCGCGGTACCTGAGCGCCTCGGCGGCGGGGTGGCCGGCCGGCAGCACGGCGCGGTCCCAGACGGCGAGCGCCTGGGAGCGGTAGCCGGAGGCGCCGAGGATCCGGGCCCGGCCGGCCTCGAAGGAGGCGAGCACCAGGCCGTCCGGCGGCAGCCCGGGCAGCGGCAGCTCGGTGAACACCCGGGCCACGTCACGGACGGTGACCGCCTCGGAGAGGGCGCGCGCGGCCTCCTTGATGAACCGGGAGCGCTCCTCGCGCAGCAGGGCCATCCGGTCGGCGCGGTCGCGCTTGTGCAGCTCGACGGTGGCGTCCCAGACGAAGCCCACCATCCGGGAGGCCCGGCCGAAGGCGTCCGCGAGCACCCGGCCGCGGAAGCGCACCGCGCGCATCGTCCCGTTCGGCCCGACGGTGCGGTAGTAGGCGCCGCACTGCCCCAGCTCGGCCACCGCGCGCTCGACCCGGCGGCGCACCACCGGAGCGTCCTCGGGGTGCAGCAGGGACAGGAAGGAGGACGCGGTGCGGTCGAAGCGGCCCAGCTCGACGGCGTCCAGGCCGATGATCGCGCAGGCCCGCTGGTCGCCCTCCAGCACGTCGCGGCGGATGTCCCAGTCGAAGGAGCCGATGCCGTTGGCGGCCATCGCCGGCTCCAGCCAGTCCGGCATGGTGTCGGCGGAGGCGGGCGGCAGTCCGCCGGACAGCACGGGCGCCAGTCGGCCGGAGGCCAGCACGGGGGGCGTGCGCACGGAGTTGCGGCGGGTGGCCTGCGCGGGCGGGCGGGTGACCGACCCGGGCGTCCGGGGGGCCGGCGGCTGCGGCGGGGTCGGGGGCTGCGGCTCCACGGCGGACGCGCCGGGGGGAAGCGCCGGCCCCGACGACTCGGGCTCAGTGGGCATGCTGCTCCTGCCGCTGCCGTGGCGGACCGCGCCGACCGTCCGGACGGGCCGCGTGGCGGTGTGATGGGTCGTGCTGGATCGGACGGTGCCGACGGACGGTGGTCAGTCGAGGTTCGGTCTCCCCGCTGCTTCCCGCACGTGGACACACAGTCCCACCATCCTGTCCAATGTCGGGCCGAGCGGCAATGGCAACGGGCCGGGAATCTTGCCCCGCGCCTTGCGTTCAGGGCTTGCTTCGGGGACGGACCAATCGACGGCGAACCATCGTGCGAGCGGATTCGAGCGGTGCGGACGGGTGGCGGCCGGCGACGGGTGACGGGCGAGGGGTGACGGGTGACGGGCCGGGGCGAGGGGCTACGGGAGGGCGAGCTCGAACCAGGTGACCTTGCCGTCACCCCGCAGCTGCACGCCCCAGGAGTCCGCGAGCGCCTCCACCAGCATCAGGCCGCGGCCCGAGGTCGCGTACTCGGCGTCCGGATCGCGCCGCCGCCCGGGCAGCCGGCTCGCGCCGTCCTGCACCTCGATCCGCAACCGGCTGTCCGAGCCGAGCACCGCGTCGAAGACCGCGCCCTTGCCGGTGTGCAGCAGCGCGTTGGTGACCAGCTCGGAGGAGAGCAGTTCGGCGGTGTCGGACAGCTCCGACACCCCCCAGTGGTCCAGCGCCGTACGCAGCCGCTGCCGCACCGAGCCGACCGCGACCAGGTCGGCCGGGTCGACCGTCAGGTGCAGGCGGCGGTGCAGCGCGCACCCCGGGGCCGACGCACCCGGCAGGGTCGTCCCCGTGCCGGCGGCCTGGCCCTGGGCCGGCCCGGACCGGTAGGCGTCGCCCGAACTCGTCCGCTGCCGCGGGAATCGCGACTGACCGTCCATCAACACATGCCCCCGCCCTCAAATCCGGGCCCCCGCCTCCGGATCCCCCGCCGGCCGGGTGGCCCCCTCGTTCTGACCACCCATCCTCATGCCCAGTTGACGGCGTTTGCAACAGTGTGCGTCCGATCACGTGGGGTGAAAGGGGCACGGGGAGGTTCACGTGATCCAACTGCTCGCGCCGGACAGGTTTGCGAAGCGCAGAGGCTGTTTTCGAGACCGCCCCCACCCGATCCCGCGCACGCCCGGCGCCCGTACGGACCGTGCGCGGGCCCGCGCGCCCCCGGTCCCGCCCCCACCGCGCGCCCGCCCCCGCGGCGCCCGACGCCGGGCACGAAGCCGGACACGGGACCGGGCACGACGCTGGACACGACGCCCCGGTGCGGGTTCAATGACCGGAGATGTTTGAACGGCGTTCTAACATCTCCCTCGGAAGCCCCTCCCCCGAGCCGACCCCCTAGGACCTGACGATGACCACCCCCACGGCCGCCCCCACGCCCGCCTCGCTCGGCTACCGGATGCCCGCCGAATGGCACCCCCACGACCGCACCTGGATGGCCTTCCCCACCGCCAACCCCACCTTCGACACCGCCGAGAACCTGCACGCCGGCCGCGAGGCCTGGGCCGCCGTCGCCAACACGATCGTCCGGTACGAGCCGGTCACCCTGATCGTCAACACCGGCGAGAGCGCCGACGCCCGCAGGTACGTCGACGAGGCCGTCGAGATCGTCGAACGCCCGCTGGACGACGCCTGGATGCGCGACATCGGCCCGTCCTTCCTGATCGACGGCAAGGGCTCGCTCGCCGCCGCCGACTGGATCTTCAACGGCTGGGGCGCCCAGTCCTGGGCCCGCTGGGACAAGGACCAGCACATCGCCGAGCACATCAGCGAGCTGACGGACGTCCGGCGCTTCGCCTCCCGGCTGATCAACGAGGGCGGCGGCATCCACGTCGACGGCGAGGGCACCGTGCTCGTCACCGAGACCGTCCAGCTCGGCGAGGGCCGCAACGCCGACTGGACCAAGGAGGACGTCGAAGCCGAACTCCACGCCCACCTCGGCACCACCAAGGCCGTCTGGCTGCCCCGCGGACTCACCCGCGACTACGACGAGTTCGGCACCCGCGGCCACATCGACATCGTCGCCTCCTTCGTCCGCCCCGGCGTCGTGGTCGCCCACGTCCAGCCCGACCCCGCCCACCCGGACCACGCCGTCTGCCAGGAGCTCGTCGCCGTCCTGCGCGCCGCCACCGACGCCCGCGGCCGGCAGCTGGAGGTCATCGAACTGCCCGCCCCCACCGTCCTGTTCGACGAGGACGGCGAGCCGGTCGACTACTCCTACATCAACCACTACGTGGCCAACGGCGCCGTCATCCTGTGCGCCTTCGACGACCCGCGCGACCAGCAGGCCGCCGACCTCCTCGCCGAGGCCTACCCCGGCCGCACCGTCGAACTCGTCGACGCCCGCGGGATCTTCGCCAACGGCGGCGGCATCCACTGCATCACCCAGCAGCAGCCCTCCGCCTGACCGTCCCGCACCGCCGGAGCGGGGGCCCGCCCCCGCTCCGGCGGCCCCGGCCCCCGGTTCCCGCCCTCCCCCGCAGCAGAAAGCAGGCCCGCCGCCATGGCCGACCCCCGCCCGCGCCGACCGGCGCGCCCCCGCGAGGAGGTCTACGCCACCGCCCGGGCCGCGATCGCCGAACACGGCCTCGCCAAGCTCACCATGGCCGGGCTCGGCCAACAGCTCCGGATGAGCGCAGGACACCTGCTCTACTACTTCGGCAGCAAGGACCAGCTGCTGCTGGAGACCCTGCGCTGGAGCGAGGACCAACTCGGCACCCGGCGCCGCGAAGCCCTCACCGACCCCGCCCTCGACCCCTGGCAGCGCCTCGACGCCTACCTGCGCCTCTACCTGCCCGAAGGGCCGGGCGACCCGCGCTGGATCCTCTGGGTCGAGGTCTGGGGCCGCTCCCCCGCCAGCGCCGAGATCCGCCAGGGCCAGCAGGAGATCGAAGCCCCCTGGCAGGCCGACCTGGTCACCCTCATCGAACAGGGCACCGCCACCGGCCACTTCACCCCGGGCCCCGCCCCCGCCCGCGCCACCCGGCTGCGCGCCCTCCTCGACGGCCTCGCCGTCCCCCTCGCCATCGGCCTGCCCGACGCCCACCCCCCGACCGCCCTCGCCCACGCCACCGAGGTCGCCGCCGTCCTGCTCCGCTCGCCCTGAGCGGCCCCGGGGGCCGCCGGGCCGCCGCGCCTCCGGGAACCCTGCCGGGAACCCCCGTCAGGAGCGGCCGGCGGCCCGGCGCGGGACGACGCCCTTGACCGTCTCCAGCACCGGCGCCGTCTCCAGGCTCTGGATCCCGCCGAGCGCACTCAGGCGCCCCGTCAGGTAGCGGTGCAGCTCCGCCGGGCTGTCGCACAGCGCCTTGGCCATCAGGTTCGTCCTGCCGGTGGTCGCGAACACCGCGGCCAGCTCCGGATGGCCGGCCATCGCCCGGGCCACCGCGTCGAGGCGGTCCGGCGCCACCGCGAGCCACAGCAGCGCCTGCGCCGACGCCCCGAACGCCGCCGCGGGCAGGTCCACGTCGAAGAACAGCACGCCGCCGGTGCGCAGTTCCGCCACCCGGCGCGCCACCGTGGCCTGCGAGAGACCGGTCGACGAGGCCAGCTCCGCGTACGAGGCCCGGCCGTCCTGCCCGAGCGCGGCGACCAGCGCCCGCTCGGCCCCGGCCAGCGGGCGCGGCCCGGCCTGGGACTGCGGCCCGGGCCCGGAGCACGGCTGCGCGCCGCCGCCCGCGGGCCGGATCAGTTCGCACTGCCGCTCGTCGAGTCCGCGCAGCCGGCCCGGCCAGGCCGTCGGGCCGCCGAGGTACGTGTGCAGCAGGCAGTACGCGCTCACCGCGGTGATCCCCGCCTTGCGCGGGATGTCGTGCAGCAGCAGCGACGGGGTCGACCCGCCCGCACCGGCGGTCGTCAGCACCGCACTCACCTCCGTGCCGCCGGAGATCAGCTTGACCCAGGACGTGTCGGGCCGCCGCGCCAGCGCCTCGGCCAGGTTCCGGGTCGCCGCCGGGGCGGTCGTCAGCCGGACCATCCACTGGCTCCCGCCCACCCGCTCCGGCACCGGCAGGCCGACGACCCGCAGCCCCGCCTCGGCGCGCAGCCGACGGTACCTGCGGGCGATCGTCTGCTCCGAGCTGTCGAGGGCCTCCGCGACGCGACTGAACGGGACCCGTCCGTCCAGGTGCAGGGCGTGGACCAGCCCGCGGTCGATGGCGTCGAGTGTGATCAATTTCCCCGCTCCGTAGCGTCCGGATGGAGGATTCCCCCCATCTGCGCCCGTGCAGCGGAACTCTCCGCCGCCTCGGGCGCAGGGTATCCGCATGACCGAGACACCGCACGACACCTCCCGCGAGATCCGCCTGGCCGCCCGCCCCGCAGGCCTGCCCGGCCCCGAGCACTTCACCCTCGTCACCGTGCCGCGGCCGGTGCCCGCCGCCGGGGACGTCCTCGTCCGCAACCGCTTCTTCCTGATCGCGAGCTCACTGCGGATGATGATCAGCGAAGGCGCCGCGGACGTGCCCGGGGTGCCCTTCCCGGCGCTGCGCCCGGGCGACCCGCTCGGCGCGGCCGCGCTCGGCGAGGTCGTCCTCGCCCCCGCCGGCAGCGGGACGGCCCCCGGCGACCTGGTGGTCCACCACCAGGGCTGGCGCGAGTACGCGGCCGTCCCGGTGGCGGACTGCGAGCGCCTCGGAGCCGGGCACACCGACCCGGTCGAAGCACTGGGCCACGGCTGGACCGCCTATGCCGCGCTGACCCGCGCCCTCGAGGTCGGGCCCGGCGACACCGTCTTCATCAGCGGCTCCTCCGGGGCCATCGGCTCGATGGCCGGCCAGATCGCGCGCCGCCTCGGCGCCGGACGCGTCGTCGGCAGCGCCGGCTCCGCGGCCAAGGCCGAACGGCTGGTCGAGGAGTACGGGTACGACGCGGTGGTGGTGCGCGGCGCCGCCCCCTTCGCCGACCAGCTGGCCGCGGCCGCGCCGGACGGGCTCGACAAGTGCCTCGACCTGGTCGGCGGCGAGCAGTTGAGCGCGGCCGTGACGGTCGCCAACCACGGCGCGCGGATCGCCGTGATGGGTTCGCTCTCCGGACAGCTCGCGGCCACCGGCACCGGGCGCACCGCCCCGGTGACGCTGGACTCGGTCCAACTGCTGCTCAAGCGGATCACCGTGCGGGGCTACAGCGCGGACGACGACCCGCAGGCCCGGGCGGAGTGGGCCCGGGCCTACGCCGAGTGGCACCGGGCGGGCCTGATCTCCTTCCCGTACGAGCGGATCAGCGGGCTGGAGAACGCCGTACGGGCGCAGCTGGACACCGCCGCCGGGCGGTACCTGGGAGCGGTGGTCGTGGCGCTCTGAGCCCGGACGGCGCCGCGGCCGGTGTCACTCGGTCCAGATGGCGGCGGCGGTGCGGTCGTCGGCGTAGCCCTTGGCGCGGACCTGGACCTGGCGGAGGAAGTCGACGGTGCCCGGCGGGTGGGGGTGGGCCCAGTGGGCGGAGAGGAAGTGGGCGACGGCGGGCTCGTCGGCGATCGGGCGGGACAGGCCCGGGGTGCAGAGCAGCAGGATGTCGCCCTGGGTGGCGGGGACGAGCCGGAAGCGGAACGGACGCGGGTCCGGTACCGGCGCCTCCGGGACGGGCGGTTGGCCGTCCGGGTGGTGGAGCAGCCGGGCCGCGTAGGCGTCGATCCAGTGGCCGGAGCGCAGCAGGTAGAGCCCGCCCGGGCCGACGCCGAAGGCGGCGCGGTAGCCCGCCGCAGGGTCCAGCGACACCAGCAGGCAGTGCAGGGAGGCCGGGGACGGTGCGTCGTCCCCCGCACCCCGGGGGGCCAGCGCGCGCAGCGGGGCGGCGGCGCCGGTGGCCAGACGCTGGAGGCCGTAGCGCAGCCGGTCCCGGGCGCCGTCGCGCAGGTCGGCGGCCAGGCCGGCGCGGCTGCGCCCGATCGCGGCGGCGAGCTGGCGGCAGGCCTCAGCGGTGCTGGTGGCGACCGCCTGGGGCGCCGGCGACCCGTCCTCGGCGCCGCCGGTGCGCTCGTACCCGGCGAGGACGGCGAGCAGCAGTCCGTCGGGGCCGTCGCCGAACCTGGTGACCAGCAGGCTGTCCCGGCGCGGTTCGCCCCGGTAGCGGGCGGAGTCGCCGCGGACGGACACGGCCCGCAGCACGGTCGTCCCGTACTGGGCGCCGTCCAGCGCGGTGTCCGGGACGACCCCGCCGAGGGCGCCCGGGTCCGCCTCCGGTACGGCCGTCGGCTCGGGCCCGTAGGTCGGCGGGCGCTCGCCGACGTGGGGGACGGGGGTGCCCTGGTCGGCGAGCGGGGTGCGGATGGCGAGGCGGGGGTCGGGGACGGCGGCGGCGGGTTCCGGGTCGGGCTGGGGGGCGTGGTCGGGTTCGGGTTCGGGGGTCGGTTGCCTGGCCGCCGGGGGTGCGGGTTCGGGGGCCGGCTCCGGGGCGGGCTCGGGTTCCGGTTCCGGTGCGGGCTCGGGCTCGGGCTCCGGTTCTGGCGCGGGCTCCGGTTCCGGGGCCGCCGGGGGTTCGGGGGCCGGGGCGGGTTTCTCCAGGGAGACCGGGGTGGCGGGCAGCTCCGACTCGTGTGCCGGTGCCGGAACCGGCTCGGGCTCGGGCTCCGGCTCGGGCTCCGGTGCCCGGGGTGGGTCGGAGGGGGCGGGGGCCGGGTGGGGCCCGGTCGGGGTGCGCTGGCGGCCGATGCCGCCGGTCCCCTCGATCACGCCGAGCGCGTCGTCGAACCAGTCGTCGATGCTGTCCCGCTCCAGCAGCGACACCGGCACCGCGACACCGTCCGCGGCCGGCTCCGGGGCGGGTCCCGGCTCCGGGTCCAGCTCGGGCTCCGGCTCCCACTCCGGCTCCGCCGTGCGCTGCTGCCCGATCAGCCCCGCCGCCGTGTCGAACCAGTCGTCGACGCTGCCGTCGCCCGCATCGGCGAGCGGGGTGTCGGGGAGGGTGCCCGCCGGACCGTCGTAGACGGTGTCCCACCAGCCGTCGTCGGGCCGGGGCGGCTGTGCGGGTGCACCCTGCTTGCTCATCTGGCGGCTCCTGGTCGGTCCGTGGTCGCGCGCCCCCGGCGGGGCCGGACTGGCGTCATTGTCTCCAAGTGCAACGACGCTGTCCGGGTTTCGGCGACAACCGGTCACCGACCGGGTCATCCCGGCCACGGCGCTCACCTGCCGGTTCACCGGCGCCGGGGCGGGCGGGTGGCGGGGGCGTCGCCGGGGCGTCGGTTCCCGTTCCGTCCGTGCTTGCCGGATGTGCCCCGAGCAGGGCGTTTCCTGGACATTGCGGGGCGTTGGGGGTCGAAAATGAGGGCCGAGGAGGGGCATCGCTTCACCCATTCGGCTGATTAAATGTGCGCATGACCGCGTCGGCCCCGAGCTCGCCCCGACCGGGGAGGGCCGCACCGGCGGGCCGCCCGGCGGGTGCGCTGTTGGTGCTGCTGCTGGTCGCCCTGCTGACCGCGCTGCCGTGCACCGGCCTGGCGAAGGCCGAGGCTCCCGCCCGCCAGTCCGCGGGCGTGCCGGCCGCCGTCACGGTGGTCACCGCCGCGGAGGCGGTCGCGCCGACCGCACGCGCCCGTGACGACGCCCGGAACGCCGTACGGGCGTCCGACCACCACCAGCGCTTCGGGGAGCACGAGGACCACTGGATCCTGTGCACCGCCGACGGCCGGCCGCCGCGCAACAACGGCTGCTCCAGCCACCCGTTCTGCGCGCAGGACGCCCAGCTGCCGAATCCGCCGCCGCACCCGCAGCCCGCCGTGTCACCGCTCACCGCGCCCGCGCCCGAAGCGCTGCCCAGGGTGGTGCCCGCGGGCCTGCTGGACGGTCCGCGCCCCGCGCCCGATCTGCACGAGCTCCAGGTCCACCGGTCCTAGCGGAACCCACCGCCGACGCTGCCGTCGGCGGGTCCGCCCCTCCCCCCACCTCAGCCGACCGCCGCCACAGCCGTGCGCGGCGGGGACAAGGACAACCATCATGGGTTCCGCCTCGAAGCAGTCCAACAAGCCCGGCAAGCCCGGCGGCAAGGGCGACGTCGCCGACCGCCGCACCCGGATCGCCGAGCTGCGCGCCGCCGAGGAGCGCCGCGACCGCCGTAACAAGATCATCGCCTCGGTCGCCGCCGGCGTGCTGGTGGTCGGCGCGATCGCCACCGGCACCTGGCTGGTCATGGACCAGAACCAGAAGAAGAAGGACCGCGTGGCCGCCGCCAACGCGGACATCCCGGGCGTGAAGACCTTCGGCGACCTGAGCCGCAACCACGTCACCACCAAGGTCAACTACCCGATGACGCCGCCGGTCGGCGGCGACCACAACGCGGTCTGGCTGGACTGCATGGGCCACGTCTACGACCAGCCGGTCGAGAACGAGCGCGCCGTCCACTCGCTGGAGCACGGCGCGGTCTGGGTGACGTACAACGGCAAGGCCACGCCGGAGGACATCAAGACCCTCTCCGACAAGGTCAAGACCACCCCGTACTCGCTGATGAGCCCGTACCCGGACGAGCAGGGCACCATCACCCTCAACGCCTGGAGCACCCAGCTGATCGTGGACAGCGCCAGCGACCCGCGGGTCAACCAGTTCTTCACCAAGTACGTCCAGGGCAAGCAGACCCAGGAGCCGGGCGCCTCCTGCACGATGGGGCAGATGTGACCGCCGACGCGGCCCGTTCCGAGGGTCTCGCGCCGGCCGGTGCCGCAGCGGAGCCGACGGCCGGCCCGGAGCAGGACCCCGGGCCGGAGCAGGAGGCGGCGCCCGTCCGGGCCGGCCGCCGCCGGATGTGGTGGCCGGCCGTGCTGGCCGCCGTGGTGGCGCTGGCGCTCGGGGTGCCGGCCCTGGTGGCCGGCGGGACGTCGGCCTCCGGCTCGTCCTCGCTGACCGTCCCGGCCGACGACTCCCCCGAGGCCGGGTTCGCCCGCGACATGGCGACCCACCACCAGCAGGCGGTGGACCTGTCGTTCATCGTCCGGGACCGCACCACCGACGAGCCGACCCGCACCCTCGCCTTCGACATCATCAACACCCAGGCCAACCAGCGCGGGATGATGATGGGCTGGCTCGACCAGTGGGGGCTGTCGCAGCACTCGGGCGCCACGCCGATGGCGTGGATGAAGATGGGCCACGAGTACCAGGCCCACGACGGTTCGCTGATGCCCGGCATGGCGACCAACACCCAGATGGCGAAGCTGCGCACGCTCAGCGGGCGGGACGCCGAGGTGTACTTCCTGCAGCTGATGATCGAGCACCACAAGGGCGGCGTCGAGATGGCCCAGGGGTACGTCGACATGGCGAAGAACGACGTCGAGAAGCGGCTCGCCCAGTCGATGGTGGTCGCCCAGACCTCCGAACTGGGGCTGATGACCGACATGCTCAAGGAGCGCGGCGCCGCCCCCGGCGTGCCCGCGTCCTGACCGCGGCGCGCCCGGCGGTCCCCGCCGGTGCCGCTGCACCTGCTGTACCCGCTGTGCCTGCTGTACCTGCTGCTGTACCTGCTGTTCCCCGGGCGGCCGGGGCGCGGCGGGCGGTCCCGCACCGTCCGTACCGCGCCCCGGCCGTCCGCCGTCCGCACGACCCCCGGAGCACCCGCATGACCACTGACACGCCCTGGCTGATCGCCGGACTGGGCAACCCCGGCCCCTGGTTCCGGCTGACCCGGCACAACGCGGGCTTCCTGGCCGTCGACCGGCTGGCCGAACGGCACGGCGCCCGGTTCCGTCGGCGCGGGCTCGCGGGTGTCGTCGCGGAGATCGAGGTGGACGGCCGACCGGTGCTGCTGGCCAAGCCGCAGTGGTTCAGCATCAACCTGTCCGGCCGCCCGGTGGCCGCCCTGCTGCGCCGCTACGGGGTGCCGGTGGAGCGGCTGGTGGTCGTCCAGGACGACCTGGACTTCGCCTACGGCGTCGGCAAGTTGAAGCGCGGCGGCGGCCCGGGCGGACACAACGGGGTGCGCTCGGTGGGCGAGGTGCTCGGCACCCGCGACTTCGTCCGGCTGCGCTTCGGCGTCGGGCGCCCGCCGAAGGGGCAGAGCGTCGGCGACTTCGTGCTGAAGAAGTTCTCGGACGAGGAACTCGCCGCGATGCCCGGGGTGTTGGACCGCTGCGCGGACGCCCTGGAGACGCTGGTGCGGCTCGGGCTGAACCGGGCCCAGGACGCACTGAACGTCAACGCCTGAGCGGGGCCCGACCGTTCGAGCCGACGGCCGTCGCCCTGACCCGCCGGGCCGTCAGTCGGGGCGCCTGACCCGTCCGGTGGCCGGGCGGGTCAGGGCGACGGCCGCCACCGCGACCACGGCGAGGGCTGCCAGCACCGTCCGCCCACCGGACGGCGCGCCCGCCAGGTGGACACCGAGGACGGACAGCGCCATGCCGAGCGCGGTCCCGAGGCTGCGCGCCATGTTCACCATGCCGCCGCCGACGGCCGAGCACTCCGCCGGGATCGCCCGCATCACCAGCGCGTTGTTGGCGGGCAGCAGCAGACCCAACCCGTACCCGGCGACCAGCAGCGGGGCCGCCACCGCCGGGCCCGAGACCGGCAGCACGGCGAACAGCGGCAGCCCGACGGCGGCCAGCCCGGCACCGAAGCGGCACCTGGTGACATCCGACCAGCCCCGGGGCAGCAGCCCGCCGCCGACCGTCGCGGCGACCGCGAACGCGGCGGGCAGCAGCGTGACCAGCAGACCGGAGGCCGCCGTCGACACGCCCGCGCCGGTGAGCAGCACCGGGGTCAGCACCAGCGGGCAGAACAGCAGCAGGTAGCCGATCAGCGCCACCACCAGCCCGGAGCGCACCCCCGGGGTGTTGACCAGCCCGGGGGCCAGGATCGGCCGGGGCGCCCGCCGTTCCTGGTGCACCAGCGCCAGCGCGAGGACGGCGGCGGCCGCCAGCAGGACGGCGACGGCCCAGCCGGGCAGCGGCAGGCCGGAGGCGGTGGACAGGGCGAGCAGCAGCGCGGTGGTCGCACCGGTGAGCAGCAGCAGGCCGGGCAGGTCGAACCGCGGCTCGCTCGGGCCGCGCCGGCGGGACCGCGGCTGCGACCGCGGCTGCGACCGCGGCCCGGACGCCGGGCCGGACGTGCCCGGCTTCGACTCGCGTTCCGGCTCGCGTTTCAGCTCGCGTTTCGGCTCACGCGCACGCGGCCCGGGGACGACGGCCTGGCGCCCGGTGCGGGTGCGGGGCAGCAGGTACCAGCCGGCCACGATGCCGAACACCGCGATCGGCACGTTGACCCAGAACACCCACTGCCAGGAGGCGTGCTCCACCAGCAGCCCGCCCAGGCTCGGCCCGAGCGCCAGCCCGAGCCCCTGGGCGGCGGCCTGGATGCCGAGCGCCCGCCGCATCGCGTGCTCGGGGACGCCGCGGGCGACCAGGGCGACACTGTTGGCCTGCATCATCGCGGCGCCGACGGCCTGCACGGCCCGGCAGCCGACCAGGATCCACAGCGCACCCGCGCAGCCGGCGCCGAGCGAGGAGAGGCCGAAGACGGCGAAGCCGCCGATGTACATGGTCTTGCGGCCGACCAGGTCGGAGAGCCGGCCGATCGGGGCCAGCAGGGCGACCAGGACGAGGAGGTAGGCGAGGGCGACCCACTCGACGGCGGCGAAGCCCGCGTCGAAGTGGCGGCCGAGGGCGGGGAAGACCAGGGCGATGACGCTGGCGTCGAGCTGGCCCAGGAAGGCGCCGAGGCACACCGTGCCGACGGCCAGCCAGTGGGCGTGGCGCCAGCCGGCTATGCCGCGGGGCCGGGGCCGCTCGGCGAGCAGGCGGACGGCAAGGGCGGTGGCGTTCATGCCACAAATATATCGGATGCAGATATGTTCTCTCTACGAGTTGCTCGCTCTGCGATACGACGAATCCCGCCCTGCGTGCACCCCGCGTCCGAGGAGCGGACAGCACCCCGGGAACGCCCCGTACCAGGCGATACGCTGTCCGCCATGCCGTCGTCACCACACGTTCCCGACCCCGCCACCGAAAGCCCCGACCCGGCGGTCGAGCACGCCCGGCGGCTGACCGACACCGTCACCCGGCTGCGCCGCGCGCTGCGCAGCAGCATCCGCACCGACTACCCGTGGGAATCCCTGCCGATGGCGCAGGTCGAACTCCTCCAGACGCTCGCCGCCGCCCCCTTGCGGGTCGGCGAACTCGCCGCCCGCCAGCGGCTCGCCCCCAACACCGTCAGCGGGCTGGTCGGCAAGCTCCTGGAAGCCGGGTTCGTCGACCGCCAGGCCGACCCCGGCGACCGGCGCACCGCCCGGATCGCGCTCACCCCGGCCGGACGGCGCCAGCTGGACGACTGGCAGCACGCCCACGAGCGCCGGATCGCCGCCGCCCTCGGCACCCTCGCCCCGGCCGACCGGAACGCCGTCGTGCACGCACTGCCCGCGCTGGAACAGCTCGCCCGCGCCCTGGCCCAGCCGGGCACCGAGGGGGCCGCGACCGAGGGTGCAGTGGCCGAGAGCGCCGTGGCCGAGAGCGCCGTGACCGAGAGCGCCGTGACCGAGGCAGCTGCCGGAGGGGCCGCCGCCGAAGGACCCGCGGCCCGCTGAAATCGCTGGTCACCGGGGCGGGCCGGGCACTACCGTCCCGGCATGACCAGCATCGAGGTGCAGATCGAGCCCTGGACGGACGCCGACCTCGCGCTGCTGCGCCGGGTGAACACGCCGGAGATGAAGCAGCACGTCGGCGGGCCCGAGACGGAGGAGCAACTGCTCGTACGGCACGGGCGCTACCTGGACTTCGTCCCGTCCGGCCTCGGCTGCATGTACCGCATCGTGCTGCGCCCGGGCGGCGAGGCGGTCGGCACCGTCGGCTACGGCACCCGCACCTGGGGCGGCGCGACCGTGCACGAGATGGGGTGGAACGTGCTGCCCGGGCACCAGGGCCGGGGCATCGCGGCGGCCGCCGCCCGGGCCGCCGTCGCGGCCGCCCGGCGCGAGGCGGCGCACCGGTTCCTGCACGCCTTCCCCTCGGTCGACAACCCCGCCTCCAACGCGGTCTGCGCCAAGGCCGGGTTCACCCTGCTCGGCGAGACGGAGTTCGAGTTCCCGCCCGGGCGGTTCATGCGCAGCAACGACTGGCGGGTGGACCTGCGGGGCTGAGCGCCCCGGCCGGCGCGGCGCCCGCCGGGGCCGGGACGGCGGCGCTCAGAAGAGGGTCCCGCTCTCCAGCTCCAGCAGCCAGCGCTTGCGGTCCACCCCTGCGGCGAAGCCGGTGAGCGAGCCGTTGGCGCCGAGCACCCGGTGGCAGGGGCGCACGATGAGCAGCGGGTTGGCGCCCACGGCGCCGCCCACCGCCCGGACCATCCGCGGCTCCTGGCCGGCCAGCGCGGCGAGTTCGCCGTAGGTGACGGTCGTCCCGTACGGGACCTCGTCCAGCGCGGCCCAGATCCGCCGGCGGAACTCGGTGCCCTCGGGGGCGAGCGGGAGGTCGAAGTCGGTGCGCCGGCCGGCGAAGTAGGCGGTCAGCTGGGCGACCGGCTCCGCGAGGGCCTCGGGGTCGAACTCCCACCCGTCCGCGGGCTCGGCCAGCGCGTACTTCTGCCCGGGCGCGGTGACGGTGGCGAGGGCCGCGGGGCCGCCCTCGTCGGGGCGCACGCCGCTGAGCAGCAGACGGCCGAAGGGGCTCTCCATGGTGGTGTAGACGGTGGTGCTCATGCCGGGTCGTTCTCCGTTCCGGTGCCGGTGCCCGCGTAGGGGCCGGTGTCCGTGAGGGGGCTGGTGGTCGCGACGGGACCGGTGGTCGCGAGGCGGGCGGCGCCCGCGACGGCGCCGTTGGTCGGGGTGCCGTCGGCGCCCGCCGGGCCGGCCCACAGCCGGTGGACGGCGTAGGACCGCCACGGGGCCCAGGCCTCGGCGGCACGGGCGGCGGCCTTCGGGTCCCCCGGGGCGCCGAGCCGGAGCAGGCCGTGCTTGACGCCGACGTCACTCGGGAGGAAGACATCCGGATCGGCGAGGGCGCGCATCCGCAGGTAGCCGACCGTCCAGGGGCCGATGCCCGGCAGGGCCAGCAGCCGGGCGGCGGCCTCCTCCCGGTCGACACCGCCGTCCAGCCGCACCACGCCCTCGGCCAGTGCGGCGCACAGTCCGGTGAGCGCCCGGCGGCGGGCGGCGGGCATCGCGAAGTCCTCCGGGTCCGCGGTGGCCAGGGCCGCCGCGGACGGGAACAGCAACCGCAGGCCGCCGTTCGGCTCGGGCAGCGCGGTGCCGTACTTCCCGGCGAGCCGGCCCGCCAGGGTGCGGGCGGCGCCGACGGAGATCTGCTGGCCGAGCACCGCACGGACGGCCAGCTCGTGCGGCTCCACGTGGCCGGGCGAGCGCAGGCCCGGGCGCTCGCGGACCAGCGGGCCGAGCACCGGGTCGGCGCCGAGCTGTGCGTCCACCGCGTCCGGGTCGGCGTCCAAGTCGAAGAGGACGCGCAGGCGCTGGACGGCGGTCGGCAGGTCGCGCAGGTCGGCGAGGAACAGGCGGCAGTCGAGCCAGCCCCGGGTGCGCGGGTCCGTCGGCGCGAGGCCGTCGACCTCGGCGATGCCGTGGCCGTACGGGAGCGCGAGGGTGCGCCGGTAGGTCCGCACGCCGGGACGCGCACCGGGTACCACCTCCTCCACGCCGGGAACGGCGCGCAGCTCCAGGAAGTCGATCAGGTGGTCGCTGTCGAGAGCGCCGCGGTAGGCCAGCCGCAGGGTGAGGCCGCCGGCCGGGGTCGCGCTGCGGCGGCCGGCCACCACCTCGGCGCGCAGGCCGCTGGGGGTGCGGTCGTAGACCTCGCGGACGGTGTCGTTGAACTGGCGGACGGAGGCGAAGCCAGCCGCGAACGCGATCTCGGTGACGGGCAGTTCGGTGGTCTGGAGGAGCAGCCGGGCGGTCTGGGCACGGCGGGCGCGGGCCAGCGCGATCGGGCCGGCGCCGAGCTCGGCGGTGAGCTGGCGCTGCAACTGCCGGGCGCTGTAGCCGAGCCGGTCGGCCAGGCCGGCGACGCCCTCGCGGTCCACCACTCCGTCGCCGATCAGGCGCATCGCGCGGCCGACCAGGTCGGCCCGGTGGTTCCACTCCGGGGAACCCGGCACCGAATCGGGGCGGCAGCGGCGGCAGGCCCGGAAGCCGGCGCCCTGGGCGGCCGCGGCGCTGGGGTAGAAGCGGCAGTTGACGCGCTTGGGGGTCACGGCGGGGCAGCTCGGCCGGCAGTAGATGCCGGTGGAGGTGACGGCCGTGAAGAAGACGCCGTCGAAGCGGGCGTCGCGGCTGTCCACGGCTCGGTACCGGATGTCGTCGTCGATCACGTTGTCCAGTCTGCGGCACGGGGAGAGGGGTGACTGGCGGGAATCGGACATCGCCGTTGGGGGGCTTCCCCCTCCCCCTCCCCCCGCCCACCCTCCCGCCGCCACCACCTCCGCACCCGGCCCACCCACCACCCGCCTGCCACCCACCACCCACCCGGCCGGCCGACCGGCCGACCGATCACCCATCCGCGCACTCGCGTACCTGCGCACCCCAGGTAGTCGCCCACTCGCGCGCCCTGGTCGTCACACCACCCGCGCACCACTCACGCATCTCGCGCGCACCCTCGCGCTCGCGCGCCCATCACCCGCCTCCCACCGGCGGGCCGCAGGCCTGCGGCCCGCCGGTGGTCACGCCCGGCCGGTGCCGGGTGACCGGGGTGCCCGGCCGCACCGGTCCGACCCCGTCCACACCGGGTGGACGTTCCGTCGCCGGTCCGCGGCGAACCCGGTCAGCGCTTCACCGGGCCTCCCGCAGCACGCATCGACTTGTTGATCGCCTTCCACTTGTTCAGCCGGGCCTTGGCCACCCGGGCGTCGGAGCGCGAGGCGATCCACTCGTTCTCGCGCTGGAGCTTGAGATAGCTGTCCATCCGGCGCTGCGGCAGACTGCCGTCCTCCAGCGCCGCCCGGACCGCGCAGCCGGGCTCGGTGTCGTGGTTGCAGTCGTGGAAGCGGCACCGTTCGGCCAGCTCGGCTATGTCGGCGAAGGCCAGGTCCACCCCCTCGCCACCGTAGAGGCCGACCTCGCGCAGCCCGGGGGTGTCGATGAGCACGCCCCCGCCGGGCAGCGGTATCAGCTCGCGGGTGGTCGTGGTGTGGCGCCCCTTCTGGTCGGCCGCGCGGGCCTCCTGGACGGTCATCACCTCGGTGCCGGTCAGCGCGTTGGTGAGGGTGGACTTGCCCACGCCGGACTGGCCGATCAGCACCGTGGTGCCGGGAGCGCAGGCGCGGAGCACGTCGATGCCCTCGCCGGTCTCGGCGCTGACCACCAGCACCGTGACGCCCGGCGCGACCGCTTCGACGTCGGCCCGGATGAACTCGGCGTCGTCGACCAGGTCGGCCTTGGTGAGCACGACCAGCGGTTCGGCGCCGGACTCCCAGGCCAGGGCGAGGAAGCGCTCGATCCGCCCGAGGTCGGGATCGGCCGCGAGCGAGGCGGCGATCAGGACGGTGTCGACGTTGGCCGCCAGCACCTGGCCGTCGGAACGCTTGCCCGCCACCTTGCGGATGATCGCGGTGGAGCGCGGCAGCAGCGCCGTGACGGCGGCCATCGGCTGGGCGTCCAGGTCGACGGCGGCCCAGTCGCCCGTGCACGGACAGTTGATCATGTCGGCGTCGCCCACCGGCCGGGTGTCGAGCCGGACGGTGCGCAGCTCGCCCGTGTCCGGGTCGGCCAGGACGGCGTCGCACTGGCCGCGGTCGATCCGGACGATCCGGGCCGGGAGCAGCCCGGCCTCGGCGAACGGGGCGAAGAGTTCGTCCAGCTCGGGCGTCCAGCCGTGGCCGGCCAGCGGGGAGCCGGCGCCGGGCGTGGCGGACGAGGAGAAGGACGAGAGGGAGGAAAGGGAGGAGAACGACGGAACGGAGGCAGCGTTGGACAACGCAGTGGCCCTTCGGGAGGAGATGGTCCCGGCGGGCTACGGCTAGCGCGGAAGGCTCAGCCGGCGGCCGGGAAGAGGAGGTGAACGCGCATGCTGCCCAGGGCAGCTATCGGGGCGACAACGACCACGGGGTTCACCTCCTGCTCTCTACTCCTCGGGCGGCCTGACGGCCCCCGAACCTGATGGGTCACACGCTAGCGGGGCGGGCGCCGGGGGCCAAGTGATTTTTGACCTGCGGAAATGCGATCGGGAGGGGGAACGACGGGTTCCCGGGGGGCCAATATTGGACCGGCGAAACGGGGCGCCCGAGCGGAGCCCGCCCGGAGCCGGACCAGAGCCCGCCCAGAGCCCGACCGGAGCCCGGCGAGCGCCGGTCCGAAGCCCGACGGAGCCCCCGACAGAACCCCGCCGGAGCCCTGCCGGAGCCCCCCGCTACCCCCCGTACCGGTGCTTGAGGTTGGGATCGTCCAGCCACCACGGCCGCATGCCGGATTCCTCCTCCTCCGGCAGCCCGGCCGCCCGCGCCTCGGCGGCCTGGGCCTCGAACCGGGCGTCCAGCTCGGCGTCGACGGCCTTGATCTCCTCGCGCCCCTGCACCACCATCCGCCGCACCAGCGCCGCCAGGAACGGCAGCCCGACGAGGTCCCCCAGCACCCAGAAGGCGTTGCCGCCCCAGGTCTGGTCCTGCGCCAGGCTCGGCCCCCAGGGCCGCCCGAGCGCCACGTAGTAGTGCTCGGCGACGAGGTGGCCGCCGTAGATCAGCACGATCCCCAGCCCCGCGTCGAAGATCACCTCGGCGAAGGTGATGAACAGCCCGACCAGGTGCGGGTACTCGTGCCCGACCGGGTCGATCTGCAGCCGCGGCCAGAAGTAGGCGAGGCCCAGCAGCACCAGCGCCAGGTGCAGCACGACGTTCCCGACCCCGCTGGAGACCGACCACTCGTACCAGGGCGTGAAGTAGAGCAGCCACGGCGGCGCCATCAGCAGCGCGGTGGAGACCGCCGGGAACATCAGCACCTTGGAGGGCCGGCTGCGCAGCACCCGCAGGATCCGCTCCCGCCGGCGCTCCGGCGAGGACTCGACCAGCAGCGAGACGGGGGCGCCGAGCGCCAGCAGCAGCGGGACGACCATGAGCAGCAGCACGACCTGCACGGCCCGGTCGGTGAACAGGATGCGCTCGTACACGCCGAGGCCGGAGCAGGTGCACCAGATCCAGAGCAGCAGCCCGCCGAGGAAGGCCGCGGTGCGGGTGGGCTGCCAGCGTCCGCCGTCGCCGCGGTTGACGGTGCGCACCGCGGCCAGGTACCAGCCGCCGAGCAGCGCCGACAGGGCGAGCACCAGCGGTTCGAGGGTCCAGGACGTCGCCAGGTCGGACCACTGCCACGCGGGCGGCCCGCCGTAGGCGAGCGCCCGGGCCGCGCCACCGTGGGAGAGGAGCTCCACCGCGCCGTTCATCCGTCCGCCCGTCCCGTCCGCCACCGCCGGCCACCGCCGCCGCACAGGGCCTGCGGCGCCCGGCCATGATGGCGTTGCCGACCCGGCCGCCCGCAGCCGGGGCCCACCTCTATACCTGGACCTGGACAAAGCTTTACCAAAGCCCAACCAAGCTTTGCCCAGGCAAAGTTCTGCCCTTGCCGAGCCCGCGGCCGCAACCGGGCGCGGGGTCACGTTCGTCTGGCAGGATGCACCGTCGGCGATACCGGCCACGTGGGTGAACAGCAAGGGGACGACAAGAGGTGCAAAGCACTGCACGCGGCGACGGCCGCCGGCTGGCCGCGCGCCACCGCAACATCGAGCTGGGCCTGCTGGCGCTCGCGGTGGCCGTCTGTCTGGCCGGACACATCGACGCCTCGCTGGCGCTGACCGACAAGCTGCCGCCCGGGCTGCTCGTCCACGGGCTGTCCCTCGGGGCGCTGGTCGTGGCGGCCCACCTGGCGGTGCGCCGGTTCGCGCCGTACGCGGACCCGCTGATCCTGCCGCTGGGCGTGTTCCTGAGCGGGTTCGGTCTGGTGCTGCTGGACCGGCTGGACTTCAGCTACAAGGCCGCACACGCCGCCAAGGGCGACTACCAGAAGCTCCCGGCCGCGCCGTCCCAGCTGATGTGGACGTTCATCGCGGTGGCCGCGGCGCTCGCGCTGATCGTCTTCGTCAAGCACCACCGCTTCTTCCAGCGCTACGTCTACGTGCTGATGGCGGGCGCGCTGGTGCTGCTCGCGGCGCCGGTCTTCTCGCCGACCGACAGCTTCGGCGCCAAGCGCTGGATCAAGCTCCCCGGGCTGCCCTCCTTCGAGCCGGACGAGTTCGTGAAGGTCGCGATCACGATCTTCTTCGCGGGCTACCTGATGGCCTCCCGGGACGCCCTGGCGCTGGCCGGGCGGAAGGTCTGGGGGATGACCCTGCCGCGCGGCCGGCACGCCGGCCCGGTGCTGGCGATCTGGGTGGTCAGCCTGCTGGTGCTGATCTTCGAACGCGACCTGGGCACCTCGCTGATCTTCTTCGGCGTCTTCATCGTGATGCTCTACGTGGCGACCGAGCGCACCAGCTGGGTGGTGCTCGGCCTGTTGATGGCGGTCGGCGGCGCGGCCGTGGTCGGCACCGTGGAACCGCACGTGCACGGGCGCGTCGAGGCCTGGCTGCACCCGCTCAACTACTTCCCGCCGGTCAACGACCAGGCGATCTCCGCACAGCCCGCCGAGGCCCTGTTCAGCCTCGGCACCGGGCACATGACCGGCACCGGCCTGGGCTCCGGCCGGCCCTGGCTGATCGGCTTCGCCGGGCGCAGCGACTTCATCTTCACCACCATCGGCGAGGAGCTGGGCCTGGCCGGGGTGACCGCGATCCTGCTGGTGTACGTGCTGCTGATCCAGCGCGGCCTGCGCACCGCGGTCGGCCTGACCGACCCGTTCGGCAAGCTGCTGGCCACCGGGCTGTCGGCGGCCCTGGCGCTGCAGGTCTTCGTGGTGGTCGGCGGCGTCAGCGGGCTGGTCCCGCTGACCGGCAAGGCGCTGCCGTTCCTGGCGGCGGGCGGTTCCTCACTGCTGGCGAACTGGCTGATGATCGCCCTGCTGATCAAGCTGAGCGACTCCTCCGGGCGCACCGCCCTGGACCCGGTCCAGCCCACCCCCGAGCCGCTCCCGGTGCAGGCCACCCCGGCCCAGCGGCCGGCCGCCGAGCAGCCGGGGTCCGCGTCCGGCCCGGACGGGAGCACCGACCCGACGGCGGCACTCGGCACCGGCACCGGCACCGGCACCGGCAGCGGCAGCGGCACCATCGGAACGGGCCCGGGCGCCGCCGACCCGGGAGCCCCGACCGAACTGCGCCCGGCCTACGGCCACACGCCCGCCGCGGGCGTCCCCGCCGACCCCGGTGCCCCCACCGAGCTGCGCTCCCCCTACGGCGGGCCGCACACCGACCCGCAGGCCCCCTACCGCGGGCCGCACACCGAGCCGCAGGCCTCGTACGGGTACCCCCCGGTCCCCGACCAGCCCACCCACGGCTACGGTCTGCCGCCGCAGTCCCCGTTCCCGCCCGACCCGGCGCGCTGACGGCCGCCGCAGGGACAACACCGAGGGCCTCCCCCGCACCCGCGGAGGAGGCCCTGCCCGTACGCCCCACGCTCCGCGCCCCGTGCGCCCCACGCCCCGTGCCGTACGCCACGGGCCCAGGACACGGCGCACGACACGGCCCACGACGGCTCTAGCGCTGCTCCCACGGCGGCCGCGGCGGCCTGGGCGGGTAGCCCGGCGCCTGCGGCCCGGCCCCCGAGGCACCCGGGCCCCCGACCCCGCCCGACGCCCCCGACGGCCCCGACGGCCTGTCGCTGTCCGGCGGCGGCGGAGCGGCCCGGTGGTGCGGCCCGGGGCGGGCCGTGAGGCGCCCGCGCACGTTGTCGGCGGCCAGTACGTCGGCCCACCGCTCGGGGTACTCGGCGGGCACGTCGCCGTCGTCGGTCTCCTCCTCGCCCCACTCCTCCTCGACGCCCTCGGCCAGGCCCAGCTCGCGGGCGCGCCGGGCCCGCTCGACGGCCCGCCGGGCGGCGACCTCGCGGACCACCGCGGCGGCCGCCTCCTCGTGGGCGCGCTCGTTCTCGGCGCGGGCGTCAGCGGTCTCCAGGGTGGGCCAGCGGCGGTCTATGGCGGCGTTCATGGCGGCGCCGATGAGCACCGCGAGGGCCACCACGAAGATCCACAGCAGCACGGCCACCGGCGCGGCCAGCGAGCCGTACACCGAGGGGCCCTCGACCGAGCTGACCAGGTAGACCCGCAGGCCGACGCTGCAGAAGACCAGCACCACCAGGGCGACCAGGGCGCCGGGGATGTCCTCGCGCCAGGGCGTGGAGACGGGCACGGCCAGGTGGTAGAGGGTGGTCAGCGAGACGATCAGCAGCAGGATCGCGACCGGCCAGTAGGCGGCGCCGACCAGCCCGGCGGCGCCGGGGACGGCGTTCTCGACCAGCCCGGGCCCGGCCATCAGCAGGGGCAGCACCAGGGAGCCGATCACCAGCGCGCCGAGGTAGAGGCCGAGCGACAGCAGCCGGGTCTTGACGATGCCGCGCTTGCCGTCGAGCCCGTACATGACGGTGATGGTGTCGATGAAGATGTAGAGCGCCCTGGAGCCGGACCACAGCGACAGCAGGAAGCCGATCGAGATCAGGTCGGGCCGGGTGTGGTCGAAGACCTGGCTGAGCAGCGGTTTGACGACCTCGTTGACCGAGGAGTCGGACAGGACCGTCCCGGCGGCCGAGACGATGTCGTGCTTGAGCCGCTCGATGGCGTCCGCGCCGACGAACTCGTCGAGGTAGCCGAGGGTGGCGGCCAGGCCGAGCAGCAGCGGCGGGATGGACAGCAGGGTGAAGAAGGCCGCTTCGGCGGCGAGCCCGGTGACCCGGTACTCGACGCAGGTGTTGGTGGTGTCCCTGACCAAGTCCCATGCCGTGCGGCGCCAGGTGGCCTGTTTGGCCGCACGCCGGGAGCCCTTGCCCCGGCGCCGGGAGGGCCGTTCGGGGTTCGGTCTGCTCGTATCGCCTGCTGCTTGCACAGGGCTAACGGTATCGGGCCGGGGCGACGCTGTTGATCTCCCCGGGGGTACGGGCGCGTGTACGGCGGGGGCGCGGACCCGCCGTCAGGCGTCGGCCCGGGGGGCGGCCCACCCCCCGGGCGGACCTCCGGAGCGGTGACCGGCCGGGAGCGGCGGGAACGACCCGCCGTCCCGCATGCCGAAACTCCAGCGTCCACTATTCGGATGTTAGTGGACCGCGAGTCCCGCGCCGTGCGAATCTCTTGCCATGTCTAGCGCCGGAACCACCTTGGTAGGTCGACTCCACGTCGACCTCCTCCGCGTGTCCAGCGCCATCTGTCCGGTGACCTGAGCCCACCCCGCCGCACCACCGCACCCGGCGCCGCTCCCACCGCCGTCCCCGCATCGGCGGACGCGCAGACGCCCGCCCGGCCCGGTCACCGCTCCTCCGGCCCCCGAGCCGTCGGCCCTGAGAAACCTGAGAAATCCGCAGGTCACAGCAGCACCGCACGGCCGAGCACGCCCCGCGACCCACCCGGCGCCAGCGCCACCTGCCCAGAAGGACTCCACCATGGCCACCTCTCCCGAGACTGCCGAGCCCCCGGCCGACCGCGCCGCCGCGAGCCGCCCCGCCGCAGCCGCCGCGGCTCGCAAGGTGACCCGCCACCGCGGCGAGGGCCAGTGGGGCATGGGCCACTTCACCCCGCTGAACGCCAACGAGCAGTTCAAGAAGGACGACGACGGTCTCAATGTGCGGACACGCATTGAGACGATCTACGCGCACCGGGGCTTCGACTCGATCGACCCCGCCGACCTGCGCGGCCGGATGCGCTGGTGGGGCCTCTACACCCAGCGCAAGGAGGGCATCGACGGCGGCAAGACCGCGATCCTGGACCCGCACGAGCTGGACGCCGAGTACTTCATGCTCCGGGTGCGGATCGACGGCGGCCGGCTGACCGTCCCCCAGCTGCGGGCGATCGCCGAGGTCTCCGAGCAGTACGCCCGGGGCACCGCCGACCTGACCGACCGGCAGAACATCCAGTACCACTGGATCCGGATCGAGGACGTCCCGGCGATCTGGCAGAAGCTGGAGGCCGTCGGCCTGTCCACCACCGAGGCCTGCGGCGACACCCCGCGCGTCATCCTCGGCTCCCCGGTGGCCGGCGTCGCCCAGGACGAGATCATCGACGGCACCCCGGCCATCGAGGAGATCAACCGCCGCTTCATCGGCAACCCGGAGTTCTCCAACCTGCCGCGCAAGTTCAAGTCCGCGATCTCCGGCTCCCCGCTGCTGGACGTGGCGCACGAGATCAACGACATCGCCTTCGTCGGCGTGGTCCACCCCGAGCACGGGCCCGGCTTCGACCTGTGGGTCGGCGGCGGCCTGTCCACCAACCCCAAGCTGGGCGTGCGGCTCGGCGCCTGGGTCCCGCTGGAGCAGGTGCCCGACGTCTTCGGCGGCGTGATCGGCATCTTCCGCGACTACGGCTACCGGCGGCTGCGCAACCGCGCCCGGCTGAAGTTCCTGGTCGCCGACTGGGGCGCGGAGAAGTTCCGCCGGGTGCTGGAGGACGAGTACCTCAAGGACAAGCTCCTCGACGGCCCCGCGCCCGCCGAGCCCGCCGGCCGCTGGCGCGACCACGTCGGCGTCCACCGGCAGCAGGACGGCCGCTTCTACATCGGCTTCGCCCCGCGCGTCGGCCGGGTCGACGGCAAGCTGCTCGGCCGGATCGCCGACCTCGCCGCCGCCCACGGCAGCGACCGGGTCCGCACCACCGCCGAACAGAAGATGCTGATCCTCGACATCGCCGAGGAGCACGTCGCGTCGGTGGTGGCCGGGCTGGAGGAGCTCGACCTGCGGGTCACCCCCTCGCCGTTCCGCCGCGGCACCATGGCCTGCACCGGCATCGAGTACTGCAAGCTCGCCATCGTCGAGACCAAGGAGCGCGGCCGCTCGCTGATCGACGAGCTGGAGCAGCGCCTGCCGGACTTCGCCGAGCCGCTGACCATCAACATCAACGGCTGCCCGAACGCCTGCGCCCGGATCCAGGTCGCCGACATCGGCCTCAAGGGCCAGCTGGTCACCGACGAGCACGGCGAGCAGGTCGAGGGCTACCAGGTCCACCTGGGCGGCGCGCTCGGCCTGGAGGCCGGCTTCGGCCGCAAGGTCCGCGGCCTCAAGGTCACCAGCGCCGGCCTGCCCGACTACGTCGAGCGGCTGCTGACCCGCTACCAGGCCGACCGCGCCGAGGGCGAGCGCTTCGCCCAGTGGACGGCCCGGGCCACCGAGGAGCAGCTGTCGTGAGCGGGCGGACCGGCCACGGCGCGGACGCCGGGCACCGCGGGGTGGGCGATGAGTGAGCGGGCCGCCCCCTTCTTCTGCCCGTACTGCGGGGACGAGGACCTGCGCCCGTCCGAGGCCGGGCACGGCGCCTGGGAATGCCACGGATGCCGCCGCGCCTTCCAGTTGAAGTTCCTCGGCCTGCTGTCACCGACCAACGGGGGTACGTCACATGAGCAGCACCACGACTGACCGCACCGGACCGGCGGACCTGGCCGGGCCGACCGACCGCGCCGAACCGGCAGGGCCCGCCGCACCGGCGGACCTGGCCGCGCTGGCGGAGCGGGCCGGCCGGGAGCTGGAGGAGGCCACGCCGCAGGAGGTGCTGCGCTGGGCCGCCGACACCTTCGGCCGGCGGTTCTGCGTCACCTCCTCGATGGAAGACGCGGTGGTCGCCCACCTCGCGGCCTCGGTGTCCCCCGGCGTGGACGTGGTGTTCCTGGACACCGGCTACCACTTCGCGGAGACCATCGGCACCCGGGACGCGGTGGCCGCGACCATGCCGGTCAACGTCATCACGCTCACCCCGCTGAGGACCGTCGCCGAGCAGGACGCCGAGCACGGGCCGCGGCTGCACGACCGCGACCCGGACCTGTGCTGCGCGCTGCGCAAGGTGGAGCCGCTGAACCGCGGCCTCGGCGGCTACGACGCCTGGGCCACCGGACTGCGCCGCGACGAGTCGCCGACCCGGGCGAACACCCCGGTGGTCTCCTGGGACCCGAAGCGCCGCAAGGTCAAGATCGCCCCGATCGCCCGGTGGACGCAGCAGGACGTGGACGCCTACGTCGCCGCGAACGGCGTGCTGCTCAACCCGCTGCTCTGGGAGGGCTACACCTCCATCGGCTGCTCGCCGCTGTCCTGCACCCGCAAGCCGGGCGAGGGCGAGGACGCCCGGGCCGGCCGCTGGTCCGGCTCCGGCAAGACCGAGTGCGGCATCCACCTCTGACCGGCCCCACTCCGGTCGGACCACCCTGACGGACCGTCAACTACTGTGTGAGGAAAGAACCGTGACAGCGAACACCCTGGCCGCCGGCGGAGCCGCAGAGGCGGCCCCCACGGCCGCCCCGTGCGAGCGCGGCGCCACCGTGTGGCTGACCGGGCTGCCGAGCGCGGGCAAGACCACGCTGGCCTTCGCCCTGGCCGAGCGGCTGCGCGCCGAGGGCCACAAGGTCGAGGTGCTGGACGGCGACGAGATCCGCGAGTTCCTCTCCAAGGGCCTCGGCTTCTCCCGCGAGGACCGGCACACCAACGTCACCCGGATCGGCTTCGTCGCCGAGAAGCTCGCCGCCAACGGCGTGAAGGTCCTCGCCCCGGTGATCGCCCCGTTCGCCGACTCCCGGGCGGCGGTGCGCGAGCGGCACGCCGCGGCCGGCACCGAGTTCCTGGAGATCCACGTCGCCACCCCGGTCGAACTGTGTGCCGAGCGGGACGTCAAGGGCCTGTACGCCAAGCAGGCGGCCGGCGAGATCTCCGGCCTGACCGGCGTCGACGACCCGTACGAGGCCCCGGCCGCGCCGGAGTTGCGCCTCCAGACGCAGGGCCGCGCGGTCGCCGAGTCCGCGGCCGAGCTGCACGCCTTCCTGACCGAGAGGGGACTCGCATGACCGCCGCGACCGACAGCCCGGTCCGCACCGACGCCCAGAACGAACATTCAAGGGGCCCCTTCGCGCTGTCCCACCTGGACGCGCTGGAGGCCGAGTCGGTGCACATCTTCCGCGAGGTCGCGGGGGAGTTCGAGCGCCCGGTGATCCTGTTCTCCGGCGGCAAGGACTCCATCCTGATGCTGCACCTGGCGCTCAAGGCCTTCGCCCCCGCCGCGGTCCCGTTCTCGCTGCTGCACGTCGACACCGGGCACAACTTCCCCGAGGTGATCGCCTACCGCGACCGCGTCGTGGCCGAGCACTCCCTGCGCCTGCACGTCGCCCACGTCCAGGACTTCATCGACGACGGCCGGCTGCGCGAGCGCCCGGACGGCACCCGCAACCCGCTGCAGACCGTCCCGCTGCTCGACGCCATCGAGTCGAACCGCTTCGACGCCGTCTTCGGCGGCGGCCGCCGGGACGAGGAGAAGGCCCGCGCCAAGGAGCGCGTCTTCTCGCTGCGCGACGAGTTCGGCGCCTGGGACCCGCGCCGCCAGCGCCCCGAGCTCTGGTCGCTCTACAACGGCCGGCACGCCGTCGGCGAGCACGTCCGGGTCTTCCCGCTGTCCAACTGGACCGAGCTGGACGTCTGGCAGTACATCGAGCGCGAGGGCATCGACCTGCCGGAGATCTACTACGCGCACGAGCGCGACGTCTTCTCCCGCAGCGGCATGTGGCTGACCGCCGGCGACTGGGGCGGCCCCAAGGAGGGCGAGCCCGTCCAGCGCCGGCTGGTCCGCTACCGCACCGTCGGCGACATGTCCTGCACCGGCGCCGTCGACTCCGACGCCACCACCATCGAGGCCGTGATCGCCGAGATCGCCGCCAGCCGCCTCACCGAGCGCGGCGCCACCCGCGCCGACGACAAGCTCTCCGAGGCCGCGATGGAAGACCGCAAGCGCGAGGGGTACTTCTAACCATGAGCACTGCCACCGCCACCTCCCTGCTGCGCTTCGCCACCGCCGGCTCCGTCGACGACGGCAAGTCCACCCTGGTCGGCCGCCTCCTGCACGACTCCAAGTCCGTCCTCGCCGACCAGTTGGAGGCCGTCGAGCGCGTCTCCCTGGGCCGCGGCCAGGAGGCACCCGACCTCGCACTGCTCACCGACGGCCTGCGCGCCGAGCGCGAGCAGGGCATCACCATCGACGTCGCCTACCGCTACTTCGCCACCCCCCGGCGCCGGTTCATCCTCGCCGACACCCCCGGCCACGTGCAGTACACCCGCAACATGGTCACCGGCGCCTCCACCGCCGAACTCGCCGTCGTCCTGGTCGACGCCCGCAACGGCGTCGTCGAGCAGACCCGCCGCCACGCCGCCGTGGCCGCCCTGCTGCGCGTGCCGCACGTCGTCCTCGCCGTCAACAAGATGGACCTGGTCGACTACGCCGAACCCGTCTTCGCCGCCATCGCCGCCGAGTTCACCGCCTACGCCGCCTCGCTCGGCGTGCGCGACGTCCTCGCCGTGCCGATCTCCGCCCTCGCCGGGGACAACGTCGTCGAACCCTCCGCCCACATGGACTGGTACGGCGGCCCGACCCTGCTGGAACACCTGGAGACCGTCCCGGTCGGCACCGACCCGAGCGCCGAACCGGCCCGCTTCCCGGTCCAGTACGTGATCCGCCCGCAGACCGGGGAACACCCCGACTACCGCGGCTACGCCGGCCAACTGGCCTCCGGCGTGCTGCGCGTCGGCGACCCGGTCACCGTGCTGCCCTCCGGCCACACCACCACCGTCGCCGGCATCGACGCGCTGGGCCGCGAGAGCGACCTCGCCTGGGCCCCCCAGTCCGTCACCGTCCGCCTCGCCGACGACCTCGACGTCTCCCGCGGCGACCTCATCGCCGCCGGGACGGCCCCCGCCCCCAGCAAGGACGTCGAGGCCACCGTCAGCCACCTCAACGAGCGGCCGCTGCGCGCCGGCGACAAGGTACTGCTCAAGCACACCACCCGCACCGTGCGCGCGCTCGTCAAGGAGATCTCCTACCGGATCGACATCGACACCCTCGAACAGCGTTCCGGCGCCGAGGGGTTGAACGTCAACGACATCGGCCACGTGAAGCTGCGCACCGCCGAGCCGCTGGCCCTCGACGCCTACACCGACAACCGCCGCACCGGCTCGTTCCTGCTGATCGACCCGGCCGACGGCACCACCCTCACCGCCGGCATGGCGGGCGAGGCCTTCGCGACCGCGCACGGCGCGGAACCCACCGAGGAGGACTGGGTCTGATGCCCCGCGAGGCGTTCTCGGGCATGGACAAGGAAGGCGGCCGCATCGGCAGCGGCGTCCTCGGCAGCGGCCAGGGCGGCCTGACCCGATGTGCGGGCCGACGGGGCTGAGCTCCCCGTCACCGGGCTGCTCCCCCTCGGCCGCCCGGCTTGCCCCGGCAGCACACTGCCGCGCGCACCACCTTCCGAACTCCGCTTCCGAGACCGTCTCCTGACGGTCCGTCCGCGAACAGGACTGACACCATGGCACCGAACCCCGCCCTCACCCATACCCCGCCCCGCCCCGGCGCCGGCCGGATCAGACGCACCGCTGCCGCCGCCGCGGCCGGCCTGACCGCCGTCGCCCTGCTGTCGGCGTGCAGCTACGGTTCCAAGGCGGACAAGTCCGACGACAAGGCCAACGCCGCTGCGACCACCGGGACTTCGGGCAGCAAGCTGTCCGCCGACACGGTGAGGATCGGCTACTTCGCCAACCTGACCCACGGCACCCCGCTGGTCGGCCTCCAGGAGGGCATCTTCCAGAAGGAGCTGGGCTCCACCCAGATCAAGACCCAGGTCTTCAACGCGGGCCCGGCCGAGATCGAGGCGCTCAACGCCGGCTCGATCGACATCGGCTGGATCGGCCCCTCCCCCGCGATCAACGGCTACACCAAGTCGAACGGCCAGTCGCTGAAGATCATCGGCGGCTCGGCCTCCGGCGGCGTCAAGCTGGTGGTCAACCCGGACAAGATCTCCTCCCTGGACGACCTCAAGGGCAAGAAGATCGCCACCCCGCAGCTGGGCAACACCCAGGACGTGGCGCTGCTCAACTACCTGGCGGGCAAGGGCCACAAGGTCGACGCGGCCTCCGGAGCGGGCGACGTCTCGGTGGTGCGCACCGACAACAAGGTCACCCCCGACGCCTACAAGTCCGGCTCCATCGACGGCGCCTGGGTGCCCGAGCCGACCGCCTCCAAGCTGGTCACGCTCGGTGCGAAGGTCCTGCTCAACGAGAAGGACGTCTGGCCGGACAAGAAGTTCGTGATCACCAACATCATCGTCTCGCAGAAGTTCCTCAAGGAGCACCCGGACGTGGTGGAGGCCGTGCTGCGCGGCTCGGTGAAGACCAACGCCTTCATCAAGTCCGACTCCGACAAGGCCAAGGCCGACGCCAACGAGGCGATCAAGAAGGAGGCCGGGAACTCCCTGGAGCCCGCCATCCTCGACCCGGCCTGGGCCGACATCGACTTCCTGGACGACCCGCTGGCGAACACCCTGCAGGCCGAGGCCGACCACGCCGTCACCGCCGGGCTCCTCAAGAAGCCCAACCTGAACGGCATCTACGACCTCACCCTGCTGAACAAGGTCCTCGCCGCCCAGGGCCGGCCGGCCGTGTCGGACGCCGGCCTCGGCGCCAAGTAGCGCCCGGGCCCTCCCGGTTCCGCGGTCCGGCCGCCCCGCCCGCCCGGTCGATCCCCGATCGATGCCCACCGGCGCGGGCGGGGCCCGGCCCCCGGCCCCCGACCCGCCCCGCCAGCCCCCGACCACACGCAGGAGGTGCCCGGATGACCCCGGCACTGACCACCTCGGCGGACGCGCCCGGCGCCGACGCCCCCGGCGGTGCGCCCGCCGTCCGGATCTCGCACGTGCACAAGTCCTTCGGCCGCGCGGGCGCCCAGACCCACGTGCTGGACGACATCACCCTCGACGTCGCCCCCGGGGAGTTCGTCACCCTGCTCGGCGCCTCCGGCTGCGGCAAGTCCACCCTGCTCAACCTGGTCGCCGGCCTCGACGAGCCCACCCGCGGCACCATCGAGGTGCCCGGCGGCCGCCCCGCCCTGATGTTCCAGGAACACGCCCTGTTCCCCTGGCTCACCGCCGGCCGCAACATCGAACTCGCCCTCAAGCTGGCCGGCGTCCCGCGCCCCGAGCGGCGCGCCGAGGCCGAGCGCCTGCTCGAACTCGTCCGGCTGAACGGCGCGTACGGCAAGCGGGTGCACGAGCTGTCCGGCGGCATGCGCCAGCGCGTCGCGATGGCCCGGGCGCTCGCCCAAGGCAGCAAGGTGCTGCTGATGGACGAGCCGTTCGCCGCGCTCGACGCCATCACCCGCGACGTGCTGCACGACGAGATCACCCGGATCTGGGCCGAACGGCAGCTGTCCGTCCTGTTCGTCACCCACAACGTGCGCGAGGCCGTGCGGCTGGCCCAGCGCGTCGTCCTGCTCTCCTCCCGCCCCGGCCGGGTCGCCCGCGAGTGGCGGATCGACCTGCCCCAGCCGCGCCGCATCGAGTCCTCCGGCGTGGCCGACCTGTCCATCGAGATCACCGAAGAACTGCGTGGGGAGATCCGCCGCCATGGCCAGCACTGACACCGCCCTCCCCCGCCCGGACAGCGGCACCGCCCCCGGCGGCGCCTCCGACAGCGCCGACGTCGGCGCCGGCCTGGACGCCCTCGACTCCGTCGCCGCGCAGCGCAGTTCGCTCGGCGAGGTGCTGCGCGGAAAGGCGCTGCCGCCGCTGATCGGCGTGCTGGTGGTGCTGGCCCTGTGGCAGGGCGCGTACAGCCTGCACCTGACCTCCTCGTACAAGCTGCCCAGCCCCGCCGACGTCTGGCGCTCCCTCCAGGACCTCTGGTACCAGGGCACGCTGTTCTCGATCATCTGGACCAGCGTCTGGCGCGGCCTGTCCGGCTTCCTGCTCGCCGTCGTCATCGGCACCCCGATCGGGCTGGTCGTCGCCCGCGTCAAGCCGGTGCGCACCGCGATCGGCCCGGTCCTCCAGGGCCTCCAGTCGCTGCCCTCGGTGGCCTGGGTGCCGGCCGCCGTCATCTGGCTCGGCATCAACGACTCGATGATGTACGCCGTCATCCTGCTCGGCGCCGTCCCCTCCATCGCCAACGGCCTGGTGGCGGGCATCGACCAGGTGCCGCCGCTGTTCCTGCGCGCCGGACGCACCATCGGCGCCACCGGCCTCACCGGCGCCCGGCACGTGCTCATCCCCGCCGCGCTGCCCGGCTACCTGGCCGGGCTCAAGCAGGGCTGGGCCTTCTCCTGGCGCTCCCTGATGGCCGCCGAACTGGTCGCCTCCTCCCCCGACCTGGGCCGCGGCCTGGGCCGGTTCCTGGAGGACCAGCGGGAGTTCTCCGACATGTCCGGCGTCCTGCTCGGCATCATCCTGATCCTGTTCGTCGGCATCGCCATCGAACTGCTCGTCTTCACCCCGGTCGAACGCCGGGTGCTGCGCAACCGGGGCCTGCTGGCCTCCGGCAAGTGAGGCGACCGCCGGTGCCCGCCCTCCTGCTGATCGCCCACGGCAGCCGCGACCCGCGGCACGCCGCGACCGTGGCCGCGCTGGTCCGGGAGGTGCGGGCGCAGCGGCCCGGGCTGGAGGTCGCCACCGCCTACCTCGACCACTGCGCGCCGCGGATCCCGCAGGTCGCCGCCCGGCTGACGGACGCGGTGGCCGTCCCGCTGCTGCTCAACCGGGCCTTCCACGCCAAGCACGACATCCCCGCCGCGCTGCGCGCCACCGGCGCCGCGCTGCCGGTCGCCGACGTGCTCGGCCCCTCCCCGCTGCTGCTCGCCGCCCTGGACCGCCGCCTGGCCGAGGCCGGGCTCGACGTGCGCGCGGCGGCCGTCCGGTCCCGCACCGGCGTGGTGCTGGCCGCCGCGGGCTCCTCCGACCCGGCCGCCGACGCCGCCACCCGCGCCGTCGCCGCCGAGTGGCGCCGCAGCCGCGGCTGGGCGGCCGTCGAGGTCGCGTACGCCTCCGCGGCCGGCCCGCGCGTCCCGGACGCCCTCGCCGCCCTGCGTGCGGCCGGCGCCGACCGCACGGCCGTCGCCCCGTACCTGCTGGCTCCCGGCCTGCTGCCGGACCGCATCGCGGCCGCCGCCACCGGCGCCGACCTGTGTGCCGACGTCCTGGGCGCCGCCCCGGAGTTGGCCGCCCTGCTGCTGGAGCGCTACGACCGGGCCCGCCTGACGGCTCGGGCCCTCACCGCCCTCCCGGCCCTGACCGCCTGAGCCCCGGGAGGCCGTGCGGTGCCGGTCCCCGGTCACCGCAGCGGTGACCGCACCGGGCGGCACCGGCCCGTCCGCGTCGGCGACGGCGGCCGCCGGGCAGCGCGCGGGGCCGGGTCCGCGGGTGGCGGACCCGGCCCCGGGCGGTGCGTCAGGCCGGGAGGTTCCACTTCTGATTGGCGGCGCCGTTGCAGTCCCAGATGCCGAGCTGGTTGCCGTTGGCGGTGGAGAAGCCGAGGTCGTCCAGGCAGCGGCCGGACTGCGGGTTGAGCAGCGAGCCGTCGCCGCGGGCCTGCCACTGCTGGGAGCCGGTGCCGTTGCAGTCGTAGAGCTGGACCAGGGTGTGGTTGACGGTGCCGCCGCCGGAGACGTCCATGCACTTGCCGAGGGCGCGGATGGTGCCGTCGGAGCCGATCCGCCACTTCTGCGCCAGGCTGCCGTTGCAGTCGTAGATCTGGACGGGGGTGCCGTTGCCGTAGTTGGCGCCCTTGACGTCGACGCACTTGCTGGCGTAGCCGGTGATCTGACCGGTGGGGCCGGCCGGCGGGGCGGCGCCGACGATGACGCGCGGGAACATGACGGTGTCGCCGATGCCGCAGGCCGCGGAGGCGCTGCCGTCGCCCATCGCCACGCCGCTGAGCGCGGGGCGCGAGAACTGCGCGGTGTGGTTGGCGTTCCAGTAGTAACAGGTGGCGGTCACGGCCCAGGTCTGCATCGGGTCGAGGCCGCTGCAGGTGCCGATCGCGTTCCAGCCCGCGACGTAGGCGCCGCAGGAGGGGGCGGCCTGGGCGGAGGTGGCCGGGGCGGCGAGGGCGGCGGCCCCGGCCAGCAGGGCGGTGGTCAGCAGAGCGGAGGTTCGGCGCATCGGGGGATGGTCCTTCCGGGTCGGCGGATCACGTCGACTCGACTCACGTCAACTCGACTTCTGTGGCCACGTGATGACTGTGCGACAGGTGTGTGGGCCGTGTAGAAGAATCGATCCTCGACCGTCCCCCGTCAAGCGTTAGTTCAAAGTGATCTTCGATGGATTCATCTGAGCTGACGGTTTCGGCCACGCCGGGGCGGCCCGGGTCCGCCCGCGCCCCGGAAACGCCGAACGGGCCCCGCGTCCCCCCGTCTGCGGGAGGATCGCGGGGCCCGTTCGGTGGGGTCCCCGGTCGGCGGCGCGGGCCGCCGGCCGTCAGTCGAACGAGCGGCGCTGGCGCCCCGTGCCGTAGTTGGAACCGGACTTGGCGCCGCTGCCCGGCCGGGCCCGGCCGGAGGAGCGTCCGATGAACCCGGCGGCCTGGGGCCGCTCGCCCTGCTGGCCGGCCGCGCCGAGGCGCTGCTTGGGGCGCGGGCGGCGCGGGTTGCCGTTCATGTCGACGTCGGTGGGCAGCCCGGAGCGCTTGCCGGAGCGGCGGCGCCCGTTGCCCGACTTGCCGTCGGCGCCCTTGCCCTCGCCGGCCGGGGCCGCGGGCTGGGCGGCGACCGGGACGGCCAGCGCGACCGCGACCCCGCTGGGGGTGCGGGCGCCGGTGATCCGGGCCAGGTCGGCGTCGCCCGGGCGGATCTTGGTCACGGTGGGACGGATCCCGGCGACCGTCATCAGCCGGTTGACCTCGCGGCGCTGCTCGGGCAGCACCAGGGTGACGACCGTGCCGGACTCGCCGGCCCGGGCGGTGCGGCCGCCGCGGTGCAGGTAGTCCTTGTGGTCGATCGGCGGGTCGACGTTGACGACCAGGTCGAGGCCGTCGATGTGGATGCCGCGGGCGGCCACGTTGGTGGCGATCAGCGCGGTGACCTCGCCCTCGCGGAACTGGTCGAGGACCCGGTTGCGCTGCGGCTGGGACTTGCCGCCGTGCAGCGCCGCGGCCATCACGCCGGTGGCGCGCAGCTGCTTGGCGAGCCGGTCCGCGCCGTGCTTGGTGTGCACGAACATGATCACGCGCCCGTCGCGGGAGGCGATGTGGGCGGTCGCGGAGGCCTTGTCGGTGGGCTCCAGCTGCAGGACGTGGTGGTCCATGGTGGTGACCGCGCCGGCCGAGGGGTCGACCGAGTGGGTGACCGGGTCGGTCAGGAAGCGCTTGACCAGCCGGTCCACGTTGCGGTCCAGGGTCGCGGAGAACAGCATCCGCTGCCCGCCCTCGGCGACCTGCTCCAGCAGCCTGCTGACCTGGGGCAGGAAGCCCATGTCGGCCATCTGGTCGGCCTCGTCGAGGACGGTGATGGCCACGTCGGACAGGTTGACGTCGCCGCGGCCGATCAGGTCGTCCAGTCGGCCGGGGGTGGCGACCAGGACCTCGGTGCCGCGGCGCACCGCGTTGGCCTGCCGGCTGATGCCCATGCCGCCGACGACGGTGGTGATCCGCAGGTTGACGGCGGTGGCGTACGGGGTGAGCGCATCGGTGACCTGCTGGGCGAGCTCGCGGGTGGGCACCAGGACGAGCGCCAGCGGGTGCCGGGAGTCCGCGCGGCGCCCGGCGGTACGGGCCAGCAGCGGCAGGCCGAAGGCCAGGGTCTTGCCGGAGCCGGTGCGGCCGCGGCCGAGCACGTCGCGCCCGGCGATCGAGTCGGGCAGCGTGGCGCCCTGGATCGGGAACGGCTCGGTGACGCCCTCGCGGGTGAGCGCGGACAGGATCGCCTTGGGCAGGTCGAGCTCGGCGAAGGTCGCCGCCGGCGGCCGCGCCGGGGTGCCCTCGACGACGGTGAAGTCGGCGGGCTCGGCGGCGGGGCGGCCGTTCTTCGGGGCGCCCGTCTTGGGGGCACCGGTGCGGCCGCGCGGCTTGCGCGGGCGCTCGGCGCTCTCCGCGCCGCGGCGGGGGCGGCCGGTGCGGGCCTGGTCGGCCGAGCGCTCGCCCGAACGGGTGGTGGTGCGGTCGCCGCGGTCACGGGGCGTGCGGGCAGGGGTGGTCACGGGTTCTCCGTACGTCGGTCGGCAGCCCGCGGTCGCGGACTGGTCGGCCGTTGTCTGGGAGTGTGTGCCGCCCCGGCCGTACTGCGGCATGAACGAGGGCCCGCACCGTCGAGCGGTGCGGGCCCCCGCTTCACGAGATCACAGGGATCGCGCGTCAGCGTAGAGGCTGACGTCAGCCGATGACCTGGATGTTCTCGCCCTGCGGGCCCTTCTGGCCCTGGGTGACGTCGAACTCGACGCGCTGACCCTCGACGAGCTCACGGAAGCCCTGGGCCTGGATGTTCGAGTAGTGGGCGAAGACGTCCGGGCCGCCGCCGTCCTGCTCGATGAAGCCGAAGCCCTTTTCGCTGTTGAACCACTTCACGGTGCCGGTAGCCATAACCGTCTCCTCATATTGGGGCATCAGGGATTCACACCTCGTGAATCCCCAAGTAGCCGCGATCCCCATCCGGAGACTGAAACACCGGACAAAACAAATGCGCCTGTTGGTTGGTACCAGCAGGCGCACACACACGTTCATGGGAACCAAAACTGCAACTGCTTCGACTGTAGCACGGCCGCACCCCGATTGACCGGGGACTTTTGTGCTCGGCAGATCACGTTTGCCGGGCCTGGAAAGGGGGGACGGCGCCCCGCTCGCGCGGGGGGGCCGCGCGGGGGGGGCGCCGGGGCGGGCGGCGGGGGGGGGGGGTTTTGTTGTTTTGGGGTGTTTGGGGTTGGGTTTTTTGGGGGGGGGTTTGTTTTTTTTGGGGGGGGGTTGGGGGTGGGGGGGG